>JBAUMC010000038.1:0-1698 GCA_049578505.1 Bacteroidota bacterium | reverse complement strand
AAGATTGTGGTATCAGGTTGATCGAGTTTAACGATTTCTTTTTCTTGGTTTACGGGGTCGAGACATCTATCTGGTTCTTGCGGATACCAAAACTCGAGTACGGCAAAATTTGAATCGACCAGCATCTTCACGACTGAGTCGCCCGAATAAGGATTGAAATCTACTGTCTGAGGGCATCCCTTGAAGTAGAATCCTGGTCCGCCGATTGAACCCAAAGAATCTCCTCGAACGTATGTGGTATCTATCTCGATTCTCATGCTCATAGGGGCAGTCGGAGTCTCTGATTTTGGCTTGCACGCGGTGAGTGACAGAGCAAGGCCAAGAATGAAAACGAAGTTTAAAAGTCGAATTGTGATGTTCATAGGATCCTCCCTGAAGGCGCCTAACGGACCGGAGCTAAGCTGACGGCGGAAATTGCGTCGGCGCGGAATCCAGTCCGCGCGAGCTAAGTCATGTCCAACAAGCAACTATTTGTTTCGCGCGTGCTAAATCATCGACGGCTGGTTCCGTCAGCTTGAGCGACTGGTTAGGCGGCGATACTTGTATGTTGATAAGAATACCCTTTCGTACTAACCAAGGCTTTACATTAGAAACAATTTTTAAAACTAACAATACTACAAGTTTTGGTATTTGATACACCACTGAATTTAAAAAGGAAATGTTGGTAGATAAATGACTGGTTGTAGGTCAATTCTTTTCACCCCTAATATTTTTTTCTTTTATAACAACTGTGTATCGCCACCTAACGGACCGGAGCTAAGCTGCGGCGGCGAGAAGCCGCCGCAAGGTAGTTCGTTGCGCGGACGTTCCAGTCAGATGCTCCTAAGTCCGTCCAACAACGCGCGGCGAAATCGTCGACGGCTGGTTCCGTCAGCTTGAGCGACTGGTTAGGCAGCAACAGACCGTTCGGTTAATGTCGAAGTTTAATATTATCCGCTAACATTTGATATACTTCAGAACGAGTCTTGTCACCTAAGAAATCAAGGGAATTAGGAATTTGAATTAGTTCATAGCTTTCGCCTTGAGCGATATCGACGAAATAGCCTTGAAAGTATGAGGTATCAGGTGCAACGTCTTGACAAGAATCAATTCCTCTAATTTTAACATAGAAACAGCGAGTGTTAAATTTGTTGTAATATTCATTGGTTGAATCAATCGAATATAGCATCGAACAACCCGGTGGTTCTGCAATTGGCGGACCTCCCAATGCCCGTGCAAGAATAAATCCTCTTTCAATATCAACACTATCTATTTCTCTGGCCGCCCGGAAATAATACTTATCCATTACAATCACATCAGCAGAAAAAGCAATTTTCTTTTCTTTCAGAATTTGGATGTGTTTGTTTTTAAGTCTTACAGAATATCCAGGTAAAGAGTCAACGTCAAATCCATTTGAAGATGGAATTTGATGTGACGACTGCAGTAGTTGCTCTGACAATTTCGTGCAGGGGAAAACCGCAAGAAGGAAGAGCATTAAGACGGTTAGGTTTGTCATAGTTTGTTTTGCTGCCTAACGGTACCGAGCTAACCTGCGGCGGCGAAGCGCCGCAGGAACGGAATCCATTCCGCGCGTGGCAAGCTGCGTCCGATTGTAACTCCCTTTTTCGCGCGTGCAAAATCATCAACGGCTGGTTCCGTCAGGTTGAGCGAGTGGTTATGCCACTGCAAGTTTAGCACGTTAGCGTGATTGTTGATTTG
>JBAUMC010000037.1:0-25625 GCA_049578505.1 Bacteroidota bacterium | reverse complement strand
CGGTATGGGCGGATGATTTTCTGTTCACAGGACGAGGAGGGAATTGGGCAGGACAGGATTGGAATACATCGGTAGGCGTGCCAACGGGCTGGTATTACTGGTTGCCGCCGAACGGAGGGAACGATGCATTGTTGTCAAATGGGTTTGAGAACACGCGAGTAACGAGTTCAACAGCACATTCGGGCACACACTCTCTCATGTTCAACATGCCGGCCGGGCGAGCAGCTCATGACGGTTATGTTGGGACAAAATTAATTCCGTTTGGCAATGTCGATCAAGGGACAATTCATGCTGGCGACAGTGTGCGTGTAACCGTATGGATCAAGGCAAGCGGATTAGTCCCTGATTCGGCGGCAAAAAATCCGACAACATGGTCGGTTGGAATTACACCGCAATGGTCTGCAAAGTACGGCAACAACGACGGATATAATACGCAGGGAGCGGACTATCAATTTGTATTCCCGTCCGTCACCTCCTTCGATTGGACCCAGTATTCGCTCGATCTCCTGATTCCAACCGGCGTTGTTGCAATGGAAACACGGTTGCATGTTTACTCGACATTTGTCGGGACCGTTTATTTTGACGACCTGGATGTCGAGAAGATTGCTTCTACAACCGGGGTCAAAGCTGCGGGCGCGAATACACCTCACATCTTTGATCTTTCAAACAATTATCCGAATCCGTTTAACCCGTCAACAAAGATTAACTACAGTGTTCCAAAAGACGGATTGGTATCTCTGATTATTTACAATGTTCTTGGACAGGAAGTGCGGACGCTGGTCAACGCGCCCGTGGCTGCCGGACAATACTCTGTTACGTGGGACGGCCGTAATAGTGCCGGTTCAGTTCTGAGCAGCGGTGTCTACTTCTACCGACTCCAGGCTGGCCAGTTTGCAGTTGTGAAAAAAATGCTCCTCCTGAAGTAATATCCATAGGGCGGGGCATTTGAAAAAATGCCCCGTTCTCTATTTTTCAGACGTTGAAAGATGCAAGCGCAAACCGACTCCATCGGAGAACAATGAAATTAATCATTGCTACCGCCTTTCTTCTGATACTGTTCATGCCCGCCGCCTACGGAGGTACCACCGGTAAGATTTCCGGTAAGGTCATCGATGCTCAAACGAAGGAACTCCCGATCGGAGTCAATGTTGTCATTGTGGGAACGACGTATGGTGCTGCCTCGGATCTGAACGGGGAATATTACATCATCAATATTCCACCGGGGACGTATCGTTTGCGGGCATCAGCCGTTGGGTACGCGCCTCAAACAGTCGACAATGTTAATGTTGATGCTGATCGCACCACGCAAATCAACTTCTCTCTTACACCGCAAGGAGTTGAGTTGGCAGGAGTGGACGTCGTTGCCGTGCGTCCCCTCGTGCAAAAAGATTTGACGTCGACAACCGCAACGGTTACAAGCGATCAAATCGCGTCGCTTCCGATTGAAGATGTTTCCTCGGCTGTCAATCTTCAAGCCGGCGTTGTCGACGGGCATTTCCGCGGCGGCCGAAGCAATGAAGTGAAATACCTGATTGACGGCATGTCTGTCAACGATGTTTTTTCAGGAGATTTTGAGCTCGAAGCTGAGATCAATACCGTGCAGGAAATTCAAGTGTTGAGCGGTACATTTAATGCAGAGTATGGAGAGGCGCTCTCGGGGGTCGTAAATGAAGTGACAAAAACCGCTCACGATAACTACGCGGGGAATATTTACGTGTATACGGGCGATTACCTTACCACGCGCGACGGCCTATTTCAGAATATCAATCACATCTCCCCCTCCGACCTTCAAAACTACGAAGGCTTGGTGAGCGGTCCTGTTCCGGGGATAGGAAAGTTCATGAAGTTTGTTCTCTCCGGACGTTACTATTATAACGACGGGTATCTTTACGGCAAGAGGGTATTCAATCCTTCCGATTCTTCCAACTTCTCTGCAAACGATCCGTCGCAATGGTATATTGGTGCAACCGGCGACGGAAAGTACGTACCGATGAATTATCAGAAGCGCTATAACCTTCAGGGAAAACTTTTGTTTGATGTCGGCGGTTCGAAAGCATTGACATTGCAGGGAATCTATTCAGATAACCAGTACAATGACTACGATCAACAATTTGAACTTGATCCCGACGGCAACTATACACAGTACCAAAAAAGCCTTCTTCTGATGACCAGCTACAACATTATGTTCGGGAATTCATCGTTTATCGACTTCAATGCATCGGGGTTTGATTCGGAGTACAAAGAGTACGTGTATGAGAATCCGCTCGACCCGCGATACGTAAATCCCCAGCGGCTTATGGATGCGGGGGCCAATGCACTCCTTACCGGCGGCACACAGAATTGGCACTTCTACCATCACACGAACACCTACACAGGTAAGATCGATTTCACCTCTCAACTGACAAACGTCCATCAGATGAAAGCCGGCGTCGAAGGTGATTTACATTTCCTGAATTACAGAGATTATCAGGTGCATGTTGACGCTTCGAGCGGATTTGTGCCGGCACTGCCCGTCCCCGGTTCTTTTGATTTCAATACCTACGACAATAGTCCGTATCAGTTGGCGGCGTATATTCAGGACAAGATAGAATTATCGTACCTTGTTGTAAACGTCGGCTTGAGGTTCGATTATTTTCAACCCGACGGAGTTGGGTTAAAGAATCCTAACAACATTGCTGGACTTGACCAGCTGCAGTCGCCGTTTCCAGACTCACTCGTCACGAAGGCATCTGCGAAGTCCCAGCTCAGTCCCAGAATTGGCATCTCCTATCCCATCACCGATCAAGGAGCCGTTCACCTTTCGTACGGTCACTTTTTCCAAATTCCGGCGTTCGAATATTTATACAAGAATCCGAATTTCAGAATCCCGTTGACCGGAAATTATCCGGACTTCATCGGAAGCACCATCGGCAACGCCGATTTGCAGCCGCAGCGAACGACAATGTATGAAATCGGTTTACAGCAAGAACTCGCCCCCAATCTCGGCCTCACTGTTACGGGATATTACAAAGATATTCGAAACCTGCTCGGACTCCAGCTCTTCCTCAAGAATAATTTCGTGAAGTTTGGAGAATACGTGAACGTCGATTACGGTGCAGTGCAGGGTTTCACGATTTCGCTCGACAAGCGTTTGGCTGACGGTTTCGGCGCAAACCTCGACTACACATACCAGGTTGCAAAAGGAAACACTTCGGACCCGGAAGATGACTATAACAAAGCAACGGCAAACCCGCCGATCGCCATCAATCAAGAGCTCGTGCCGTTGAATTGGGACCGCCGGCATTCCCTTAACTTCACCATCACGGCCGGAGACCCGAAGGGGCTCCTCGCCAGTTTCGTCGTGCAGCTCGGATCGGGACTTCCGTATACCCCCGCGTTTCAGAACCAGCGGACAGGCTTGGAAAACAGCGGGAATATGCCGATGTTCTTCAACACGGATATGTACATCACCCAATATCTTAACCTGTACGACCTTCCCCTTTCTCTCTTTTTGAAAATTTATAATCTCTTCGACACCGCAAATGAGATCAATGTTTTCACAGACACAGGGCGGGCTGGGTACACGCTGGCGCTGACACAAGCGGAGCAGGCGGCGCAGCCGGTGCGCGGCGACAATACGCTGCAACAATACTATACGCATCCCGATTTTTACTCCGCACCGCGGCAAGTTGAAATCGGCTTGTCACTAATATTCTAATTATATGGATCTCTGTCACCATAATATACGGCGGGAAAGAATCTCGTTGATGAAACTGGTCGTCGCGGCACTTTTCTTCGGTGTCATGATCTCCCGGCTGCATGCTCAGCAGCTTGTCGATAAGAACAAGGGAAACCATAACGAGACGAAGCTGGGGCTTATGGACGGCAATCTTGTCGAGACTTGCTACTATAATTTCGGCGAGATAGCAGATTGGAAAAACGAACCGGCATTGAGTGGAGTGTGGCCGAAAGGAACGAATCATACGTACATCGACGGCGTGGCGGTAATCGTTCAGGCCGAAACTCAAGACCCGAGCAAAAATATTATTCATCCTCTTGAGACTAACTACTACGAATATACACGCTATGATGTGTCAACCGGTGTCACGTACGGATGGTGGCCGCTTCCGGGGTATGCGAATCGGTTTCAATCGAGTCCTGCCCGCAGCGATGACCCCACGACCTGGCCTTCCAGCTGGCCCGATCGCCCCAGTACATGGAATGGGAGATGGGATGGCTACTTCGGAAACGGTGTGCTGAATGCCGATCTTGAAACTTATTTCGTAATGGATGACAACGAAGACCGGCAGTATATTCTCACGAACCATTTCTATCCCGATGCGGCCGACTCGACCCGCGGCGGCTTGGGAATGCAGGTTCGCGCGCGCGGTTTTCAATGGTCGCAAGTACTTGCCGAAGATGTCATCTTCTGGCTCTATGATATTACCAACATGGGGACGACCGATTACGCGAAAACTCTTTTTGGACAGTATGTAGATTGGGGAATCGGCGGCCACGACAATTCATCGAACAATGCGGGCGATTACGATCTCAGTCTGAATCTTTCATATGCATGGTCAACGGTTGCACAAGGGAGTCCGGGAAGCTGGAGTCCCGTTGGCTTTGCCGGTTATGCGTTTCTTGAAAGCCCCGGAATCTCGGACGACCACATCGATAACGACCACGATGGTCTTACGGATGAGCGGCGGGATAATGTAGCAAAAGTTTTCATTACCGATGTCAACCAAGACCCTTTCATCGTTAATGTCCAGCAAGACACAGCTGCCTTTCATAAGTTCTACGGTTATTCGTGGGGGCATAATGGGGGGCATTGGGACGCAGATGAAAATCAGAACTGGGTGTCTTATACCGACCTGAACAAGAATGGGAAATGGGATCCGGGTGAGCCGTTGAACGATGATGTCGGCACCGACGGGTTAGGACCCCTTGATGAAGGATACCCAGGTCCCGACCCCGATGGAACAGAAGGGAACGGTAAGCCGGATCAGGGTGAGCCGCACTTTGGCATCCTTGATAAAGATGAGTCGGACCAAATCGGATTGACCGGCTTCATCATCAATGCTGTTCATACTTACGACCTGAACAACGACGAACGGAATTGGACAGCCTTTTCATCGGCCCCTCAGCCGCACGCCCAGTCGGTCGTCGGCGTCAATCTCGGCAATTGGTTCTCGAGCTACTTCTTTCATCTTAACGGCCGAAATACCTACAGCGCCGAGACAGGCACCGTCCAACAGACCGGGGAAACTGAACGCTTCTCAATGGCGCTGATTTTTGGATTGTCTGCCGACGATCTTTTCCTGAGAAAAAAGACCGTCCAGTCAATCTATAATGCAAACTACCAATTTGCAAAACCGCCCGACAAACCTACCATTAAAGCTATTGCGGGAGACCACCGGGTGACGCTCTACTGGGATAACAGGGCCGAGCTGACATTCGATGCCTTCTACCAGAGATACAGTTTTGAAGGATATCGAGTTTATCGAAGTACCGAACCGAACTTCATCGAAGACAAGACCGTCACCGATGCGAACGGACAACCGACCTACCGGATTCCCATCGCACAGTATGACCTCGTCGACGGCATTGTAGGCTTGGCTCCGATCGGTATCAATGGCGCATACTTCTATCTCGGCAACGACTCCGGATTGCAGCATTCGTTTGTCGATTCAACTGTGCAGAACGGACAGACGTACTATTACGCGGTGACCGCTTACGACGCAGGCTACACAACGACAACCGTTACGGGTGAATTAGTCGGCATACCGCCTTCGGAGACCACGAGCACCATAAAAGTAGATATCAACGGTGTCGCAAAAACTGATATTAACACGGCAGTGGTCACCCCGAGTGCACCCGCAGCTGGCTACGTAGCTCCGAATGTCAAGGTTACCATTGCTACCGGGCCCGGCACGGGATCGCTCGCCGTCGGAATTCTCGACCCGGATTCGATTCGCAACAACCATACCTACAGACTTGAATTCAACGATTCCACCTCATTTCATAATAATCCGAATCCGTGGTTCTGGCTTATTGATAAGACCTCGTCCGATACGACCATCAAGCTGACCCAATTGGTGACCACTCAGCAGCAATCGCCCATCGTTCACGGTTTTGTGCTGAACATGACAAACGATCCGGCTGTCGTGATCGATGCACCAAATACCAAGTGGGAAACAGGAAACAGCAACTATGTAGTGCAAGTGGGTTTTGATTCGCGTTTTGCCCCTGCGTATCAACCCAGCCGGATCGATTATCCCGCCGATTTTGAAGTGACGTTCACTGCGAAGGGGCAGGGAGATCTTTCGTTCCCATCGTCAAGCTTCAGTCAGCCGATACAGTCCAACATCATCATAAGAAATCTGACAGAAAATATTAACCATGTGCAATTCATCTTCCAGGATGTTAACAACAATCAGGTCTTCGATGCCGGGGATGCGATCTTCATCGTGTGCGGCGATTCCGCCGGCGAGCCCGCAATCGACTATCCAAGTTCCCGAAAAGCGTGGTCGATGACGTTGATTATGGACACGACAATTGCTCAATCGAAACAGCGGGCGCCGCAGGTAGGGGATGTGTATCGGATTTCGACGAAGAAACCATTCCGAACCGGCGAGTACTTCGAATTCACGACAACGTCGCCAACCCTCTCCACCCAGCAAGCCAAATATGACATCACAAATGTTGCCGTTGTGCCCAACCCGTACGTCGGTGCCGATTCTTGGGAACCCACCACGACGGCCGTCGGTCGTGGGAATAGACTTGTCTATTTTATCCACCTCCCGAGCAAATGCACGATTCGTATCTATACCATCAGCGCTCAGCTCGTGCAGACGCTGTATCACGATAGTAACATTGATAACGGCCAGGAACCATGGAATCTCATTTCGAGGGACGGAATGAACATTGCCTACGGCGTGTATGTCTTCCATGTTGACGCCCCGGGCATCGGATCATTCATCAGCAAGTTTGCGATTATGAAATAATGGAGCCGGAGCTTATAGCGATGAAAAAATGCTTGCGGATCATAATTCTCGGTACGATTCTCCCGATTGCATGTTACGGACAAGGGGCGGAAAACGTTTCGAAGGCGGGAACGACCGCAGCCTCATTCCTGGAAATTTCAGTCGGTGCGCCGGCGATCGGAGTAGGTGGGGCGTTCGTGAGCCTCGCAAACGACGCTACTGCGCTGTACTGGAATCCCGCGGGCATTGCGACGATGACGGGAACCGATGCAATACTCGCTCACACCGATTGGATTGCAGACACAAAATTTGATTTCGCCGGGCTTGTTTTGCCTGTGGGCAGCTTTGGAACGCTCGGCTTCAGTCTCACCTCTCTCACAATGGCCGATATGATGGTGAGGACGGTGGAGATGCCCGAAGGCACGGGCGAATATTTCAGCGCAAGCGATCTTGCCGCAGGAATTTCTTATGCGCGCCCGCTGACAGACCGCTTCTCGATTGGCTTTACCGCAAAATTTATACAAGAAGCAATCTGGCACGAGAGCGCCACTGCTTTTGCCATAGATGCCGGAACAATATTTAAAACTGATCTTTTCGGCGGCATGGTGATCGGAGCTTCGCTCTCGAATTTCGGAACGCCGATGACGCTTGCGGGGAGCGATACGCGGGAGTTTATTCGCATCGACCCGACCAAGCAGGGTTCCAACGACCAAATCCCGGCCGACATCGAAATGGACTCGTGGGATTTGCCGCTTCGATTCCAGATCGGCATCTCCACGAACGTGCTCCAAGCCGACGATTATCGCTGGACGGTCGCGGTCGACGCGATCCATCCAAACGATAACTATGAGAGCTTGAACGTGGGTTCCGAACTTGTCTTCCGCGATTTTATTTTCCTCCGCGGCGGCTATCAGTCTCTTTTTCTGAATCAAAGCGAGGGGGGCCTTTCGCTCGGTATCGGGGTCACCTCCAATCTCATATCAAGCAGTTCAATAGTGAAGTTCGATTACGCGTATCGGGATTATGGACGGCTTGAGGGAGTGCATTCATTTTCCGTTGCGCTTCGTTTTTAGGTGGTACAATGAACCCCCGAAGTTTTGGACGATATTGGCGCTGCGGTGTGATGATAAGTTTACTGCAAAGCTTCGTCTCTCCGTTTGTGCTTGCACAGCAGGCCAGCGAGATGCCGTCGAATACCCTGCTGGATAATCCGAAATTGAGTTCAATCATCGTTGCCAAGGTTGGGCCGTGGGATGTCACCGCGCAGGAGTTTCTCCTTAGCTACGAGTACGGGCCCGCCTTTCCAAAGCGCGAATCCGACTCCAAGAAGCATTACCTCAATTATATGATTTATGAAAAGCTTCTCGCGCTCGACGGGTACGAACGCAAATTGCAATCCACTCACATGGTCAAGGAAGTTCTCTCCGACGTTGAAGGCGACCTCGCAACTGAGGAACTCTATAAAGACGACGTACTGAGTGCGGTGCATATTTCGGACATGGATATTGAGCGGGGCGTGTCAGGAGAGAATGTGCATCTCGGCATACAATGGTTATACTCGCCGGATAAAGAAGAGATCTTTCATCAAGCGGCGCTGTTGCGAAACGGAGCTTCATTCGACTCGTTGTTCGCCCTGCAACTTGTCGATTCGATCAAACCGGACGATCGTTCTATGCAAACGACGCGGTTTAAGCTGGAGATGAAAAACCAGGCGCTAGCGGCTGCAACCGATTCGTTGACTGCCGGTATGACGACCCTGCCGATTCATACGCCCGATGGATGGTATCTCGTGAAAATTGTAGAGGAATGGAAAAACCCGATCATCACCGAAACGGAGAATAACAAGTTGCACGAAGACGTCCGCCGCGCTTTGCTCCAGCATCGGTCCGATTCATTGTCGGATGAGTACGTTCATCGCATGTTGCTGGCGCAGAACCCGGCCATCGACCGAGAGTCGTTTGAGGTGGTACAGGCCTTTTTGGGCAAGAAGTTTCTTTCTCCCGAAAAGTATTCCGCATGGGGTCTGGAGAAGAAACTCGCGGGACGCGGCCTGAACCCGGATTCGCTCGCCACCAACAGGAGCAAAGTCCTGGTGACGATGAACGATGGCAGCTTCCTTCTGGGGGACTTTTTCGATTGGGAGAATACACGAGACCCCTACATTAGCCTCGATACGAAATCTCCGCGTGCATACTTCGCTTCGGTCGAACAATTGGTGTGGCGAATGGTGAGGGACAGAATGTTGACGCAGGAAGCCTACCGGAGAGGATTGCAACACAAGGAGAGCGTGCTGAAACAGACAAAATGGTGGGAAGAAAAATTGGTCTACCGGGCGGCTCGACTTGAAATCGACAATAGCATCAACCGGGACGACAGCACGCTGCACAAGTACTACCATGAACACGAGAAAGATTATCGCGACGGCAAAGGAAATCTCCGGCCATTTGAGGAAGTCAAAGACGACGTCGGCCGCGATGCGTTTGCGTACCAGGAGACCAGCGCTCTTCTCCACAAAATCCTCCGGCTCAAACAGAAGTACGGAGTGAAGATCAATGACGAAACGTTGAAGAAACTGTACGTCGATGTCGAAAATTATCCCAAAGCAATAGATGTGTACACGGTGAAAAAAGGGGGGATCTTTCCCCATACCGCCTTCCCATCGATCGACTATGAATGGCAGGCGTGGGATTGATTACAGATGAAAACACTTCTTCGAAAGAATGCGGTTGTAATTCTTCTGCTGGTCTGTTTATCGGCATGTTCACAAAAGCAAAACACTTCCGCTCTTAAAGACAACTCCGTCATCACTCTCACCTATTGGCCTGCACCCAATCCGCAGGAAATCCAGCTTGCGGATACGATTGTAAAAATGTGGAACCGCACACATCCTCGGATTCAGGTGCGCATGCAGCCTATTCCCGTCAGCCAATCAACCGAGGAAGTTCTCCTCGCGGCGATAGCCGGAAAGACAACTCCCGACGTTTGCTCTAATATTTGGCCCGGAGCTTTGCGGGAGTACACACAAGCCGGTGGTTTGATAGCGCTGGATAAGTTTTCTGATTTTGATTCCATCGCGTCTGCGCGAATTCCAAAAGATTTGCTCGCGATATTCAAAACGAGCAACGGGCATTATTATCAAATGCCATGGAAAACGAACCCCGTAATGATGTTCTACAATATCGGTATGTTCAAAGCCGCAGGCGTCGACAAAGTCCCGCGCACGTATTCGGAATATTATTCAGCCGCGAAAAAAGTCACCCGCGATACCAACAATGACGGGCAGTTCGACGTCTGGATGGGGGAGCGGGACATTCGCCCGATTTGGTGGGAAAGGCTGTTCGATGTTTATCCGTTCTATATTGCTGCATCGAGCGGAGAGACGCTGTTCAAGAACGACAGCGTTGCCTTCGAGAACCGCGATGCTGAAAAAGTGTTCGGCTTTTTTCAAGAATGCTACAACCAGGGTTATTTTCCGCGAACATTTTTCCAGGGGGGCGATCCGTTTCTTCTCGAGAAGAAAGCGACGCATTTTGCCGGACCATGGGAGATCGCGACCATCTCAAAATTTGCCCCGAACATTCGCTTCGATGTGGCTCCTCTTCCCGTCCCGGATGACCACCGGGGACCCGTCTACACATCGGGAGACTATAAGAATATCGCAATTTTCAGCACGACCGAGCATCCAAAAGAATCGTGGGAGTTCGTAAAATTTCTTGTCACGGCGGAACACGATTTGCTCATGCTTGAAATTACTAATCAGGTTCCCGTTCGGGGCGATTTGCTCTCCAACCCGCTTTTTGCGCGCTACTTTTCGGAGAACCCGCTGATGGTTAAATTTGCCCAACAGTCCGTCTACACTCGCGGGATGGACACGGTTGCCGATCTGAAAGAAATTCTCGACGGGATCTCGCAAGAGTATGAAATATGCGCCGTGTACGACCGGAAGTCTCCGGCCGAAGCGGTCCACGACGCCGCGCAGCGGTGTCGCGCCATCATGGAGTGGAACCAATGAGACGGAAAGTAAATATCATAAAAGCGGTTCGACAAAGCGAACGGAACGGCTACTGGTTCATCTTGCCGTACATCATTTTCTTCCTTCTCTTTGTGGCGTACCCACTCATCTTTTCGTTTATTCTGATTTTTCATCGCTGGAATATTGTCACGCCGATGGAATGGGTGGGGATGAAAAATTTTCAGCGGTTGTCGTCGGACCCGCAGTTTTTCAGGGCGATGTTCAACACGTTCATCTTTCTCCTGATACACATCCCCCTCCAGATTGCGGTTGCGTTGGGATTTTCGCTGCTGCTGCATTCAAGGGGAATGTTTCGCGGATTTTTTCGCGCTGTCTATTTTTTGCCGGTCGTTGTATCGGGCGTTGTCGTCACAATTCTTTGGCAAAACCTCTACTCGTTCGATTCCGGAGTGCTGAATTCTCTCTTGCATGTCTTCGGCATACCGAAGGTGCCGTGGCTTATTGATCCCGGGCTGGCGATGCCCTCGATAGCGATCATGGCCACGTGGAAGAATGTCGGCATTTACATCGTCCTCTTTCTTGTCGGGCTGCAAAACATCCCGAAGGAGATTTATGAATCGGCCAGCCTCGACGGGGCGGACAAGTACAGCCAATTTTTCAAGATTACTCTCCCGATGCTCAACCCAACGATGGTGCTCATCGTTGCGCTTTCAACTATCGGCGGGTTCTCTCTTTTCATTGAACCGTATGTCCTGACCGGCGGCGGGCCTATGCAGAGCACGATGTCCGCTATGTTATACATCTACAACCAGGCATTCTATTTCGGACACATGGGTTATGCCGCGGCGCTAGGATTCGTTTTTGCGCTCGTCATTCTTTCCGTGGTTCTCTTGCAGCGTAAAGTTGTTGAGGCGGATCCGTCATGATCAAATCGTCGTTGCGATACTTCTTTCTTGTGGCCGGCGCGGCTGTGTTTGCCTATCCGTTCTTATGGATGATGGCCGGATCACTCAAACCGGAATTGGAAATCAGCAACCTCTCGCTCTGGTCGTCGCAGGCGTCGCTTCACAGCTACGAACAGGTGCTGACAAAAATTCCGATCGGCAGGGCATTTCTCAACAGCGTCATCGTTTCGCTCTCGACGACAGCATCGGTGGTGTTGTTTGGTTCAATGGTCGGCTACGCTTTGGCACGGCTCCGGTTTTTCGGCAGCAAGCTTTTGTACGCCCTGATTCTATTCACGATGATGATACCGTTTCAGATTACGTTGATACCGCAATACATTTTAATGGTGAAGCTTGGTTTAACCGATACGTACGCTTCGTTGATCGCGCCGACGATGATGAGTGCGTTCAGCATCGTCGTCTTCCGGCAGTTCTTCATGAGCCTCCCGCAGGCCTTAATAGACGCGGCGCGCATCGACGGCTGTTCCGAGCTTCGAATTCTTTTTCTTTTGATTTGGCCGTTGTCAAGAGCTGTGATTGTCACTGTCGCAATTCTAACGTTCATGGCGAGCTGGAATGATGTCCTCTGGCCGTTGATCGTCGTCCGCGAGCGAACCCTTATGACGATGCCGCAGCTTGTAACAATTTTTGTTATCGGCGGAGAAGCTGAATCGCAGCTTGGGATGCAGCTTGCCGCGGCAACGTTGTTGGCGCTGCCGGTAGTGATCGCGTACGCATTTTTCCAGCGTTATTTCATCGAAGGCATGGCATACACCGGAATCAAAGGGTGATGCCGACGAGATCCCCTTGAGCAGGCGGCGTTTATCGATGCACGATTATAAGGATACCAATCCGGTTTCCAGCAGGTTGTAGGAGTGAAGCAGATCACAGCTCACCATTTATTCCATCACCCGGCACTTCGTGAAAGGTTAATGGTCAAGACATGCATGGTATCGCCATCTTCTTATCCGAAAATTAACAGAGATCGCTGATGAATCATCTCAAATCGATAATACTTGTCTCCATCGTTCTTACGTGGAGTTATGCGCTCGCGCAAACTTCGGGTGACCCCCTTTCCTATTTTTTTGACCGGCATTACGGTCAAGTAGAAGTGGGGGGAAGGTTTGCCGGCGCTGAGTTCCATGAGAGCCGCCCCATTCCTTCCCGGATCAGTTTCTACTATCCGGTAGCAAACAGCATCGATGTCAGTACCGACTACTGGAAGCGGGGCAATTCTCTGCCGTTTGCTCTCGGCGTTCGAGCGGGGCGCGAGGCAAAGCGATGGCTTGGGAGGGAGCCGTGGGACTATGTACTCAGTCCGCACAAAGTCACCTTTCATCGACGGGAATCCGAACTCGAATATTTTCTTTCGTACGAGTTTTGCATGAATCAGCCTGCAATGGTCGTTTCCATCAAGGTCAAAAATATTTCCGGGGGGAATATTCCAGTCGAAGTCTATACTCATCTTCTCTTGAGCCTTCGGACTTGTCAAACATATGCGCGAAAAGACTCTGCGTGGACTGAGTATGATAAAACGGCGGATGCAATAATTGCGCATTTTGACGACCCGCAAACGAAACAAGCGAGCGTTTTTGTTGAGAATGCCGGTGTTCATCCGGACAGCTGGTCGTCAAACGCAAAAGAATTAGCGGCAACCGACAGCGGTACATCGAAATGGGCTAGCGACTCGACTTCGCGTCTGAAAGAAGATTTGCTCACTCCGATGAATCCTGGACAACCTGTCGCGGCATTTTTATACCGGAGCGAGATCGCTCCGGACGATTCGCTGGTGATCGTGCAGATTGTCGGCAGTTGCCCTCGGGACGAGGTGAAGAGGCGAACGAGTTATCTCACCGGCGTATGGCGGCAAGAAGTGAGGGAGTATGATAATTACATTACTCACAAGGCGGAAAAGGAATCTCATTTCATCACCGGTGATCCTTGGCTGGACCGCTCGGCAATTTGGGCGCGCGGGCTCATTGCTTCAAATGCCCATTTCATCGACGGACAAATCCTACCGATGCCATGTCCTGCGGAGTATAATTTCTTCTTCACGCACGATGTGTTGCTGACCGATCTCGGCGCAGTCAACTTCGACCTTCCGCGCGTAAAAAGAGATTTGTTCTACATTGCATCGCTCTCGAAAGAGGATGTGATACCTCATGCATATTACTGGCGCGACAACGGCTTCAAAACGGAATTCTGCGCCCCCGATAATTGGAATCATCTCTGGTTCATTCTCGCCTCGGCGAGTTACTACCGGCATTCACTTGACTCGTCTACGCTGAAAGCCCTCTATCCGCTCATAAGCAAGAGCATTGAACTAATCATGACTCAGCGCAAAGCAGACGGCCTGATGTATGCGAAGCATCCCGATTGGTGGGATATAGGGAACCGTGAGGGCCCCCGGTCGTATTTGACCATCCTTACCATTAGGGCGCTCAGGGAATTTGTGTATGTCAGCGCCGCGCTTGGAAAAGGGGGCGGAGAACGGCTGCTTGAACTTGAACGATCTGCGGACACAATGCAGAAAGCCTTGAATGAAAAATTATGGGACAACGGCCAGCAATTCCTTACCAACTTCAACGGACCGGATCGTGACTATCATTATTATGCGGGTTCGCTCCTTGCCCCTTTTTACGGTGTACTGAACAACGATAAGTCGATGCAGCTCCTCAACACTGCTCGAAAAGAACTTGTCGATCAACATATCGGTGTACGGATCGTTGCGCCGACAGACTTCAACACCGATTCGATGATCTCGTATTTTAAATTTGTGGGAAATGAAGCGGGAGCACCGTACGTGTATGCTAACGGCGGGGTCTGGCCTCACTCTACCGCTTGGTACATTCTCGCCTTGCAGGCTTGCGGACAGACTGACGAAGCAGCTGAGTTCTTAAGAAAAACGCTCACACTCGACGGAGTAGCTCAAAGTGCAATGGGCCAGCCGGCAATGTACGAGTACCGTTTTGCAGATACTTCATCGGTTGAATTCGGTAAGATCGACAAGCCGTCGTTTTTATGGGCGGGAGGATTCTACCTCAACGTGTTATATCGTTTATTCGGAGTCAGCGAAAATGAATGGAACCTCTCGGCATCAAAACCACGTCCCTCTGATTTTGATTCCGCCAGTTTCTCGCTTGCATTTGGCGCGCAAAAAAATATTTTAATAGAGGGAAAAGGGGAAACCCTCCATTCATATACCGCCGGAGACGAGAACGTTGCATCGTTAATATTGCCCCTCGGTGCGGCACAATCCACTCAATGCAAGATTGAGTTTGGAAAAGTGCGGAGCCCATATCTCGAAGGCATCAACGCGATCCTTTATAGCGCGCAGTTTGCTGAAAAGACTCAATCGCTCGAGTGTGTTATTTCTTCGTTTAACGGGCACGCGATAACAGCGAGAATCATCGGTGCAACGAACGCGAAGAAAATATTACTTGATGGAAATCCTTTGACGACTGCCATTCGTTCCCGAAACAGCGAGGGAAATGAAATCCTCGTCGTAAGCTTTACCGGTTCCGAGAAAAAACAGAACCTTCGTATCATTTATTAGAGCGCTATGAAAGTTGCCCTGTTTGAAAAACCACATTCTCTTACGGTTCGGTCGACGCCGGTACGGATGCTTTTGCCGAACGAGGTGCTTCTGAAAGTTCAGGGATGCGGTGTCTGTGGAACCGATGTGCATATCGTGGAGGGAACTTCGCGCTCCAATCCTCCGGTTGTACTCGGCCATGAGTTTTTTGGTGTCATTGAAGATGTCGGGAACGCAGTTCACGATCTTGTCTCCGGTCAGCGCGCTGCGATCGATCCGAATATTTCCTGCGGCGTCTGTTATTTTTGTCGCCGCGGCCTGGTTCACCTCTGCGCGAACCTGCGAGCCCTCGGTGTCGATCGTGATGGAGGAATGGCGGAATTCTGTTTCGTACCGTTTGAACAAATTCATGTGTTGCCGGATGCTATGCCGGCGGAGGCTGCAGCGTTCGTCGAGCCGGTTTCGTGCGCCGTTCATGGAATCGACAGGGCCAATATCAGCGCAGGCGACACCGTCGTGATCATCGGTGGTGGAACCATCGGTTTGATCATGCTTCAGCTTGCGAGGAACGCCGGTGCGTGCCGCACAATTCTTGTCGAACCGCTGCAGCAAAAGCGCCGCATTGCGGCTGAACTAGGCGTCGACATCCTTCTTAACCCGATAGATGCGGATACTAAGGGTGCCGTGATGGATTTCACGAAAGTCGGGGCCGACATCGTTATCGAGTGTGTAGGTAAGCCTCAGACTGCCCAGTTAGCGCTCGAACTTGCCAGGCGGGGTGGAACGGTTGAATTCTTCGGCGTTTGTTCTATCGGAGAAAAAATTCCCGTTGAACCGAACCAGGTCTATTTTAAGGAACTTACAATTGTCGGGTCGTACGTTAACCCGAACACTTTTTCGCGCTCCATCTCGCTCTTAGATGCAGGAAAAGTGAGGGTTGATAAATTTCAGATCGATAAATTTCCGTTAGACGGAGTTCGTGAGGCGCTTGCACTCCAGAGGGAAGGAAAGACCATTAAAAGTATCATTGAGCCCAATAGATGAAATCGTTTCCCGAGATCACATGCATCGGCGAGTCGCTCATTGATTTTGTCTCAACACAAAAAGGCGTGACGCTTTCAGCCGCCGGCGGGTTTTTGAAACTTCCCGGAGGCGCTCCTGCGAATGTTGCTGTTGGACTTGCGAAGCTTGGAACCCGTTCGGCTTTTGTAGGCAAAGTCGGTGCGGACCCGTTCGGAAAATTCTTGCGCTCGGAGTTGGAACGTTACGGTGTCGATGCATCTGGAATCAGCTTTGATCGAGAGCATAAAACGAGGCTTGCGTTTGTCTCTCTCACAAAATCGGGTGAGCGTGATTTTGAGTTCTGGGAACGAAACCCCGCCGACGAGCAGCTTCTGCCGTCCGACGTGAATATCGACAAAGTTGCAAAGTCGAAAATTGTAGCCGTAAGTTCTTTTTTGTTGATGCACGAACCGGCGAGGACATCTCTCTTTCGTGTTGCGAAAAAACTGCGGCGCAAAGGTTGTGTAATCGCGTTCGACCCGAACTTACGGCTAGCTCTTTGGAAGTCCCGGGAAGAGGCTCGTAAAAATATTTTGAAAGCGATCCGATTGTCTCACGTTCTTCGGATGAATGACGAGGAAGCGGCGTTTCTTTCCGGTTCTAAAGATGTTGAAACCGCGGCCGGTGCATTTATCTCAATGGGGCCGCTCCTCGTCGTGGTGACGCTTGGTGGAAAAGGATGTTATTTCAAGACATCACAACATTCAGGATTCGTGGAAGGCTTTCGCATAAAGAACGCCGATACAACGGGATGCGGCGATGGTTTCTTTGCCGCGCTGTTGGACTGTCTCGTTCGAAGCGGAAAGAGCATTGCCTCATTAACACTGAGCGACCTCGCATCGTATTGCCGGACCGCGAATGCCGTCGGCGCACTGACCGCATCGAAGCACGGGGCCATTCCGGCACTTCCGGACTCAGGAACGCTGAGGAAATTCTTGAAGGCAAATCATCGATGAAAAATTTTCTGAAGATAGCCACGTTCTCGTTTTTTTGCCTTGAGGCGGCATCGGCCCAGGAATGGTCTTCACTTGTGAACTTCAAACACCTTGAACATCTGACGGAGCGAATAGGATTGAACGGCGACACTGTGAGCATTGTTCACATCTATTCGAACTACCCCGACTACCAGTGGGTTGATGCGAAAGAATCTGGGCCGGAAGGCATTGCCTGCGTGGACGACGCAGCCCGTGCAGCGGTTGTCTCGTTGCGTCGTTTCGAACTTGCTCACGACACTTCAAGCCTTGTAGAAGCTCGCTCGCTTTTGAAATTTGTCGCTGCAATGGAAACGGACGATGGCGAGTTCTATAATTTTATATTTGCCGATCATACGATCAACCGTTTTGGAAAAACAAGCTACAAATCGTTCGGTTGGTGGGCCGCGCGGGGTGTCTGGAGCATGTCCCTGGGATATCGGATTTTCAAAGATGTTGACACGACATTTGCGTCCCGGCTCAAAGACGGAATCACCCGGACATTTCCGCACATCGAAGCGCTAATAGTTAAATATGGGGAAATAAAAAGTTCGGGCCAGCTTAAAATACCACAGTGGCTGGTTTACGATTCCGGCGCGGACGTGAGTTCAGAGTTGATGATGGGATTGACGGAATACTACCGTGCAACCGGAGACCCGAGAGTGAAAGGCTTCATCCAAAAACTGGCGGACGGTCTCATGGTGATGCAGGATGGAAACGCCGTGACGTTTCCGTACGGACTTCACCGATCGTGGGAAGCAATATGGCATATGTGGGGCAACGGGCAGACACAAACACTGGCCATGGCCGGGCTTCTTTTCGACGACAGTGCAATGATTCGTTCTGCCCAGCGCGAAGCTCAAGGATTCTATAGCCGGCTGCTTATTCAAGGTTACATGAAAGAACTGGATATTGCCCATCCCGACAGCAACTTCAATCGCGAGCAAATAGCATACGGTATCCGCCCGATCGCTGTGGGACTTCTCCGCTTGTACGACGCAACGAAAAATGAAGTCTACGAAAAAATGGCGGGACTCGCCGCATCATGGCTCTTCGGAAATAATATTGCACACCAGCGAATGTATGATACCGTAACCGGGATATGCTTCGACGGGATCATGGATTCGCTGACGGTTAATAAAAACTCCGGTGCGGAATCGACAATCGAAGCGCTACATACACTTGTTGAGATCGACAAGTATCCGGCCGCTAAGAAATATCTATGGTACAAAAAAGTTAAGGTGCTGTCCCACGAAAAATTGATGGAAGGGATATTTCGAAATGCATCGGGGGACGAATTGACCCTTGCAGTAGATCTGACAAACGGCGCACTAACGTTGAATGAAAGTAAAAGCACCCGATGAACTGCTGGACAAATACATTGGCATATCACAACACCGGATTTATTTTTCTGACTTCAATAGCGATGACGTGCGTCAGCGCAGGACAGCAGATCTCAATTCCGAGAATTGAACTCATGCCCAATAAGCCGTCGCCATACATGATGAGAAACTGGAAGCGTGTTACTGTCGGATACGATTCACTTGTGTTCAATCCAAAATTGACCGGTACATATTTGCCCCTTGTGTCGGTGGGCCAGAATTTTAGTTTATCGAGCTATGTCGGTCAGTCCCCCTCTCAAACAATGGAGGCGATAAACTGTATTCCCGCCGTCGTTAGTGCCAGTCTCGTCGGCATCGACAAAACAAATCAGTTTGCGTTTAACTGGGTGACGGCATGCCAGAATTGGTTCAATCAACGTCCGCAGGAGGATGTGTATCTCAATAACCCCGGTGGCTCCAGCGGGAGCGATTGGTGGTATGACGTCATGCCGAATGTATTTTTCTACCAGCTCTACAGCATGTATCCGGCCGCAGGAAATTTTCAGAATCAGTTTGTTACAGTCGCCAACCGATGGTTCGCCGCGCTCAATGCTATGGGTGCAAGTACAACTCCGTGGAGTCTTGCCAATCTAAACCATACCGCCTGGAACCTCTCCACGATGACGCCGACAAACTCCGGATGGGTTGAACCGGAAGCAGGGGGAACGATCGCCTGGCTCCTTTACGAAGCCTATGTGCAGACTGGCAATCCGCGATACAGAATCGGGGCAGAGCTTGCAATGGAGTCTCTGCTTGCCTATTCTGCGAATCAGAATCCGTCGTACGAGCTTCAATTGCCGTATGGAGCGTACATTGCCGCACGGATGAACGCCGAATTGGGTACCACGTATGACATCGGGAAGATTGTCACCTGGTGCTTTTCCGACGGAAGCGACAACTCAAGACTTTGGGGAGTAACGGTGGGAAATTGGGGAGGGTATGACTGCGACGGGCTCATCGGTGAAACGGGTTACGGCAGCGGAAACGGCTACCCGTTCGTGATGAACACGTTCGAACAGGTCGGTGCTCTGGTCCCATTGGTCCGTTACGATCCCCGGTTCGCCAGAATTATCGGCAAATGGGTTTTGAATGCAGCGAACGCTTCCCGACTCTTTTACACTGGCTTTTTGCCGGACCAAAATCAGGATGGAGCTGTCTGGTCTCATAAATTTGATCCCGAATCGTACATCGCGCACGAATCGATACACCAGCACAATCTTATTAACACAGCAATTACTCCTTACGCTACCGGTGATGCCATCCAAAATGGCAACCCAACCAACTTTGCTCTTTATGGCTCTTCTCATGTTGGTATATTTGGCGGCATTATCGACACGACGGATGTTCCGATGATCCTGCGGCTGGACGTATTGAAAACAGATTATTTTCATGCCAGCGCGTACCCAACGTTTCTCATGTTTAATCCCGATTCGCTTCAGCATTCTGTCAGCATTGATGCGGGATCCGGACAACACGACCTGTACGATGCTGCATCGCATTCGTACATTCTGAAAAATGTGTCCGGAGTAGTTCCTCTGCCGATTAAGGCGGATAGCGTTCTCCTCATCGTGAATACTCCGGCATCAGTTACCCCCACTTACGACCTTGATCGCATGCTCATCAATGGCATTGTTATCGATTATCATTCGGGTCACGCGGTCTCGAATTATCCGCCAAGGATCAAAAGCCTGACTCCGGACAGCAGCATCGTACTCAAAAACCATTCAACATTTATTTTTTGTACGGCAACAGACGGAGACAACGATACCCTGTCATATTCCTGGAGTGCGACCGGTGGTTCGATTGTTGGAAGCGGCTCAATTATTACATGGGACGCACCCGACACGGCCGGTACTTACATAGTGGAGTGCATTGTTGGCGATACCCGCGGGGCGCATACGACGGCAGTAGACACGATTGCTGTCGTGCAATCGATTAATCACCCTCCCGCGATTCAAAGAATGAAAGCGTTACCGGGAAAGATCGATCTAGGTGCCACAAGTACAATCAGTTGTATTGCCGTGGACCCCGATAGCAACGCACTGAATTATCACTGGTCATCCCCAATTGGTTTGTTGAGCGGCACTGGGCCCGTCGTCTCTTGGCAATCCCCGCAAACTCCCGGCAACTATTACATCAATTGTATAGTCGATGACAATCATGGGGGAACAATCGCGGACAGCGTGGGATTGGAAGTGAGAGATTTTTCCAATTGGCAAACAGGCAGCTTGGTAGCATACTATCCGTTCAACGGAGACACGAAGGATGCGAGCGGTAATCATCACGACGGCACCGCGAGCGGCGGATCATTTACCAGCGATCGCTTTGGTCATCCCGCCAGCGCTTATGCCTTTGACGGTGCAACAACATCGATCAATGTCTCTGTTGACTCAGCTCTGAATTTTCAAACGGGCATCACGGTTAACTTCTGGATGAAAGTAGGCGCATTTTATTCTTCACGGGAACAATATGTGATCTCTCACGGGAGCTGGCAGAACAGGTGGAAGTTTTCAATCTCGCCGAATACCAATGTGATCCGCTGGACCGTGAAGAACTCTTCGGGGGTTGCAAAAGATCTGGACTCGCAGACGCACCTTGCCCTCGACAGCTTGTATAATGTTACCGGAACCTTCAATGGGTCTGATTTCGAAATTTACCTGAACGGTCAGCTCGATGCATTTACCTCATTTTCCGGGCTCATCAATACAACGACATCTAATCTCACGATCGGCCAGGATCTTCCCGGGGACAACAGCTACAATTTTAACGGTGTCCTCGACGAAATACGAATATTCAATTACATGCTCCCCGTCTCGCAGATTTCAGCTTTCTACGATATCAATACCGGAATTGCCGACCGGTCAACTGCTGTTGTTCCGTCGCAATTCGCTTTGGCTCAGAATTTCCCCAATCCCTTCAATCCATCAACAACAATCCGTTTTGCAATTCCTTCGCCGGGATTCGTCACGTTGAAGGTGTTTGACGTGTTGGGGAGAGAAATTGCAACGTTGATCCAGGAACGAGTGGCTGCCGGTGAATATTCAATACCGTGGAATGCGGCTCGTTGCGCAAGCGGGGTCTACTACTATAAGCTGGAAACAACGAATGTTGTTCTCGTGAAAAAAATGATCTTGTTGCGATGACATTCTCGGATATACTAATTCACCTTTTGGTCGATGAAGATAGAATATGAAACAAATAGTCCTCAATGGAACGTGGTCTTTCAAGGCGGTCGATAAATACCGAACGATGCCTAAAGAGGTTGCCGAAGTAACGGAGTGGATGAGCGGATCCGTTCCAGGAACGGTCCACACGGACCTTTTAGCGAACGGGAAAATTCCCGACCCGTTCTACCGCATGAACGAGCAGCAAGTTCAATGGATCGAATCGCAGCAATGGGTCTACCGGCGGGAGTTCAATATTGATGCAGAGTTTCTCGAAACAAAGCATATTGAGCTCGTCGCTGAAGGTCTTGATACGTACGCGCACATTCGGATAAACGGGAAACCGGTCGCGGAGACGGCAAATATGTTTGTTGAACAGAGGTTCGATGCGAAGAAATCTCTCTTAACGGGAAAAAATCTCATTGAGATTCTTTTTGACTCTCCGGTCATGAGAACGAAAGCTTTGGAGGAAAAACATGGTTCGCTCGATGCAGGTCACGAACCGCATCGAATATATGTGCGGAAGGCACAATACTCATTCGGCTGGGACTGGGGACCGCGATTGACGACATCGGGTATCTGGCGCAGTATAGGGCTGGAAGCACACGAGCATGCTGCACTCCGATCGCCGTTTGTAAAAGTCATTTCTCTTTCAAAGAATGAGGCAGTCGTTGAAGTATCAATTGATGTGTCGTTATTCTCCGCTGCGCCGATACAATTGCGGACGGATATTTGTGATGAACATGCTTCGCTTATGGATCTGCGCAGGGCGAAAAGCGGGTTGATGAAATTTCGCGCTCGTATCAAAAAGCCGAAGCTCTGGTGGCCGAATGGGTACGGCGAACAGCCATTGTACCGGGCGGTGTTTTCTCTTCTTTTGAAGAATGAGGAAATCGAACATCTCGAACTACCGTTTGCGATTCGTACAGTTCGATTACTGCAGAAACCCGATAAGGAAGGAACGTCGTTCGTCGTTGAAATAAACGGGGAAAAGATTTTTTGCAAAGGTGCGGATTGGATTCCGAGCGACTCATTCATTCCGAGAATCGCTGACTCTACATACGAGAAGTTGCTGGGCATGGCAAAAGGCGCGAACATGAACATGCTTCGCGTTTGGGGAGGCGGCATTTATGAGCAAGAAAAGTTCTACAGCCTGTGCGATCAACACGGTTTGATGGTGTGGCAGGATTTCATGTTTGCCTGCGCCGAATATCCCGAAGGACCCTGGTTCCTGAAACAGGTCAAAGATGAAGCTGCAAAAGCGATCAAGAAGCTGCGGAATCATCCAAGCATTGTTCTCTGGTGCGGCAATAATGAATGTGAGTGGATATTCTGCCAACACAATCCGGACAAGTCTCCGGATGAGATGAAGGGCTCGAAGATCTTCAGAACTGTACTCCCGTCCGTTTGCAGGGAGTTAGACGGAACGCGCCCGTACTGGCGCAGTTCTCCATTCGGCAAAGGGTTTCCAAACGACGAATCGAACGGGAATCATCATCAATGGGAGATGTGGGGTCGGTGGAAGGATTACAAAGAATACGAGAATGACAAAGCACGGTTTGTTACGGAATTCGGTTTTCAGGCACCGCCTCATCTGAAAACGCTCGAGGCGGTAACGATACCTCTCGATCTCAATCCGCAAAGTCGTGTGCTCGAACATCATAACAAACTTCCCGAGGGGACTGAGCGGCTTTTTCGGTTCCAGGCAAGCCATATGAAGGTGGGAACGGACTTCGGAGATTTCATCTACAAGGGGCAGATAATTCAGGCTGAAGCACTAAAGACCGCGGTTGAACATTGGAGACGCCGGAAATTTTATACCGCCGGCTCTCTCTTTTGGCAGCTTAACGACTGCTGGCCGGTGACAAGCTGGTCGGTTATCGACAGCGCGTTACGTCCGAAAGCGGCATATTATTACGCCAAAAAATTTTTTGCACCCGTGCTTGTAACTTTTCGTAAAGCCGGCAGGCGATTAGAAGTATGGTTGACGTCCGACCTCCTTGCACCTTTGAGCGCAACGCTCGAGGTCGCCCTTCGTTCTTTCGACGGGACTGTGGCATGGTCGAAAACGGCAAACGTAACCGTTGGGCGCAATGCATCCAAGGTACTGACAACAATCGATGCTGAAGAGTGCTCTTATGTTGATCCGGCTCAATCATACTTATTGGCGTACTTGAAAAGGGACGGCGCCATCGTATCGGAAAACAGATATTTTTTTGTTGAGCCGAAGCACATGCAAATTCCATTATCGAATATCGAAATCCGATTGACGAACGACGGTGTGAATGTCCATTCGGCGGTATTGACTGCCTCGGGACTGAAGAAGAACGTGAGGATTGAAATAGAAAACGAAGATGTTGAAGTTGACGACAACTATTTCGACATGGATGCGGGTATTCCGAAGGTTGTGACGATTATCTCGCATGGTCTTCAAAAATTTACTAAAGAAAGGCTCAGACTTCGGGCGCTGTGAGGGTCAAGCGGCGTTTGACGATCGGGAGATTTGTCCAATTAAGGAGGTAAGTGTTTATGAAGAGGGAAGAATTGGAAGTGCGGCGGCAAGCCGTGCTGATTGAACCGGATACATCGCGGGTCATTATCAAGCCGTTTGTCCCAGTCAGTCCGCTCAGCCCCGGATCTGAGGCGAGAATGAAGGGGTTGGTGAGACGGGTTCTCGAATTGACCGATAAGGAATCACAGAAAATACTCGCCAATGTACTCGTTGAATTTCGTAACCGTCATCGGGATACTGAAGAGGTATTCGCCCAAAGCTTCGAGCAGATAAAATTTTATCTTCCGCCGCGCCGGGAGTTGTCGAAAACAAAGCGTCTGCTGCTGGGCTCCTATTTCACCTGTGAATATTCGCTTGAAGCTGCAGCGTTGTTCAATCCTTCAATCGTTCCTCACTATGACCAGAGCGGATTGGCGACGGGATCTCTTCGGTTCATCATGAGCCTGCGTGCGACGGGGGAGGGACACATCTCATCCATCGAATTTCGAACCGGCACCATCAATGGGCAGGGTGAAGTCTCGATGGATCCAGCGGGCAAACTTGTTAGTACTCCCAAATTAAATCCGGACCCGTCATTCAAAGCATCTGAGCTTTTTAGTAAACTCCGCGATGAAGACTGCCGCAGTTCTTCAATGAAAGAGATTGTCGAGTCGCTGCCGGAAAAATTCACACGATCTCAGTTGGCGGCAAAGATTGCACGATTCAAGAAGCGCCGCGCGAAGCTCTCGGCTGCTCAGTGCCGGGTTGTCGAGGCTCTTGAATCGCTGCTCGAGCTAAATTACGAAATAAATTTTTCAGCGAAAGCCCCGCTTTCTGAGCGGGCTATTTTCCCCGTTTCGTCATATGAGGTGAACGGAATTGAAGATGCACGATTTGTGCGGTTCATCGACGACGACGAGTCCGTTCGCTATTTCTCAACATATACGGCATACAATGGCAAAACAATTATGCCGCTGCTTCTCGAAACTACCGATTTTGTGCGATTCAGGATTAACTCGCTCAGCGGGGATGCTGCAAAGAACAAAGGGATGGCACTCTTCCCAAGGAAAATCGACGGCAAGTATGTCATGGTATCGAGGCATGACGCCGAAAACCTGTATCTCGTCTATTCCGACAC
>JBAUMC010000036.1:0-26886 GCA_049578505.1 Bacteroidota bacterium | reverse complement strand
AAGATTTGGATTCCGGCTTTCGCGGGAATGACAAACTGAGCCAGCACCGATAGCCATGACAGTTAGTAGTGGTATACTTTCAAAGTAAATGTCATTTCGGCGAAAGCCGGAATCCATTCAATCAGACCTGGATGCCCGCTTTCGCGGGCATGACAAATCTTTTTTATTCAGAATTTTCAAAGTGTAGCACTACCTACATGCGCGTGCTGGCTCAGTTTTTCATTCCCGCGTTCCGAAAGAATCCTCCGAAGGAGTCCTTTGGACCTTCGGGAAAAGTGGGTAGAAGACTCAACCGGTTTTCACGACAATGAACTGACGTTGAAAATGAATCACTGCCAAAATGGGCATCTCTCCTGCAAGGAAGGAGCAAGATATACGCGTTCATCCGCTAACTTGAAATCTTATGGGTGAGTCCCTTTCTACGAGAAAAGCAGCTCTTCAACGTAGCGGGCGATGGCTGGTGAGGCGGTCAATCCTGGGGAATCTATTCCAATCAAATTCACAAAGCCTTCAAGACCTCTACCCTTTTCATGGACAATTACAAAATCGTGTGACAGGCCGTTTTCTAATTGAAGCTTAGGACGAATGCCGCACATGTCCGGCCCAATATCTTCGTATCGTACCGTGGGAAGTATTTTCTGGATGGATTGCAAAAAGAGAGGCTGCTTCTCAGCCGAAACCGAATAGTCCAACACGTTGTGCGAGAGATATTCCACATCTGGGCCGAATTTTAACCTGCCGCCGAGATCCAGCAACGCATGAACACCAAGGCTGTCTTTCGTCGGGACAGGGTACACTAACCGTGAAATCAGTTTTGCTTTCGACGAGGAAACGCTAAAGTACGAACCTTTACAGTAATGCAAACGATAATGTGCTTTGTCTATGTCGATGCCAGCCATTTCAGCAACCCGGTCCGAAAACAACCCCGCAGCGTTGATGACCTTCTCTGCCGTGAATCTGCTCATCGCTCCCGACTCATTTATAGTGAGAGCGTATCCAATAGCTGTTGGATTGATCTCAACTACTTCGCAATTTCGTTGAACGGTGGCGCCCCTGCTTACGGCGCTTTTAAAAAAATAATCCATCAACGCATGGGCGCTGATGATTCCTGTGCGAGGTGAAAAGATGGAGCCGCAAGTCCGTATGTGTGGTTCCAATTTTTGAGTTTCGCGGGCATCGAGCATTATCAATTCAGCCCCGTTTCTCGCCCCGTTCTTGATAATTTCTTCCAGCTTGGGCAACTCTTCCGGCGTTCCGGCACTTATGAGCTTGGCGATTTGAACATGGGGGATGTCATTATTCTTGCAGAGTGGATACAATTCCTCGCGTCCCTCAACGCACAACCTGGCTTTGAGGCTTCCGGGCTCATAGTAAATTCCTGCGTGAATGACTTCGCTGTTGCGGCTCGAGGTTCCCATTCCGTAATTCTCATATTTCTCGAGCACGACAATGTTGGGATGCCGCTCTGATACCCTCGCTGCGATTGCCAACCCTACAACTCCCGCGCCAATAATTGCTATTTCAAAATCATTAGATGGCAATCGGATAACCGATAGGAATTTTAAGTGATGAATTATTTTTTTGCACTCTTAATTATATCCGAGACAAGCGTTCTTCTGAATTCTGTCTCCTGTATTCTGTCTTCTGAATCCTGATTCCTTTTCTTACGGAGAAAGCCTATCAAGTTTCCAAGTCTTTTTTTCCTCAAGCAAATAACGAAAGCGGTCGTGCAGGCGATTCGGCCTTCCCTGCCAGAACTCGAATTCTGAAGGAGTCACCCTGTAACCTCCCCAATTCCGCGGCAGTGGAATTTCCCCTTTCCGGAACTCTATAACCAACTCATCGACTCTCTTTTCAAGAACTTCCCGACTCTTGATGATGTCGCTCTGATTCGAGGCCCAAGCCGCGAGGCGGCTTCCAATGGGCCGCGTCCTAAAGTATTCTTCCGATTCCGCCTTTAACACTTTGGTTACGGTCCCGATGATGCGTACCTGCCGTTCTAGGCCAACCCAATGGAATACCACTGCTGCATTTGGGTTGGCGGACAATTCTCTTCCCTTTCGGCTTTTGTAGTTCGAAAAAAAAACAAAACCCCTTTCATCGATTTTTTTTAACAATACAATCCGAGCAGATGGTTTTCCGGTTTTCGTCGCAGTGGCCAAGGTCATCGCCGTTGGTTCAGGAATTTTTGCATCAATCGCTTCGGTAAACCACTTTCTAAATTGATCAAATGGATTCAGTTCGAGTTCATCCTCCTTCAAACCGGCAAGTGTATACTCTTTCCGAAAATGAGCAATAGAAATTGTCTTATTTGCTTTCTTGCCCATTAGTTAAATTTTGTCTTGATTGCTTTTCCAATCGGTTCACCAATAAACGAATGCTTGGAACTGACCTCAAAAATACTTGTTATTTCCAAACAGTCACTCCGAGCGATGCGGGGTACTGAAAAAAATTAACGGAATTATGCTTCGATGAAGCTTATCTTGCTTTCAGCGGGGCTCTGCACGCCTAATTATTTCTTTTGGGGAATGGTTCTAATTATTCGCATTTCCAATTTCTGAAAGACCCATAAAACTGCCCTAAACTACCAACTCAACGGTAGAAAGTCAATTCAATGAGGTGTCAGATCGGTGGGCTGCAACAACTCCAGACAATTACTTATGGAAAGACAAAGAGGCAATCCATTCGTGATAGATTGCCTCTTTGATATAAATCTATATTACATCAATACATCAAGTCGTCTTCATCTCTTGAAAATATTCTTTCAATAGGGCCCAGTAATGATCTTTCCAGCCTTTGGCAAACGAAGAAGCCAATGCAGCGGGAACATTGGAATGGATCATTGTCAGTTCTGTTCCATTTCCTTTTTTTGCGAAGAGTAAGTCGAGCTTAGATGCAGGATACCCTTCAACCCAGTCAGTCGTGATCCATTCCTGAAGAATCCTTTTCCCCTTTACGAGTTTTAGGTTCTTTCCCGAAATGTAGCCGTCCCATGCCGAAATCTTGCCTCCCTCCTTCGGGTCGCATGTTGCTCTTTCCCGTGTGAACTCAGAGTGTTTTCGAGCATCGAGAAAGGCGTCATACACTTCGGAGGGAGGCGCCGGTATGATAACTTTTTGTTTGATGACTTTAGTTTTTAACGCTGTTGTTTTTGAGGCTGAACTTTTCATGAGAGTTCGCTCCTTTAATGTAATTACATCCACGGTTCATCGGCGGTGGGGCCATAAATTGAGGGAAGCTTCCCTCCTGCAATTCGAAGATAAACTGAGAACTGTCCACGATGATGAATGCGGTCCAGCAGGAAACTTTACTTTTCTTGAATTGTGCAGAAGTCAGCTTGACCGCTCAATGCACGTATTATTGTGAGCAAGTAAGGAATTAAACTGAATGCAGGTTTAACACCTGATGTAACTCCGTAGTTCCACTAAACGAAAAATCACTTCCAGCGACCGGCAATCTCCGCTCCACAATTGAAGCACTTCCCGTCGATAATTTTGTTAGAACGAACCCTGAAACCCCAGCGTTCAACCAATGTTGCATTGCATGAAGGACAAAAGGTGTTTTCTGAATCTCCAACTTCTCCATGTCTATTTCCGGCATAGACGAAATGCAAGCCCGCGTTGTAACCGATCTCCCGGGCGCGAAGCAGCGCATCAGCATCTGTATTTTCACGATCGGTCATCTTGTAATCCCGGTGAAACGCCGTGACGTGCCATGGAATATCTGGCGATACCGAAAAAAGATAACTTGCGATATCCTTAAGTTCTTCGTCCGAATCATTGAACCCCGGAACGATCAACGTCACGATTTCAAGCCATATCTTTTTCGCGTGAATCAGTTTTATGGTATCGAGAACATTCTGCAATACTCCCCCCAGCTGAGAATAGGATTTTTGGCGAAACCCTTTGAGGTCTATCTTATACAAATCAATGTAGGGTTGAATATAATCAATTGCCTCGGGCGTACCATTCCCGTTGGAAACGTAGGAAGTGATCAGGCCCGATTTCTTTGCAAGGGAAAAAATTTCCATCGCCCATTCGCTTGTGATAAGCGGTTCATTGTAGGTGCTTGTCACGACTTTCGCGCCTCGCCCCACTGCTAGATCCACAAAATCCCGAGGCGACATATATTCCGGGTTCGATTCTGCAACAGGGTCGCGCAATGCTTGCGACGTTATCCAATTCTGACAATAGGCGCAATGATAATCACATCCGAGCATACCGAAACTGAGTGCTTGGGAACCAGGATAGGCGTGGAAGAACGGCTTCTTTTCTATCGGGTCGAGTTGGAGAGATCCCACATAACCGGTTGGAACGTAGAGTTTGCCCCCACGATTAAAACGGACACGGCATATTCCATCTTTGTTTGGAGGAATCTTGCATCGATGACCGCAGGCAAAACATCGGACCCAGTCGGCCGGCATGGAGCTGTAAAGCTCCCCTTCCTTGGTCTGCTGTGCAAGTATTTCTTTTAGAACCTCCACCACTGCCATAATCCTCCTTCACGCAAATATACATGAGTACTCATCTGTTTGCAAGCCTTTCATTTCCCAAAAATCTGATTGCAAAAAAGGGAAAAATACATTATGTTTGTTCACTGAAATTCCAACCATGAAAAAGCTATTAGGTTTCACTTATTCTGCGGGCTTTGGTCATGGGACGGGGATTCTCTTAATCTGCTTCAGTGCTCTGCCTTTTAGCCGTCAAAGAGAACGCCCAGAGAGATTATGTTCTCGCTATTCGGACTTTCCGCAAAAGTGCGTTTTTCGCTATATACAACCGAAGCTGTGATAAAGAACAGAGTACGAATGGTGGAAAGTTTTTTCTTGAATTCAGCGATACTATAGGCCGACAGAACGATGCCAACGGCCGAACACCATGAATTCAAGCGCGCGCTGAATCTTCTCGATTCGACGACGATTGTCGTTGGATCGATGATCGGCTCGGGAATTTTTATTGTCTCAGCCGATATTGCGCGCACCGTCGGTTCGCCGGGCTGGCTTCTTTCTGCTTGGGTGCTCACTGGAATCATAACGCTTATCGCCGCATTAAGCTACGGCGAACTCGCAGCGATGATGCCGCACGCCGGCGGACAGTATGTTTATTTACGCGAATCGTACGGATCCCTCGTGGGTTTCTTGTACGGATGGACGCTGTTCCTTGTCATTCAAAGCGGTACTATTGCAGCCGTCGCAATTGCGTTTTCAAAATTTACGGGGGTCTTCTTTCCCTGGTTTTCTCCTGCAAACTGGATTCTGAAAATTGGAACATTCGGTCCTTACACGATGCCATTCGGGTCGATGGGGCCATACAATGTCGGATTGCACACGCAAAATTTATTGGCGATCGTTTCCATTTGCCTTCTTACATGGGTAAACACCAAGGGGATTCAAGGAGGCAAAATTGTCCAAAACATTTTCACTTTTACAAAAACAATTGCTCTTCTCGGGTTGATCGTTCTTGGGTTTATCATCGGAAGAAACGCCGGCGCGGTCAGCGCCAACTTCTCAAATTTTTGGAATGGCGCAATCTCTCAAGTGCAAAACGGTCAGCTCTCAATTCGTCCGCTCCTCGGATGGGCGCTGTATAGTACGCTTGGTGCGGCGATGGTCGGTTCACTTTTTTCCGCCGATGCGTGGAATAATATTACATTTACCGCTGGCGAGGTGATCAATCCCAAACGAAATGTTCCGCTCAGCCTTGCCCTCGGTACGGGAATCGTCTGCATCCTCTATATTTTGGCAAATGTGGTTTACCTTTCGGTGCTGCCACTTCACGGTTTACCCGAAGGTGCAACGGTAGCCGAACGTGGTATCCAATTTGCCACCTCGGACAGAGTTGGCACTGCCGCAGCTGAGGTAATTTTCGGAAACAGCGGAGCTCTTGTTATGGCCGGACTGATCATGGTCTCAACCTTCGGATGTAACAACGGTCTTATTTTAGCCGGAGCGCGCGTCTATTATGCAATGGCGAAGGATAAACTTTTTTTTAGGAACGTCGCTGAATTGAACGCGCATAGTGTGCCTTCTAAAGGACTCATCACTCAAGGAGTTTGGGCAAGCATCTTATGTCTCTCAGGAACCTACAGCGACTTGCTCGATTACGTTGTTTTCGCGGTACTAATTTTTTATGTTCTCACGATTACAGGAATATTCATTCTCAGAAAAAAGATGCCTACTGCTGAACGTCCGTATAAAGCGTTTGGCTATCCTGCCATCCCGTCGATCTATTTGGTCGTTGCGAGCCTGATTTGCGTCGATTTGCTTTTTGTCAGGCCGAACTTCACCTGGCCCGGACTCTTCATCGTGCTGTTGGGAATCCCGGTATACTATTTGTGGCATATAATGTCGGCGAATTCTGTTTCATCAACTTAAAGACTCACTATTAACAAGGACACACCAGCTTCGCAAATAAAGAAAGGACAATTTCAGAAGTATGGAACTCACCTTAATATTTGGAATAAGCATTCTCGGACTTCTCTTTGCATTGTACCTCGTTCGCAACGTGTTGAACCGCGACACGGGAACCGAAAAGATGCAAGAGATCTCGAATGCTATTAAAACCGGCGCCGAAGCTTTTCTCCGTCGCCAGAATAGAACCATCGCGTATCTCGCAGTTGCTCTGGCTGCACTCATCTATATACTCTACGCGTTCGTTCGGGCCCATAACGTAAACGACCCGGCAACCACTGCTAATCTGGCACTATGGACTACTCTTTCTTTTGTGCTGGGCGCGGCTTGTTCGGTTGCGGCCGGCTATATGGGAATGTGGGTTGCGATACGCTCGAACATACGGACTGCGGCTGGAGCGACAAAGAACATGAACAGCGCTCTGCAACCTGCCCTGCGGGGCGGTGCTGTCTCCGGTTTCTTTGTCGTTTGCATGAGTTTACTCGGCGTCGCAGGTCTCTTCAGCGTTGTTAAATATCTCGACATCACCAGTGATGTTTCGCATATTCCGTTGATGATAGTCGGCTACGGGTTCGGCGCAAGTTTTGTCGCCTTATTCGCCCAACTCGGAGGCGGAATCTATACGAAAGCAGCCGATGTCGGTGCGGACCTTGTCGGCAAAGTCGAAGCAGGAATTCCCGAGGACGATCCGCGCAATCCTGCAGTTATTGCGGATCTTGTCGGAGACAATGTCGGCGATTGTGCAGGTCGTGGAGCCGATCTTTTTGAGTCGACTGCAGCGGAGAACATCGGAGCGATGATTCTGGCGGCGGGTTTATACAATTCAAATACCGCTGTATTCCAGTCCCAGGGATTATCGTTGCTCGGAGTGCTCCTCTTTCCCCTTGTCGCCCGCGCGTTTGGAATCATCGCCTGCGCAATCGGTATTTTGACAGTAAAGACTAATGAAAAAGAAGACCCAATGAACGCGCTCAACCGCGGATATTACCTTGCTGCCGGACTTGCGATGGTGGGATTCTACATCGCGTCCCGATGGCTTCTCGGACCAGAGTACTATTTCAATTTCTTCTTGTGCGGAGTCGTCGGCGTACTGACATCGGTCGCATTTGTTTTTATCACCCAATATTACACTGACTCCCGCTACCGTCCGGTACTTTCGATTGCAGAGGCGTCCCAAACCGGCCCGGCCACAAACATCATCGCAGGAATAGCAGTAGGCATGGAATCGACCGGCTATCCAATTTTTGTTATCGCGATAGCAATTATCAGCGCATACCTCCTTGGCGAGTATTCCGGCTTGCAGCATGCGGGACTCTTTGGAACTGCGGTTGCCACGATGGGTATGCTGGGAACAGCAGCGTACATTCTCGCGATGGATACGTTCGGACCGATTACTGACAATGCCGGTGGGATTGTCGAAATGAGCCAACAGCCTAAAGAAGTCCGAGATAAAACCGACCGCCTTGATTCCGTCGGTAATACGACCAAAGCGCTGACGAAAGGATACGCCGTCGGATCAGCGGCTCTTGCAGCCTTTCTCCTTTTCGGCGCGTATATCGACGAAGTCCGAAATTATATGCCTTCTTTTCAGGGAGTGATCAATCTTGACAAACCTGAAGTGTTTGTCGGAGCGATGCTCGGAGCTGTGCTTGTGTTTCTTTTCTCCTCGCTTGCGATCAAGGCAGTCGGCAAGGCAGCATATGCTATCATCAACAACGTTCGTGAACAATTCAAAAACGATCCGGGAATTATGAAGGGAACTTCGAAACCCGATTACGGTCAGTGCGTCGACATTGCAACGAAGGCAGCTCTTCGGAAGATGGTAATGCCCGGCTTGCTCATCGTCGGCATGACGGTCGGTGTTGGGCTTGTCTTCAAATGGCTTTACTATGCAGGCGGCCAGTCAGTCGGCGCGGCGAGCGGAGCTGAAGTTATCGGAGGGTTCCTCATGGTCGGTACCATTACCGGAATTTTGATGGCTCTCTTCCTGAACAACGGCGGCGGCGCATGGGACAACGCGAAAAAATATATTGAAACAGGCGCCTATGGCGGAAAGAAATCCGAGCCGCACAAAGCATCGGTTGTTGGAGACACGGTCGGCGATCCGTTCAAAGACACCGCGGGTCCGTCGCTCCACGTCTTGATCAAATTGCTCTCGACGTTGACGCTCGTGTTAGCGCCGCTGTTTATCTGAAAGACAGGAGTAAGAAGACAGGATACAGAATATAGAATACAGAATGTTTTCGGGATCACCTTAATTACATCATTCTGAATTCTGTATTCTGTATTCTTTTTATTCCTCAAAAAGTCTTTTGATACGACGAGAATTTTTAATATATTATTTGCGTTCTTTTTTCGGATCTGACAGAAAGCATCAGATCCTGAACATTTCATGAAGTGCTAGAGATTTTGATCACCCGTTTTTCGGATCCGACAAAAAACGTCGGATCCTGAACATTTCATGAAGTGCTAGAGATTTTGATCGCCCGTTTTTCGGATTCGACAAAAAAACGTCGGATCCTGAACATTTCATGAAGTTAGCTTCACTCGCTGCGCTCGTTTGCTAACTTCAGAAATGTTCGGACAGGTAGCTCAGTCGGTAGAGCAACGGCCTGAAAAGCCGTGTGTCGCCAGTTCGATTCTGGCCCTGTCCACTCTCGGATTCCTCAACACGTGTGTTGCCACTTCTCCCGTTTCGCTCTTCGACCTCACGGGATCTTCGAGTTTCTCGCCCTGTCCACTCAAATTTGCCACTTTCGACCTCAAATCATTGCAGTTGCTAGAATTTCTGCTACCACATTTTCTTGTACGGAGGTGTCAGTTGGCGAGTCTTATCAACGCTCAAAAGCTCTTCTTCTTCTTTACCGAAGCGAAACCAAGTCTACAAAGAAATCCAAATTTCTTTTTATTACATTTCAGGCGGGAAGTCTCGTTGAAAAAGCTTGCAGGAGCTATTTACGATCACTATTATCCCAGATTCAACGTCCGGCTTCTTGTCTTTAAGTTGCAGAGAACAGAACGGCAACGGTTCGGAATAAATCCGTACTCAATAACTTGTTGCTGAAACTATTACAAAACAAAACCAAAATCATCACTGAGGTTACTGCGTGTTGCTTTTATCATCTTTAAGTATCCCCTCACCTCAACACGCCGTATGTACTAGGAATTGCTATGAAGAAATACATTGCGGATCAGAAGTCTTCAACCGAGCTCAAAGGGATTAGCCGCCGACACTTTGTGAGAATGGTTGGTATTTCTGCTATTGGTGTCTCCTCATTGGGTCACGTCAATTTCAAAGCAAAAGGAGTTTCTATTGTTATAGACCCTCATGATCCTACAGCACAGTCCCAACCCGCGCGGTGGGCTGTAAAGGAGCTGGAGGAATCCCTCATCTCTGGTGGAATAAATGTCTATAAATGCGATTCTGTTGCTCAGGCTAAAAGCGGTGACCTAATCATCGTCGTAGCCGGCTCGGGTTCTTCCCTGGCCAGTCGACTGCTTCAAGATGCGGGGACAATAATCCCGGCTGTACCTGAAGCCCTTGGTATAGTACCGGCTAAATCCGAAGACAAGCAAGTCTTGCTTGCGTCTGGATATGACGCACAAGGGCTGGTGTATGCTCTCCTTGAACTCGCAGACCGTGTCAGATATTCCGATCGACCTTTGGACTCGCTGAATTTACAAGAACCTGTTGTTGAGCGTCCTGCTAATAGCATTCGCTCCCTCACCAGACTCTTCGTCAGCGATGTCGAGGACAAACCGTGGTATAATGACCGTGAGATGTGGAAGGAATATCTTACGATGTTGACAACCCAACGGTTCAACCGTTTCAATTTGGGCTTTGGGCTTGGCTACGATTTTCTCCAAAATGTAACTGATGCATATTTTCTTTTTGCCTATCCATTCCTGCTATCTGTTCCAGGATACAACGTACGGGTACCACAATTGCGCGATGGAGAACGTGATGAGAATCTCGAAATGTTGAAATTTGTAAGCGAGCAAACCGCAGCTCGAGGCATGCAATTTCAGCTGGGAATCTGGATGCACGGGTATGAATGGCTCAATAGCCCTCATCCGAATTATACTATCGAGGGTTTAACACCCGAAACCCATGGTCCGTATTGCCGAGACGCCATCCGACAATTATTGATTGCTTGTCCGGCGATCACCGGAGTGACCTTGCGCACTCATGGTGAAAGCGGCGTGAACGAAGGGAGTTACGATTTTTGGAAGACGGTGTTTGACGGCGTAGCTACGTGCGGCCGCAAGGTTGAGATCGATTTGCATGCAAAGGGTTTGAACCAAACGATGATCGATTTAGCAATTGCCACCGGATCACCGGTCAATGTATCTCCGAAGTACTGGGCGGAACATCTGGGCATGCCATATCATCAGGCCGACATTCGAGAGTTCGATATTCCAAAGCCCGACACGGTTACAACAGGACTAATGAGTCTGAGCACGGGTTCGCGTAGTTTTATTCGTTACGGCTATGGCGACCTTCTCAAGGAAAACCGACGCTATGGGGTAATGCACCGGGTCTGGCCAGGTACGCAACGTCTTCTTCTCTGGGGATATCCGGACCTGAACGCCGCACACTCAAGAGCGTTCACTTTTTGCGGCAGCGCGGGAGTCGAACTTATGGAGCCGCTGTCGTTTAAAGGCCGTCGCGGATCAGGTATTGCCGGTGATCGGTGCGCCTACTTGGATTCATCCCTAAAACCCCGGTGGGACTGGCAAAAATATCTCTACAGTCTCAGAGTTTTCGGCAGACTAGCGTATAATCCTGATACCGAGCCGGATGTATGGCGCCGCCATCTGGAAAAACAGTTCGGTGCCGGCAGCGACGCTGTTGAATTGGCTCTGGCAAACGCCTCCCGCATACTTCCGATTGTGTTGACTGTTCACGGGGTTTCGGCCGCTAACAACCTCTACTGGCCTGAGATGTACACCAATTTCTCTATTGCGGATCCAAATAATAAAAATCCGTACTTTGACACCCCATCCCCCAAGGTATTCGGCAACGTGAGCCCGATGGATCCGCAGCTCTTCCTGCGGATCAACGATTTTGCTTCAGAATTATTGAAGGGTGAACGGAGCGGAAAGTACTCGCCCATCGAATATGCGCAATGGATAGAAGACTTTGCAGATACAGCAGCCAAACACCTGACACAGGCGGAAGCATTGACCAAAGGCAAACGGCAACCTGAATTCCGACGGATGGCTACCGACGTTGCTATCCAGATTGGACTGGGCCGTTTCTTCGGAGCAAAATTTCGATCCGGTGTTCTGTACGCCATCTACGAACAAAGCGGCGATCCAACTGCATTGGATCTGTCATTAAAAATGTATCAAAAAGCAAGAAGCCATTGGGCTGAGCTTGCCAATCAGGCACGGGATGTATACAAACCTGACATTACCGTGGGAGAAATGGACCTGCAGCGAGGTCACTGGCTCGATAGATTGCCTGCGATGGATGAGGACATTGCTCTTATGGCGAAAATGCTAGAGCAAACCCTAACGAGCACCGTTGCTCAACGGGACAACCTGCGTTCAGCTATAGAGGAAGCCACGGGACGTCCCATGCGTCCTTCTGCGATGTGCCACTATATCCAACCGGAACAATTTAAAACGGGTGAAAACCTGGACATCGAGCTCTCGGTGGAAAAAACCATCGGATCGGTTCGGTTGTTCTATCGCCATGTGAATCATGCTGAGCGATTTAAACTGGTGGAAATGCAACTGACGGGCAAAAGCTATCGGGCAATCATACCAGCTGAGTATACCAACTCCGAGTATCCTCTTCAATATTACTTCGAACTGAAAGAGCAAACCGGGAAAGCGTGGTTGCACCCAGGCTTTACCGAGAGTTTAACGAACCAACCTTATTTCGTGGTGCGCAAGGCGTAGAAGAAATCGAAGTTACTGTCGCTTGCCATTTTTTATTTGAATGAACTTGGCCTAACTTCTGCGTTCTCAAAAAAGCTACTCCACAACCCACGGCTCCAATAAATGCTCTCCGATCCCTTCAATAAACCGGGATGGTTTTGACAGGATCGCGCCGCTTTCTCTATCAAAGATGTTTATCGGATACGTGATAAAAAGATGATCTTTGGCACGAGTGCACGCTACATACATCAACCGCAATTCCTCCTCCATTTCATCGCCATCCGATTGTGCTTTCATAGATGGAAAACGTCCTTCAAGAGCAGAGATAATAAATACAACCTTCCATTCAAGACCCTTCGCGCTATGAATGGTCGATAAAACAAGCAGTTCATCTTCTTTCCCGGGAGATTCAACATCCACAACGCTCTCATTCGGAGGCTCAAGGGCCATGTCTGTCAGAAATGTTTCAACGTCTTTGTATCGCTCCGCAATATTTTGGAACGTTTCCAGATCTTTCATCCTCTTCGGATGATCGTCGTATTGAGATTTGAGTATAGGTTCGTAATAATTCAGGATATGAAATGATTTTTCCGCAGGAGACATTCTTGGCGAAGCAGCGGTCTTGAGTGTTTCAAAAAGCTTTTGAACTCCCTCGGGGTAAGAAAAATAGTCTCGCCAGAACTTTTCAGACACTACGGTTTCCCGTCCATCTGCAATTGTGCCGAGTCTTTTGTTGATGATATCGTTGGTCACAGTCTCAGCGGTTCGTGGTCCTACGCCGTCTATTAACATGAGAATGCGATTCCAGGAAACCAAATCTCGCGGATTTTCCAGCACACGAAGATACGCAATCATGTCTTTCACGTGTGCCGTCTCGATGAACTTGAACCCCCCGTATTTTACGAAAGGGAGATTGGCTTTCGCCAACTCGATTTCCAGGTCAAACGAAAGGAAGGAGGAGCGAAAGAGCACTGCCATTTCTTCGAGTGGAATTCCCTCTTCGCGGAGCGAGAGTATCTTCTCTACGACAAAACGCGATTGCATGTTCTCATTTTCCGCAATCACAAGCTGAGGCAGGTTGCCCCCCTCTTTTTTCGAAAACAGCTTTTTATAGTAAAGTCCGTTCATAGAGGTGTCACCGCCCGCTTGAGAATCTCGTTCGCCAAATTCAGTATCGGTTGTGAACTCCGGAAGTTCTCTTCGAGCTTGATGATTCTGCATTCCGGAAATTCGCCGGGAAAGGTTCGGATATTCTCAATGGTCGACCCTCTGAACGAATAAATCGATTGGGCGTCATCTCCCACCACCATGACATTCTGATGCTTATCAGCCAAAAGACGAACAATTTCTGCTTGAATCTTGTTGGTGTCTTGATACTCGTCGACCATGATGTATTTATAGCGATCTGACAAGATAGCCCGGAGAGAATCATTGCCCTTTAAGAGCCTAACGACGTTAAGCAACAAATCGTCATAGTCCATAAGATTGTTACTTGCCTTGTAGCGCACGTAGCTATCGTGCACTTTCTTGATTTCATCAACCATCTCGGTAAAGTGCGGATAGTCTTTTGCGAGTAATTGATCGACTGGAGTCAACGTATTGACCGAACGGCTGTAAAGGTCATAAAGAGTTGACTTGCGCGGAAATCGTTTTGCCTTCGAATCGAACTTGAGCTGCGTTCGGATTAAATTGACAACATCCTCCGCATCCCCCTGGTCAAGGATCGTAAAGTTGCGTGCATAGTTCAATTTGTCCGCATATTTACGCAAGAGCCCGTTCGCAAATGAATGAAAGGTTCCCCCGGAGACGTTTTCACATCGCGCATCGAGGAGGATCACAGCACGGCGGAGCATTTCTCGTGCTGCCTTGCGCGTAAACGTGAGGAGAAGAATGCTGTCCGGGCTTACACCGCACTCTATCAGATAAGATACCCGGTATACTATTGTCCTTGTCTTCCCCGTGCCTGCACCCGCAATAATTAGGAATGGTCCATCGACGGAGGAGACCGCTTCATATTGGGCCGCGTTGAGCTCCTTTTTGTAATCAATTCTAAAGCTCTGGGGCGTCACAAGACGCAGCGGATGAGCAATCGGTTTTGTAAGGGTGAACTTCTTCATGATGAAACAAATTTACGAAAATGGCCGGCTTCTTCAAAGCGAATATTCTGGAGAAACGAAATACAAAGCGTATTCTTTGAAAATGGGAGTGATTTCGTTCGGATGAATGAATATGTAAGCTGTTCCCCAATACCTTAGCGCGCCTCCCCATTTTATTCTTGACTCTCCTGACGATTACCGCTACATTTGAGCAAGTATATAACCGATTCGGGGCGGAACGGTTAAAGACGGAACCTCTGGATTCGATATTTGATGACGGAGGTTTTTGTGCTGTTGGGGGAGCAGCAAGGAATAAGACGTTTAGCGTATAGCTAGCCAGATTTGATCAAGTATTCAACGCAGTCTTCTCGTGCCCGGAATTAGCCGAAAAAGTTTTCACGTAAGCTTGCAAGGAGGTGGGTCATGAAAGCAAATAAGAACGTCAAAAAAAGACTTCGGCAGCATAAATCAAGCGCAGATACTTTGCGGGCGGAGGATGCATTGCAAAACAATGAAAACTTTCAGCGTTCTCTCTTGGAGAACTTTCCGTTCGCAATATGGATGAAGGATACTGAAAGCCGATTCCTTGCTGTGAATACACAATTCGCGAAGATGTTTAGCGTTGCAACTCCCGATGAGCTTGTGGGAAAGACTGATTTTGATATTACGACTCCCAACATAGCCGAAGCGTACCGCGCTCATGACCGTGCTGTGTTGGAATCTCGGCAAAAGAATATTACTGAGGAAGAAGTTATAGGGTTGGGAGAGCACAAGTGGTTTGAAGCTTACAAAGCTCCAATGATCGGCAAGGACGATGAACTGTTGGGAACCATTGGGTTTCTACATGATATCACGGCTCGCAAACAGGCGGAGCAAGCTCTTGTCGATGCCATGACGGAGCGTGAGAACCTTATAGAAGAACTGCAATCTGCTTTGGATAACGTTAAAATTTTGCAAGGGCTTCTCCCGATATGTGGAAATTGCAAGAAGATACGTGATGATAAAGGATTCTGGAACCAGGTAGAAGGATACATCCAGGATCACACCGATGCAACTTTCACACATGGTATTTGTCCTGAGTGTTATGAAAAACTCTATGGTGACATCCTCAAGCGACGCTGACACCTCATGAAGCAGTTGCTCTGTGATTATGCAGATCTATTCTAAGACAATAATCATGGATGGCATTTTTCTTTGATTGCATTTGTATTTGATTAGCAGTAGTTTTGCAACAGAGGGGCGCTCTTAATCCTACCGTCCATCCCTCACATTATAATATCCCGCGGGGTGCAGTATTCCACATCTACCATCAACACATACCCGTCACTTTCGTCCCAGGCATTAAATTTCAACGCAGAGATGCGATATGAGATTTCTTTTCCTATATAAACGCAAATCTTCCATACGCAATCTAATCGCAGTTCGGCAATACCTGAGTATGGTTTATTCCGTGAAAAAGAACATCTCATCACTTATGCTACCTCTCATGCTATTTGCACTTTCATCAACGGCCCATGCATCTTCCGATTCTCTAGTTGATGTCTTTCCCTTGTCAATCGGAAACCAATGGACGTACAATTATCGGTATTTGCTTCACGACGAACTTCCCGATGTTTATTATGCTGACACTGGGCTCGTGTCTTATCTCATCACGGCCGCGATCGTCACTCAGGATTCGACGAGGTGGATTTTCAGAGAAATGCGCAATCTCATCTATACATATTTCAGCCCGGGAGATGAAGCTGCAGCAGCTGATACAAGCTATGCTGTGAGAGATACCAATGTATTTGAACTTATAGAACTCCAACAAGGGCGGCATCAAATTTATCGAACAGTGCCAAGCGGAAATTCCAACTCAACGTACTCGGTTTTTCCATTCGTTCAGGGGTTTGCCGAATCAGCGACACTTTATCGTTATTCTGAAGTTGATTCAACAAACAACCTCAGCATCAGCATCTCGGCGAGTCTTGGGCCTTACGACCCGATACGTTATTTATTCGATTTCAAAGAGGGTGTTGGCGAACTTAGCGTGTTTTCACATGGAGATCAAGAAATCGTGGGCACAAGCAATCATTCTCTCAAGAGCTATGTCTTAACTTCAATCGCACAATCGCCTGACAAGATGCCGACGGAATACGCCCTTTTGCAGAATTTTCCCAATCCGTTCAATGGCTCAACCCAAATCCAATTCCAGATTCCACGCGCTGAACTCGCGGTCTTAGATCTCTTCGATATCGTTGGTAGAAGAATTATGACCATTTTCCAAGGCGTAGCACAGCCTGGATTACATACGATTTCATTGTCTTCAGAACTATTTTCTAGCGGAGTGTATTTTTATCAACTCAAAGCCGGGAAATACAGAGAGACAAAAAAACTCATTCTAATTAAATAAGCCCCTATAGTTTGTTCAGCAATGCTCTTCCCAAGAAACAGCGGGCCGAGCAAAAAACGCTCAACAAGTCCTGAAGGGATCCTTTTGGTACTGACGGTACCATAAGTCGACAATTTCGCCACGCGCATAGTTTACCAATCATTTGGCTGCGCGTCTCCGCTCTACGAGTCTACAACTCACGTTGGGCCGAAGACCCACGGGGAGTCGTAGACAGCTTACCTGTCCCGCTGCTCTTTAGCGGGAGCTCCGGTCTGTTAGGGCGCAGGCCCTTTCCAACTCAAGAAGTGAGCTACAATTACTTTTAAACATAGTAAGCGAACGAAGACATCAACGAAATATTTGCATGTATCGCTATACAAGGCATTCGTCACCGGTGTTGGCCCTTCAGCAAAAAGAGGTATGCCATGAAAAACGTATATCAATTCATATTCATGCTGGTTGCATTTTTTGTGATTGCCAACCCGCTTTGTGCACAATGGATACAGACAAGCACCCCTCCCCCGGGCGGGTCCGTTTCATGCTTCGCATCGAGCGGTTCAAAAATCTATATCGGGACGGCTGGCGGAGGCGTCTACGTCAGCACAGACGGCGGATCAAGCTGGGGTCAGATCAACAATGGTTTAAATAATCTTACGATCAATGCGCTGGCTGCCAGCGGCACAGATTTATTTGCCGCAGTCGGGGATATACATGTTATAGGCACCATTTATCTCTCTACAGACGAAGGTGCAACTTGGACTTTGGCCAGCGATGGTTTGTTCAACGATCCCCCGTTTGCTTTTATAGTTGAGTGTTTTGCAGCGGCTCCGAATGGAAAAGGCGACACAAATATTTATGCGGGCACATTAGACATTGGTCTCTATGTTTCATCCGATAATGGTGCGAAGTGGATACCCGACACAACGGGTCTGATCAATAAGTTTGTATATTCATTGACGGTCAGCGATACGAATCTCTATGCCGGTACCCTCGACGGCGTCTATCGCTCAACAACCAATGCAACACTGTGGATAAGCACAGCCAATGCCGATTTGCATTATATGTGGGTGCAATCTGTGTTAGCACTGGACTCTGCTCTACTTGCATCTGGCTCAGGGGGAGGGACACCGGGCGCTGGAGGTCTCTCACCTGTCAACGGAGTCTTTCGTTCGACAAATAATGGGAATAGCTGGACCCAGGTCTATGCTGGTGGTGGATTTGACCATGGAACCCTCTCTGAACACGGCGGTCCGATGGCCATGCTGGGTTCCAAAATTTTTGCAGGCACATCGAAAGGAAGTATTCTCGTCTCAAACGACAGCGGTCTTACCTGGTCGCTGGCCTACACAATTCCAGGAGGAGCTTCGATTAGTTCGTTCTTAGTAAAGGACTCGGCCATATTTGCCGGGACCGACGGCCTTGGTGTATTTTGTTCTACAGATCATGGTTCTACTTGGCCGGCAATAGGGACCGGACTTAAGAACACACAAGTACAAGCGATTGCACTCCACGATAACAGCATTTTTGCGGGCACTTCCGACGGCGGGGTTTTTTGCTCCTCCAATGCCGGTAAGTCCTGGAGTCAGGTCAACAACGGGCTGACCAACCTTAACGTTTGGGCATTGGCTGCCACCGACAGCTGTCTGTTTGCCGGCTTCTATGGAGGAGGTGTGTACAGAACGACAAACGACGGAGCAAACTGGACTGTGGTAAGTTCAGAGGTAAACGGACTCTGGGCTACTGCGGCGTTAGCTGCGATTGACTCAAATCTTTTCGCTGGAACGCGTGAAGCGGGTGCGTATCTTTCAACAAATAACGGGGCAAGTTGGAAATCGATAGACAGTGGATTACCGAACGACGGGGTCATGGCCCTCGCCGCATCAAAACCAAATCTTTTCGCGGGAACTTTTGCCAGCGGTGTCTATTTGTCGACCGACTATGGTTCAAATTGGAGTAAGGCCAGTACAGGCCTATCAGATCTTCATATTGTCGCACTGGCGATGAACGGGACAGACGTTTACGCAAATACAAGATCCGGTGGTCTTTTCGTTTCCACAAATAAGGGAGCGGCATGGGCGCAAGTCGATTCCAATGCGCTTAATGCAAATATACTTTCATTGGCTGCCGACACGACAAATCTTTATGCCGGCACCACTTCCTGGGGAGTGATGTATCGACCTGTTTCGGGAACTATGTCCGCGGGTCTGGGACTGAGCCCGCTTCCAAACACGTTCGCGCTTAGCCAGAATTATCCTAACCCCTTTAATCCGAGTACAACGATCAGCTTTCAACTTCCGGAAATGAGCAAAGTGACACTGACAATCTATGATTTGCTTGGTCGCGAGGTTGCGAGACTTGTGGACAAAGAAGAACCGGCCGGAATGCACAAAGAAGTGTGGAATTCCACGCTCTCTTCGGGTGTTTATTTCTATAAACCGGATGCAGGGTCCTTCGTCCAAACGAAGAAGCTAATGTTGTTGAAGTGATCGGAAAGGAACCCGTGAAATCTGCATCATCATACACAAAATCCAAACTTTCGGGCCAAAGAGCCGGAGGAATTGCCGACACGTGAGTTTCCTGCTATTAGCTGACAATAAAAATCTATTACTATGAACAGAAGGCGTACGTTAACAATCCTGCTGCTTTTCCCTGCTTTGTTACATCTATATGCCGGATGCATGACAACCATAAGTCCGAGTGAATACAATAAGCACTATCAAGAGCAGGCAGAGCTTGTTATGGTTGATAGCGGCAATTATACGCTTGCACGCAATTGGACGATCGATTCGAATTATTGCATCAGGGGCCGTGGTATGTATATGAAAAATGATTCTACTAAAATAGTAAATGTGAATATTCCAATATCGGGTGTCAGCCGGCTTTCTGTCCAAGACGACATAACGCCAATTTATTTTGAAATCCTTATTGCGTCGGCAATATTTATTCATTTTCTTTAAGTGATTGCCAGCTAACGAGTCTATCGGCAAAAACCGAGTGAAACATCTAACGTCCGTAACCTATAGAGAGGAAATTCCATGAGCACCAATTCACCAGTTCCGGAATCTGAACCCTTCCATGCCAGCGCCCTCGCGGCTTCATTAACCGTGAAGGATCTCGCCAAGAGCCTTGCTTGGTACCACGAGGTGCTGGGATTTGCCATCGACCGGAAGATTGAACGCGAAGGGAAACTGCGGGGGGTATCTCTCAAAGCCGGGGACGTCCGGCTCTCGATCAATCAAGACGACGGAGCTAAGGGATGGGACAGGATAAAAGGTCTGGGGTTCTCGCTGCTGATTACGACGAAGCAGAATATCGACGAAGTTGCAAATAGAATCAAAGCACATGGCGGCACACTCGAGTCCGAACCCGCCGACATGCCGTGGGGAGCGCGCGTTTTCCGATTGAAGGATCCAGACGGATTCAAGCTGGTAATCTCCTCCCCCCGTCCATAACCAGCCGCCCATGGTTCTAGGCGCACGAAAATAAGATGCGAATAACAAAGCAGCGTTACGCCTTCATTACTATCTTAGCCGCATGGCTGGTGACAGGGACGCTCGATATAACCACCGCACTCATTTATTATCCGGTCAAGTACAACATAACAGAGACCCAATTGCTCCAAAACATAGCGAGTGGTCTCTTAGGTGAGAAGGCATTTGATGGCGGATTATGGATGGCAGCGCTGGGTTTGGCGATTCATTATTGCATCGCTCTCTTCTGGACCATCGTCTACTTTATTGGTTACCCCGTGATTACGATGTTGTGGAGAAACCGAATCGTCGCCGGTATCGCGTACGGCATCGTAGTTTGGTTGGCCATGAATCTTGTTATTTTGCCCTTAAGCAATGTGAATCGTTCGCCATCCGATTTTATTCAATCGCTAATCGGAGCTGCGATCCTGATGATTTGCATTGGTCTGCCGAATTCGACCATCATCGGAAAGTATTACGCGAAACGTCACACCTTTTTGAAAAATTGATTCTCCCATTGAATATATTATTCAAGTGATGCGGTTGAGCCTTCCATTGAACGAACTATTTACCTGCAGCGGTTAGATTTATCCAATACTCGATAGAGGATGTCCAAACTATGCAACGAAATACTGTAATCGCCGCTCTTCTCATTTTATCAAAATTGCTTTATGCGCAAAATGAAGGGCTCCACAACATTACGCGTTTTCCAGCAGACAACGCAGAGGAAGTAAACCCAGACACACATTTGATTCTTACCTTCCCCGTTGAACCAAGCTTAGGTAAGTCTGGACAGATCCGTATTTATGATTCGGCAGATAACCGGCTGGTTGATCTTTTGGACTTGAGCATCCCGCCCGGCCCAGAAACTGGCGGCAAAACGTCGGCGTCTTATACTCCAAATCCTTACGAATATATCTCCGGCCACTTTACCAATGCCAATACGAAACCGGGAACTCCATCGGGCGACGCGCTTCCCACGCCGGCCACCTATCAACTTACGATCATCGGAGGTTTCACCGACGCGTTTCACTTTTACCCTGTGATCATCCACGGCAAAGTGGCAACGCTATACCCTCACAACAATCTCCTGGAATATAATAAGACATACTACGTGCAAATCGATTTCGGAGTGCTGACCCTGAGCGATAACAGCTTCGCTGGAATCGCAGGGAAAACGGGATGGACATTCAAAACCAAGAAAGTACCCCCGCGCACCAATGCGGAACAGCTCGTGGTCTGCGGCGACGGTTCCGGCGATTTCAACACAGTGCAGGGGGCCATCGATTATGTTCCCGATTCAAATTCTAAACGTGTCACTATATTCATCAGGAATGGCACGTATGAGGAGATCGTGTATTTCCGGAACAAAACAAACATCACTTTGCTCGGGGAGGAGCGGGACAACGTCATCGTGTGTTACGCCAATAATGAAATCTTCAACCCACATCCCTTGAACATAGCCACCAACGAAATGCCGGGTACTTTTCCTTCTCGTCGCGCTGCATTCATGGGAGATAATTCAAAAGGAATTCACCTTGTCAATTTCACGATCAAAACAACAGCAAAAGGTCAGGCCGAAGGGTTACTTCTGATGGGCGAACAAAATATCATCAGCAACGTTAATATTGAAGGGTCAGGAGATGCCTTACAAGTGAACGGATCGGTTTGCTTGGTCGACTGCCAAATTATAGGCGACGGAGATATTATCCTCGGCCGCGGGCCGGCGTTTTTCGATCATTGCAAGTTGATATCACATGGCGGTACGTATATGTGGATCCGCAACACATCCGCTAACCATGGAAATGTTTTTGTGAATTGCATGTTCCAAACTGTGCCGGGACGCGAGACTGAAATTGCCCGTGCGCCCACTAATCGTGGCAAGAATTACCCGTACTGCGAAGCGGTGTTGATCAATTGCACTCTTGCGGGCATCAGCCCCGAAGGCTGGGGCCCAGTCGGGGGCGATACAGCAAATGTGCACTTTTGGGAGTATAACAGCACGAACATCAGCGACGGCAAATCGATTGATATAAGCCGACGACGCCCTTTTTCAAGACAACTGAGTAAAGGAGCAGATGCCGAGATAATTGCCAATTACAGCAATCCTGCTTATGTACTCGGCGGCTGGACACCTTCGATGGCACCAATTCTATTGTCTCAACCAACAGCGGCTATTGCAACGACGGGTCAACGCGCAACTTTCGAAGTCGAAGTAGCAGCAATTCCTACAGCAACCTATCAATGGTTCAAGAACGGAAATGCTATCACAGGCGCGACCGATTCGACGTTCGCAATAGAGAATATCCGCCCGAGCGACGCAGCAAACTACACGGTCACTGCAATGAATGGATTGGGGAGCGTCACGAGCCAAACGGTAACATTGGTGGTGAAGTAGGACGGGCTAGCCGGCCTTCGCGGATTTCGTTTAACCGCGAAGGACGCCAAGTCACGCAAAATGCATAAGTACTTGATGTTTGGTGCTGGCTCAATTTGAGAAAGAATATGTCATGCCCACGAAAGTGGGCATCCATTCTGCAATAAAAAACACAATACCGGATTCTCACTTTCGCGGGAATGACTAATTGAGCAAGCACTTGATGTTTCGCACTCTTGACAGAGAAAAGAAATCTATCTATAATAATCTACAATAATTCACCACATCCTAACGCGGCGGCTAACTGCAGCAAGGTTCGGCGACGAATTAGCGGGCGCAAGGCATTAAATTTCCGAAAATATTTCTACTTCGACATGATGAAAAGCTACGTTTCTTGTCGAACACAAAAAATTGTAGCTCTCTGGCGTTAAATTATAATCCCCACTTTAAGGAGTCTTTATGGATTACATGGATATCTTGAACGCCCTCTTTCGTTGGTTTCACATTATTGCGGGACTCTTTTTCGTGGGATTGAATTGGTGGTTCAATCTCGTTTTTGCTCCTTTTGTTTCGACAACGGACGTTGAAACACGGAAAAAAACGTTGTTGGAGCTTATTCCAAAAGCCCTCTATTGGTTCAAGTGGTCAGCAATTTACACAGGCGTTTTCGGCGCACTCTTATTAATTCTGATATTTTATGCGGGCGGGCTTACGATTGAGTCTCAGCAGCAGTGGACGGCGGGGAGTTACATTATGGCAGTTTTGGTCTTCCTTATCTACCGAGTCTATGTTTTACTCGCAAACAGCTCTCTGGGAAAAGATATCCGCGTGTTCGGCGCGATAGGCATCGTGCTCGTCGCAGCAATGGTTTATGGCATGATTCAATTCGGCAATTTCAGCTATCGCGGATATGTGATCCATCTGGGAGTGATGTTCGGCGTGATTATGATTGGCAATGTGTTCGAGACGATCCTACCCGGTCAGAGAAAAATACTTGCTGCCGTCGCCTCGGGAACGATGCCTGACCCGCTGCTTTTGCCCCGCGTTACCCAGCGCGGCCAGCACAATATGTACCTCTCCATTCCGCTCCTCTGGACGATGATCGAAGCGCATACAGCCGTTCCATCTGCTGATAGTTGGCTCTATTTAATAGCGGCGGTCATCGTAGGATGGCTTTTCGTTGCGCTGGTCCAGAAGAAGGCTGCAACAATTCAGAAGCAGTAAAATGCCTATCAGGATGATAGAAGTGAGATGATGCCGCTAAGACTTTCTTTTGTAAAGGGGCAAAGAAAATTCCTTTGCGATAGCTCGCGCTAATTTTTTCCCTTCGACGCTAAACTCCCAGTAGAATAAATATTTTATTGGGTGTTTCCTCTGAATTCCCTTGACTGCTTTCACAACCAAACTCGTAGCAACTCCTCTTCCTCGATATTCAGGTAAAACCAGCGCGGAGCATAAATAAAGTGCTTCATACTTTATTTTGAGAGGGGTTATGGAGAGAAGGTCTTTCTCATTGATTTGCTTTGACGTAAACTGCCTCATCACCCCGACGGTGGTAGGAATGACCATAGCCCATGCAATTGGTCCTTTCTTATTCCTTTTTTCCGTCATCGTGCCGGGGTGAATTTTTTTAAGCTGGACCATGGTCTCGGCGTTAACAGAAATTTGCATCGGGTCGCTTTTCGCGTCAAAAAATTCATCCGCCAGCTCTATCATCCTGGTTAAATTTTCACTCTCCATATGTTAAGGCCGCTCTTGCGATATCAACAGTTTTATCATTTTCTTATTTTCTTATTAAAGCAAATTTTCCTCTTATGGATTGGCCTTGAAGCTGAATAAAGTAGATATAGATCCCTGAAGACGCGAGTTCATCGTTATTCTTCACCCCATTCCATTGAAATACCTCACCGCCGAGAAGCGTCGAAAACTGGGTGTTTACTGTTCCGGAGTACACAAGTTTCATATCAGATGAATAAACATAAAGTGTACCAGTCCTTGAACTCGAACCACTCACAGGAATACTAATCTGGTTTGATCCGTTCGCGCGAAATGGATCAGGAAACGGATCAAGAGTCACCGCCCCGGGCAAGAGAGCTTTGCTGTACCAATTAGCTTGGTCAGGGACACCTAGGCTCGCAGCTATGCTGGAGTTTTGATTTTCGGACAAAATATACGAGTACGGGAATGTGTTGGGATATCTGGTTATCGCGGAGTCGAGGTTGACATTGCTAACAAGAAATGGGAGTGATTCTCCTCCGGAATTAATGTTCTCATATGCCGAAGAAAGAACATACAGGTTACCTCCTAATGTTTCCGCCGGCGGTACAAAGTCAATTGTCGATGAGGCGATCTCAGGATAACTTGATCCTTCCGGATAGTAGAGCAGGGAGTCACTTCTGGCGCCGGTAAAATAATTCCAGACTGTCCATTCTGCAAATGCATTTTTAAAATTCGAATTGTACGGCGGCTTACTCAGTGCCCGGTCTATTGCTTGAAGCGGCGGAGCCGAACTGATCTCTTCCCACGATCGCAGCATCGCATTTCTCCCGAACCGTTTTGCAATGAAGTGAGCCCAGATCGCTCTGCTATACATAATGTTGCCATCTGAATTAAACGATACCCATGGTTCTGCAAAATGGCCGTCACTTCCACTTGTGTATTGCAGGTAATCCTTCACGTCCGGAAATACAACGTCCTCAATCCAGGTGGATGTGAGTTCGTAGAAAAAGATATAGGTATTGTGCGATAAGTCTGGGGGACCGGTCCAATACCCATAGTTGCCGATTTGAATACTGTGATGTAGCTCGTGCGCGAGTGTGACCCGGAGAGCGGGCATGCCTCTGTTGACTGGAGGATTTACCCAATCAAAAGTATTATCGATTTCAATAAACGAAGTGTAAGTTCCCCCATCCGGCTTGCTTACAAGAATGCTGTCTGGATTTGTTTGGCCATAACCGCCCGGGCCGAGAACCAAAGGGGAGGCGATATAAATATCATATTCCGGCCCTCCCCCTGCGTCGCCGTCCGATGGTGAAGGAAGGTACCCAAGTACTTGAGTCTCGAAAGTTTCACAATAATTCGCGATTGATGCTACTGAATCGGCATACTGGTCGGCGGAGCCAGGGATCGGTTGATAGAGCGAATCGAGCATAGCCGGTGCATCTGACCCGGTCGTATCGTAATGGACTCGAAAATGGCCAGACAGAATACTCTTTTGCGTAGTCGGCCGCGTTAAAATATTATCTAGGGCAAAACGCACCTCAGGATTGAGCCGATCCCGGTTTTTGATTGCATAGGAAATTACGGGTAAGCCGCACTTTCCGTGTGTATAGATCGATCCCCTACTTTCCATATAATGGTTCAATATTTCGTAACTGTGCGCCCGAAGGGATTGGGTGGCACTTAAAGGTATCACCTCCTGAGACATCACCGTTCTACTCCCCAGTACAAAGAGAACTGTGATGAACGATTTAGGGTACATATTCAATCTCTCCGCATCAATACTTCCAATATTTTAGCGAATGAATAGACAGTATTCAAGCAGTAAGTTAGCTGCCCAGAATCTTGTGCCATTCTCAAAGAAAAGATCAATAGGCGATCAGATTTTTTGGTTATTGCATAAATAATCAAACATACGTCCCCAACCTCATTCTAATACAAAATCCTTAGCCCGTAAAAATGAACTTACTAGGCTGGGAGAAACGGCTAAAATCGAAAGCCTCCTTTTCTCAGAGCCCACTCTTCACTTAAAGCTCTCGAATTTAAGCTACGCTCGCGGCGCAACTCCTATGTTATTCCTCGCATAGAGCAATGAATAGGAGGTCACGTTCAAGCTCTCAAAAGGTCGCTTTTCCGTGAAAACAGGGAATTTTGGCCCTAACCTGATTTCTCCGGCAATCTTCACATACTCTCAAAGTGGCCCAGCAATCCGTAACAATTAGTCTGCTCATCCGTTATATACCGTATCCCACAAAATACGTTCCGGTACTTATTGTTTATGCATTCTCAGTGGTTATCTTATACCCAGTCAATGAGACACAATTGCCGTTAGCCGGACAAAAACTCAGGAAGAATTAGAAGGGTAAAATGGGAACATCAAAGGTCATCATAGGTCTCGGCGCATACGTTATGATAGGTATGTATGCATTGCTGTTTACCTCGACTGACCAGGCAATATACACCGTTGCCCAGACCCAGGCTTATCATGATGATGCGCGGCAAATTTCCAACGCGGGCGTAAAATTTGCACTTGGAGATGTCGGAGGCAATTCAGG
>JBAUMC010000035.1:0-44498 GCA_049578505.1 Bacteroidota bacterium | reverse complement strand
TGATACTTGTGATGAAATGACCTGGGACTTTTCGTTATTTCTCTTATTCCTACAACGGCAGGATTGATGCTGGTTAATATACCTAAAACAAGTCGATTTGGCAACACACCAACCTGACAGGTAGTGGTATACTTTCAAAGTAAATGTCATTCCGGCGAAAGCCGGAATCCATGCAATTAAACCTGGATGTCCCCCTTAGGGGGACATGACAAATCTTTTTTATTCAGAATGCTCAAAGTGTAGCACTACCACCCGACAGGTACTGGCTCAATCTGTTATTCCCTCGTTCCAAAGGAGTCCCTTCGGCGTTCGGGCATAAGATAATTTATTCTTAAAAGTCATTTCCAAATTAAGATACTACCATCCGACGGAATAGTGGTGATTAAAGAATCAACGAGTTGAGTCTTTCTCTTTCGAAAGACGAATTGCAAATAATCCCTTTGACTTCGTATAAACCCAAGTGACGATGGCGAGCGTTATCACCCCGCCGAAGAAGGCAGATGGGACGGTTCCAATCAATTTTGCGGCCACGCCGGACTCGAAACCCCCTAGTTCGTTCGAGGCCGCGAGAAAGATTCCATTTACCGCCATTACCCTCCCGCGCAAATCATCGGGCGTGAGCGTCTGAAGAAGAGTGTGGCGAATAACCACGCTTACGCTGTCGAACGCTCCGCTGAAAAAAAGCATCACGACCGAAAATATCATCCAGGGAGAAACGGCAAAGGCTACGATACAAACCCCGAAGCCCGTAATCGCGATCAACAAATTTCGCCATGGGTGTTCCATGGCCGTAATTCTGGCAAGCACTAATAGAGTCAAGACCGCTCCCAGCGAGGGTGCCCCGCGCAAAATGCCGAGACCTTGCGAGCCGACATGCAAGATATCCTGCGCATAAATAGGGAGTATCGCCATCACACCACCGAACATTACTGAAAATAAGTCGAGTGAAATAGAATAAAAAATTACCTTCGTTTCGTACACGAATCCTATCCCCTGTTTTATGCTCATAAGCAAATTGATTTTCTCCTTTACCTCCGCCACAGGCCTGTCGCCGATCCTCGAGTATAAATAAAAGGCCGCCATAACAAGAGCCACGACGACAAGCAAGGTATTCGAGAAACCAATCCACGCATAGGAAAATCCGGAAATCACCGGACCGACGACGGCCCCTATCTGCCATGCGGAGCTGCTCCACGTCGCAGCGTTTTCGTAATGCTCAAAGGGGACGAGAAATCCACGGAGGGATGTCGCAGTGGGAGACTGGAATGCCCTGCAAAGGCCGATGACAAAGATGGTCGAATAGATCGTGAAGAGCAGCACAGCCGGTGCTAAAGAGTCCTGCCTTCGCGAAATAAATTGAAGAATCGTAGAGCAAATCGCTATGCAGGCGACGCTCCATAAAAGGATTTTTCGTTTGCTATACCGGTCGGCGATGTGCCCCCCGAACAGCGAAAAAGTGATAAACGGAATCGCTTCTACAAGCCCGATCAACCCTAACGCGAGCGGGTCGTGGGTAATCCTGTACAGCTCATACCCGATTGCCACTTCTTGCATCAACAGCGCAATCGTGATCAAGAACGTTGAAAGAACCAGGTCGCGAAATTCGCCGAAGCGTAGTGCTGCGTATGGATCGTGGTGTCGGTCTGTCATCTCTTCGTTGCTTAAATTACTTCTCTTAGTGTCCCGGCAAAATCGGGACACATTCGGCAGGAGAAAACAATGGGATCAGCTTTCGTTGCGGTCAATGACCTCACGAATTTGTTTTATGATTTCGTCGGGGTCGTACGGTTTTTGCACAAAGACCCGCGCTCCACCTTTCAGGATCTCTGCCTTCAGCCCCGGCTCAAGATAGCCGCTTGCAAAAATGATCTTCAACTTTGGACGAATCTCTTTCATAATCTTAAACGCGTCCCAACCGCCGAGCTTCGGAAGGCCCATATCGCAGAGCACAAGCGCGATGCGGTCTTTCTGCTGCGTAAAGAGGTTCACCGCTTCAATACCGTCTTGAGCCGTGATCACCGCGTACCCTTTTTCTTCAAGGGTATTCTTGACAAGGTCGCGGAGTATTTCTTCATCCTCAACAAGAAGAATTGTTTCCGTCCCCCCTTTCACGAATTCGAATTGTTTATTTTCCTTTTTGTCCGATTCTTTGAATCCGGGTGGAACAGGAAAATAAAGATGGAACGTCGTCCCGTGGCCGAGCGCGCTTTCGACATCGATAAAGCCATGATGGCTGTTGATGATGCCGAACACAACCGACAATCCGAGACCCGTACCGTGTCCCAATTCTTTCGTTGTGAAGAACGGTTCGAAAATACGCGCGCGCGTCGCATCGTCCATTCCCGTACCGGTATCTTCGACATCAATACATGCGTACGGCTTATTCTCCGCTTCAGGAAATTTCATCATTAACGTGTTTCCCTCGACGATGCGGGTCGTTATCGTAAGCGCGCCGCCATCGATCATTGCATCGCGTGCATTGACGCAGAGGTTCAGGAGCAGTTGTTGCACCTGTCCCGCATCGGCCACGATCGACGGCAGATGGCGTTCAAGGTTAAGCGAAAACAAAACCGTTTTGGGGAATGTTTCAGAAAGCATTTTTACGAGCTCTGTGATTGCCGCATTGAGGTTCACCGATTCGAGGAGAACGTCTGTTTTGCGTGCGAAGGTGAGAATTTGACGGACAAGATCTGCGCCGCGATGCGATGCTTTGCGCAACGCTTCGAAACTAGCGGAGAGTTTGTCCGGCGTAAGCTTCCCGCTTTCAAGCCGGGAAACATAACCGAGAATAATGCCGAGAATATTATTGAAGTCGTGTGCGATACCCCCTGCCAGCGTACCGATGCTCTCCATCTTCTGAGCCTGACGGAGCCCTTCCTCCAGCTTTTTTCGGTCCGTAATATCAGTCAAAAAACCGCACACGGCGTACGGCACCCCTTTCGCGCCGAAGAGGGGAAACTTGTTAGCGATATAGGTGTGCATGCCGTCGTCGTGCGGACCTACTTCTTCCCATTCCACCGGAGCCCCGGCCTCCAATGCCTTCCGATCGCTCAGGCGAAACGCGTCGGCAATCTCTTTCGCGAACAAAACATGGTCTGTTTTTCCAATCACCTCTTCCCGCTTGCAGTGATACAGGGTCTCGAATCGCCGATTGATGAGAAGATATTTTCCCTCAAGATCTTTAACATAGATGATCGCGGCGGATGTATCGAGAATCGTTTGTAGGCGCCCCTCAGTTTCACCAAGGCGACGGAGAGTGTCCTCAAGCTCCGCGTTCCGTTCTGCAAGCTGATTGATTTTTTCTTTCAGCGAGCCGCTCATTTCTTCAAACTTCTGCGCGAGAAATTTTAGCTCACCCCCCGAATGAATATCAATCCGGTAATCGTAATTTCCCTTACTGATTTCTGCTGTTCCCTGCACCAACGACGCAATAGGTTTTGTGATTCCGTTGGAGATAATGAGGCCGATGACTGCGGTGACGATCAAAACGAGAACTGACAACACAAGAAAAGCGCTTGTGACCGGCGCGAGCGAAGCCTTTACTGCACGTTCGGTCGGTTTGAGTAAAATATACGATATGGCGGGGAAGCCGTCGCGATTCAATCGACAAAATGCGGCGACATATTTCTCTCCGCTCCCGTCAATACTAAAAACCTCCGCCTTCGAGGAAATTTCGTGAGGGATGAAAGGCTGTCCCGATTGTTGCAGCCACCTCGCCACTCCGCTCATTTCCGAACCCTTGATCGTTGCGCTGACGACTCCTTCATCTACGGCGAGAAGAATATCAGAGTTCGTCATCGACCTCACAGCGTCGATATCTTCATCGCGGACCCGGAAACCGATAGTCAGCGTCCCTACGATATCGGTTCCCACAACAACCGGAGCCGAGGCACCTCTATAAACATTGCCGTTCACTTCCCAGACATCCGATGTAGGTTCCATGGTCAACGCGCGACGGATCGACTCGAATGTCGGAACGGGGGCCTTTAATTCATTGCCGCTAATTAATTGGACAAGAGGAGTGCCTTTAGAATTCGTTAGGATAAAAAGGTCGCTTTTGATGCTGCTGTTCAGCTCGCGTGAAAGTTGAAGGGCGGTATTCTTATCGCCTAGCTCCGACACCGCCATCAACCGGGGGGATTCCGCGATGATCTGACACGACTTTATGTCTTCTTCGGCGCGGAGCGAAGAGATCTCCCGGACCGTGGAATAGTTGCCCTGAATGTCGTCGGAAAAACGAGATTCGATTTGCGCCCTCATCCAATAATTGACGAGAACGAACGTGATCATAAGGAGGACGAGAACCATCCCCCAAATGGCGAGCAAAATTTTATTCCGGAATTTCATCTTGAGAGAAGATTCAAAGGGCTTTCAAAAGTTTACAACCGTCTGGGCAAAAAAGACATTATCGACGGGGTCCTTGGGCAAATCGTATGTCCGATTTATCTGATAGCCGATTTTAAGCAACAAGGCGGGATCAAATTTGTAGGAGATAGCTTCTTCCAAACGAAACTCATCGTGGTCCCATTTACCGCTATACGTGATGTGTTGAAAGGATTCGGTGAGTTCGGACAAACCGCTCACGTTATTAAAAGAAATTCCGCCCGCACGAAGTGCACCGGAGAACCTCGGCGTGAAAGCGTATTGCACCATTGCCGAGTAGCCGAACGCTTTTAACTCTATATTCTTGAGATACTGCCACGAATTTCCGATTACCTCTCCATCAAATAGAAAATGGCCGAGGCTGAAGCTGACATCCCCTTCTGCGATTTTCTGCAAATAGTTATCCGGACTCTTGCCGAAAAAAGCCGATGTGTCCGGGGTGTTGCCGCTGAGATCTATCGATTCGCTCTGATCCTTCATGAAAGGGCCAGCTGCATACGATACGCCGATTGTCAATTCGGCGATCGGTGTAGCCGCCAACCGCAAAACTTTACCGAATCCATGGTGCGAATCGAGTCCGTTCGGCGAATACGTCCCCGTAGTGCTAACCATCCCGTTGATGAATGCAAAGCTGTAGTCGAAAATGCCTATGCTCCCATACGCTTTCACACCAAGATCATACAAACCCTGATCGAGCAGCGCAACGCCGTTTCCAGCGATCTGATATTCCGGAATAAGCGTCCACACCTTGTAATCCGACTCGCAAAGTGTTGTGATATGTTCATTGATCAACGGCAAGTCGAAAAAAGGATTCTGCTTGGGGAACCGCTGCTCGCCGAGATTACCGAACGGGATATCGATCTGTCCAGCCTGGAGAGATATCCCTGTTTCTCCAATATCGGAGGCCCGGATCGCCAGCAAGTCGATGTGGGGAATTTGATCTTGAAGCATGCGAAAATTGCTGAGGAACGTTATGTTGTCGGTAACAATGGCGTCGCTGAAAAGATCCAGGCGCCACACAAACGTTCCTTTCCCCTCGTTGAAAGCATACTGCGATTCTCCGTCATTTGCTTTCAGGAAACCCGCCGAGGCTTGACCGCTCACTTGAAGCTGGGCAGTCAACACCGACGCACAGGAGAACAGTAGGACAACGATTCCCGGAGATCTCTTCATTCGTCGTTTCTATCAATACGAAAAATTTACCGTCGTCGTCTGGTCCTCTGCGACGGTAACCGTTCTCGTTTCAGCTTTCTTACGACCGAACCAGAAACTCAATTGATACGTTCCCGGAGGAATGCTTGTCATCTTAAAATTTCCGTCTTCATCCGGCACAGTAAAAAAAGGATTCTGCAGCACAAGAATGGTTGCAAACATATACGAGTGGATTTCACAGTACACGCTTACGACACCCGCCTTATTGAACGTGACGGATTTTTTTTCTCCTTGTGGATAACGGCCAAGGTCGAATTCTTTCGCCTGAGAGAGAGAGAAGACATTATGAAAAAGGGGATCGGAGTTTGGAAAGTCGACTGTGGTGCCTACAAGGATCGGAAGAACAAGAGGTCTGAATACCATATCACGCTGGTCGAGAACCGGATGCACAGAAGGGGGATCATAACCGCCGCTGATGGATTCAATGAATACTACCGCTTTCTCTGAAAGCATGTAGGGGGGATCGAGAGGTTTTTCAGCATTTGCTCCTCCGGTTTGGTAGCGGTTGAGGGAACGCCCGCGCGTGATTTCCCCCGTGACATCGTCCGCCTGTGATACGGTAATCTTCCCTTGAATTCCACCCCCTTTGCTTTCTGCTGAAGAGGTAGAAATCAACAAAAGAACAATCGCCAAAAGGGGACGGTAATTCAATGGGGGTATCTTCATATCTGTAGATGGGATTGTTGAACTGGAAAAATATACGCTTCAAAGCCGTTAGAAGCAAGAACAGGTAACGGCTGGTGCTGGCTCAATTTGAGAAAGAATATGTCATGCCCACGAAAGTGGGCATCCATTCTGCAATAAAAAACACAATACTGGATTCCCGCGTACCAAAGGCATCCTCCGAAGGAGTCCTTTGGCACGTGGGCATGACAATTTTTTTCTCAACTTGAGCCAGTACCCAAGAACGCCTTTGTTGGGTGGCAGGACGTCAGTGAAACCGCCGCTTCAAGAAACTATTTCGATACGTTCCAACTTGCCAAAGCTCTATCCATAGCCCTTAATGCGTCGTCAGTCTTTTGTCGCTGGAAAGCCGTCTGGCTATGTGCCGATACATTGTTCCTCACATGTCTAACAATAACCATTTTAGTAATTGTTGCCAGCGCATACATCATCTTGATCTCCTTATCCTGCCAATCTTCCAAAATCAGAGAGCCGCTGAGCGCTGCCTGACCGACGGCGCGTGAAACCGATTGCGTAAACTCGACTAACCCCAGAGAATCCATGTTGACAAAATCCTGGTGCTGCTGCAGAAATGCATCCATCAAATTCTTTACGCGTACGACGACTAGTTTGGCTACCTCCTGCCGCGCGGCATCTTCCGCTTTTTGACAAGCAAAGAAAGCATCCGACCCGATATTTGCGACGCCGACCCCATAGATTGAAGTAGAATCTCCCGGTGTTTTCATCACCCACTTTGGTGCCAGCGGCGGAGATGGTGTTGCGGCTTGTTGAGAAGAGGCGCATCCGAAGACCATGATACTAGACGCAAGAGAAATCAGAGAAACGACAAAAGCATATTTCATAGTCCCTCCCAGTTTAAAACCAAGAAGTGCAATTTCTGCAGAATTTCGACTCTTATGGTGAACATACGACAGTACGCGCTGTTCAACCATCCGGTCAACCATCCCTCCCTCATAGAGGATGGGTTAAAGGAGAGGAGAAATCACACTAAAACTCCATCCATTTTCAGTTTACGCTGCTTATCAGTTCTTCGCTTTTTCGAGAAGCAGCACAAGTTCCGGTTCATCGAACTTTATGCTGCGTACCGATCTTTCAACTGCAGCGGCCGGCGTTTTCGCAACTCCGTTGGATTTGCCGATCACCGAACCGAGCATCCTGTTCGACTCTTTGTCGATAAGTACGATTGTAGCGTCGGACGATGCGCTGTAAAGCATCCCGTCGGTACTATCGACCGTTGTCGGGGCCGTTTGAAGTTCAACCCTTAACATGAACCGAGACATGTCTACGATTTGATAACCGAGGTGTGTCACTGCATCGGCAACGGCGGAACGCAGGAACGCACTTTGTCCGGAGGATGGCGCGTCAACTTTCACGCTGAACGCTGCGTCTGCGTCGAGCAGAATGCACCTGAACACAACCGAAGAAGAATGGAGATCGGAAGAAAATTCATTCCCCAGACAATGCAGAGCAAGAGAGGCCCGAAGCTGTTTTCCGATACCGCCGCGCGCCTGTATTGGACAGGAGGCGACACCTTTGGCGTCAGTCACCGCTTCACCGTATTGTACGGCCGATGAATTCAAAAAAATAATCGAGTCATCAACAAGGGGGACAAAATTTCCACCTTCGTATGCGGTCACGCGCACGACGAACGGTTGGGGGAACTTCTCTCCAATCTTCCCTTTCTGTCTATCGCCACCGATCTTTTCAATTCGAACGCTGGACAGCGCATCATCTATTTCGGAAGTGAGTACGGACGGACCAAGAGAGTGCTCATCGAGAAATGGGGTGGGCGCAATGGCATCGTGGAGCGCCTGTTTTGGAAGAAGGTTAATCGTGGAAGCTCTAGCCGCGACGAGGTCTTGAATAGCTTGGCCGAGATTCCCCCGGTTTAGAAAATTTTTTGCAGCATCGCGAAGTTTTTTAACTTGATCCCAGCCAGCCGTCAACTTAGCAGCAATCACACCGGAAAAATTTTCTTTGTTCAATGCCGCGAGGACATAAGTCGTTTTCGTGGTCGAATCAACGGCCGTCTCCACTGTCATTGCATCGGTGAGCTCCTCATCAACAACCGATGTCGACCCGATCTTAAAGTCCGCGTACGTTTCTTGATTCTGGTTCAGCTCGTACGTTTGCTGAACACTTTTGATTTGCGTCTGAACTTTTACCCGTAGTTGCCATGCAATATCCGCTTGAGCAAGACGTTTGGCATTCTCTTCTGCCCTCTCTCCTGTCCCGGTTCCAACGCCAAGAATGAATTGTGAGGTCGGATAATTGATGTGCTGATGGGAAATCACCCATGGCGGTGCCTGCGAATACCCCGGAGTGTATAGGACAATAACAAGGATGGCAACACTATGCAATAGCCATCGAAGCGTTTTCATTAACTTCCTGTCGTAAACGAAAACGTATAAGGACTCTTAATCCCAGTGCCATTCTTCGCCCGCAGCGCCGCGGAAACCGTGACGGTGAACTGCGTATTCGATGAGAGCACGGACTGAGGAATAAACGTCAATGATGAACCGTTGACCTGAAGACTCCCGTTCACCGCGGGATTAATAGAGAATGCCGGGGCCGCCGACGTCGAGTCGATCAAACAATTACAGTAGACATATATGTCAGAATTTGTGCTCACTCCGCTCTCGTTGGGATAGGCCGAAGTCACCATGTACGGCGCCGTGGTAAATGAAAACGAATATGGAGATGGAGGCACATGTCCGTCGACGTCTTTAATTGAGGTCCCGATGGTTACAGTGTACGCTGTTGCGGATGACAGCATAGCGTTCGACGGGAGCGTCCATGACAATCCCCACGAACCATAATAAAAAGAAGCGTTCCCTGAGACAGAGGGGGACAGCGTGAACGATGAGCGGGCGGTTGATGTGTCGATGAGGGCGTTGAAGCGAATCGTGATGTACGGATATATCGGTGAAACGGCCGTATCGTAGTTAAGCGGGTCGGTATCGGTCACTCGGAAGTAAGGCTCGGGAGTGAAAGAAAATGCCACCGTTTGTCCTAAGTAATCTCCGTAAATATCCTCTGCGAGGGAGTCGATAGTGATCGTATATGTCTGTCCTACCTTGTAGTATGAATTATATATTTGATATCCCACGGGGAAGCGCGCATTAATTAATGGATCCGCCAAAGCGACTATCCAAACAGGTGTGGGGGTCAAAGGGAACGCAAACGTTGTCCCTTCTACCGGAATGGCTTTATTTGTGTCGATAAATACAGTCTCGTTCGACGGTGAAATGGATACGCCGTGAATTACAGATCGAGTATTCATCAGGTCGCTAAACCGAATTCTCACGGTATTGTCTGAGGACATGATATACGGACCGACAGCGCCCGGCAGAGGGTCTGTCCAAACAACCGTTGGAGCATAGGTAGGTGTGGCTACATTATTATTATTGTCCACACTACTGCTTGTATCGCATCCCGCATAGACAGCGAGACTGAGAAAACAGAACCAATACTTCCGCATAAAAACCTCCAGCTGAACTGATCGTTCTAGCCAAAATTTAGGAAGGAAAGTACTTCATAATAATGTGATCGATCTGGCACTGAAAAGGATTTATCGGACAATTCACGAAGTCTTCTCCACAACGGGAATCGTCATTTCCGACACCCCCTTACTCTTAAGGTTTAACTGGATACTGAAAAACGAAGTTCCCGCGGTCGTTATGTGGTTTCTACTCCTCGCCTCTTGCAGCCGGTTTAAATAGAAACAACAAATCTCCGAGATGATGAAATCATACAAACAACGGGTAAAAGTTAAAAGATCTTTTATGAGGTGGAAATTAAGCGGGAACGAAGAGGTTCGGTGCTTCCCTAGAAAGGGAGGAGATGTCTGACAGCGAACAGTTACCATTTACTACCCCTGTCGATGAGCCTTACAAACTGGAGAACCCAACCCTGAAGGCTATCCCGCCTCAGCAGGACGACACTGCAAAGAATTCTCAACTAATGCATCGTGGACGCTGTAGGGCTCCTCCGAAGGAGCCCCTTCGGGAGAACCTACGACCCTCTGCACTTTGGGTCGATGTAGCACCCTACCGAAGATTTCCCGGCTGATCCCGCGGTCTCTTCATCGTGGACGCTGTAGGGCTCGAACCTACGACCTATGCCTTGTAAGGGCATCGCTCTGAACCAACTGAGCTAAGCGTCCATTATTTGATCTTACAAATCCTCCAGCGAAGTCCCTTTGGGGACTGAGCTAAGCGTCCATTAATTAATCTCACAAATCCCCCCGCGAAGTCCCTTCGGAGACTGAGCTAATCATCCGATAAAAAATTTATTAAATATACATCCATTCGGACATCTATGCAACAAAAATCCCGTGCAGATCGCATCCTCGAGATTCATTTTTATATAAATACCATCTCCTCACGGTAGATTATTTCTCTTATTTCGCGTACACTTAAGAGAAAGCAAAACTAGCCGCGACGGAGGCGGAGGTGTGCCGATCTGTTCTTGTATTATTGAAAACTCAGGTTTTTATTTTCAGATTGTATTGATCAGAATATTCTGAACAAGTGGAGGCGGTGTGATGAAAACATTGGGCAGTTATTGCAGAAGCGTGAGCGGAAATTTCCTCGTTTATGCCTATTGTCTTACAATCCTGGCGACTCTTTCTTTCTCGGCACAAGCTGCCGGCCGAAAGAGCGTCGTCTATCTCTCGCCTCTTCCCGATTCGAGGCATCTCTCTCCCAACACCAATATCATCATCAGAACAATCGGGACGTTGGATTCTTCAATTATTCAGGACAGTTCTTTTATCTCGTTGCGCGGCTCGGAAAGCGGTGAGCATTCATGGCGATGCGCTCTTTCCGATGACGAGAGAACGATCGTTTTCACTCCCACCAGACCGTTTACCCAGGGAGAGCGCGTCACGGTGCAGACCATCCGCCAATTCCGGACTCGAGAAGGATTCACAATTGGTCCTTTCAGTTTTGAATTTGAAATCGGCTTTCAGCCACCTGTCTCGCAACTCTTGACACAACAGGACGTGGACTATCCGGTCGACGCACCAAGTGCTGTTCGGAGCGAGAAGGCGAACTATCGTCCCCTCTCGACATCGTTCGCTCAATCGGATAGCATGCCCAAAGACTTCCCTCTTCCGTTCATAACTCATCTTGAAAGATCATCGTCTGGAAAAATTTTTCTCGGTACGTTCAAATCGGGAAGAGCGGGTGCCCACCAGGAATTCATCACGTATATCCCCTCGGACGAAGAGTATGTTATGATCCTGGACAGCAAAGGAATTCCTATGCGATGGAAAAAAACCGCATCGGAGAACATGGGCTTTACATTACAACCGAACGGACATTTTACCTACTATGATGCTTCTCTTAAATATTTTGTAGAACTGGACAGTTCACTCAATGTTGTCACAAATTACCAGTGCGGAAATGGGTACACCACAGACCTCCATGAACTGCGCATTCTCGGCAATGGGCATGCTCTTTTAATGGGAAACGATCCCGAGATTGTCGATATGAGCAAGATTGTCCAGGGCGGCAATTCCAACGCTACGGTTTGGGGAATGGTCATTCAGGAACTCGACCAAGAAAAGAACGTTATCTTTCAATGGAGAAGTTTCGATCATTTCCTCGTCACCGATGCGACACACGAAGATTTGACGAGTGCAAACATTGACTACGTTCATGCAAACGCGCTTGAGCTCGATTCCGACGGAAATATCCTTCTCTCAAGCCGGCACCTTGATGAAATCACGAAGATCGATCGAACAACGGGCGACATCATTTGGCGATGGGGAGGTAAAAACAATCAATTCCAATTTGTGAATGATACGCTTCATTTCTCACACCAGCACTCGATCCGACGCACGGTTACAGGAACTTATATTCTTTTTGATAACGGCAATTTCAGGCCCGTAGAGTTTTCCAGAGGAGTGGAATATGTTCTCGACGAGCAGGAGAAGACGGCAACATTGATCTGGCAATACAGACATACTCCCGATATTTTTGCAGTTGCGATGGGATCCATTGAACGTTTGCCGGACGGAAATACATTATTAGGATGGGGAACCGCGGCGCCCGCGTTTACCGAGGTTCATCCCGATGGTTCGATAGCCCTCGAAGCCCAGTTGCCCGACAGCATTCTCAGTTATCGAGCATGGTGCTATGACTGGCCGCAGTCTGCTTCGACATTGATCAAAGAGTCATCGCAGACGCCGACATCATTTTCGTTGGAACAAAATTATCCGAATCCGTTCAACCCGACAACGATGATCCGTTATTCTATCCCGGAGGCGTCAGAGGTTACGATCTCGGTCCATGACGTTGTCGGCCGAAAAGTCGCCACGCTTGTCAATCAAATAAAAGCTGTCGGAGAGTACTCTGTTCTTTTCAAGGCGACTCGCCTTCCTTCCGGTACTTATATCGTCCGCCTTCGCGCACGATCAATTTCGAACAACAAAATCTCCTTCGTGAGCCGCAAAATACTTCTGCTTAAATAGCGGCTGGTTCGTTAGGGTATAATACTGAAATGCCTCCATTGAACGGAGGATTTGTTAACCGGCTTCACCATTTATCAGAGCGGGAGGCGGGACCGCAATTGTTTTCGCGACCCCGACAAAGGAGGGTGAAGCTAAGGCTTAGAAGTTTTGCGGATCCCGCCAAAGGCGGAACCGCAATTGTTTTCGCGACCCCGACACACATCGTCGGGGTCCTGAAAATGACATGAGGTTAGCGCGTTCAAAAACGGAACGCTCTAACCTCAGTCATTTTCGGAGCGGGAGACGGGACTCGAACCCGCGACGTCCAGCTTGGGAAGCTGGCATTCTACCACTGAATTACTCCCGCAGTCAACTTATCCCAATAAATCTAGCCAATTTCTCCTACAAATGTAATCGATCATCCTCGAAATTGCAACGATTCTCTTTCTCGGGCGGTGTCTCAATTTGGAGGTTATTGATTCGGCAGAAAATACTTTGCAATACCCTCTGTTAAGAAACGAGAACAAACCGTAGCATTCTGAATAGATCAGAATAACCCCGTTATATTTCCTCGATCGTCGACATCGACATTCTCAGCGGCTGGAATGGTGGGAAGCCCGGGCATACGCATGATTTCACCCGTAATGGGAATCACGAATCCCGCACCGCTGGCGATTTCGATTTCTCTGACAACAATCAAAAAATTCTCGGGCCTTCCTAGGAGTTTTGGATTGTCCGAAAGCGAATTCTGAGTTTTCGCCATACAGATGGGAAGTTTCTCGAGGCCGAGTTTTCGTATTTTTTCCAGATCGTCTTTCGCTTTTGTCGTAAATTCAACCGCTTTTGCCCCGTAGATATTCTTGGCGATCGCATCAACCTTTGTTGGAATGTCCCAGTTCCAGTCGTACGTCGGTTTATATTTATTTTTACATTTTTGAGCGATGTCGCAGACTATTTCTGCAAGCTCCATCGATCCCTCACCCCCTTTCCCCCAAACGTCTGCGACCGATGAAGGAACCCCGAGTTCTTTGCATCGCTCTTGTAATATTTCAATTTCATCGTCCGTGTCTGTCGTGAATTTATTCAGCGCAACTGCAGCTGGCACGCCGAACGCAAGAATATTTTCGACATGCTTTTCAAGGTTTCTCATCCCTTTTTTCAATGCTTGCTTATCCGGCTGATGAACAGCTTTTAAATCCGCACCGCCATGATATTTCAAGGCTTTTAACGTTGCCACAAGGACGACCGCTTTCGGCGACAGGCCCGAATAACCGCATTTGATGTCGAAAAATTTCTCGGCCCCTAAATCAAATGCAAACCCGGCTTCCGTCACGACATAGTCGGAAAGGGACAATCCCATTTTGGTTGCGATGACGCTGTTCGTTCCCTGCGCGATGTTTGCAAACGGGCCGCCGTGAATAATTGCCGGGTTTCCCTCGATCGTCTGAACAAGGTTCGGCATGATCGTGTCTTTCAACAGCGCAGTCATCGCTCCATGCGCTTTTAAGTCGCGGGCATAAATTGGATTCCGGTCGAACGTAAAGCCTACAAAAATATTTCCGAGCTTATTTTTCAGATCAGTAAGGTTTTCTGCCAGGCAGAGAATCGCCATTACTTCCGATGCGGCTGTAATGTCGAACCCTGTTTCTCGGGGGATCCCCGAGAGAGTTCCTCCGAGGCCGACGATGATTTTCCTCAAGGAGCGGTCGTTCATATCCATCACTCTTTTCCAGTGCACCGTGCGGGGATCGATTCTCAAATTTCTCTCTTTGCTCTGAATATTATTGTCGATCAACGCAGCGAGCAGATTGTGTGCTTTTTCGATCGCCGAAAAATCCCCCGTGAAGTGAAGATTAATATCTTCCATCGGGATTACCTGAGCACGCCCGCTGCCTGTCGCGCCCCCCTTGATCCCGAATACTGGTCCTAGCGAAGGTTCCCGCAGCACGGCAGTGGTCTGTTTTCCGATTCTGTTCATGCCCTGGGTCAAGCCGATCGAGACGGTGGTTTTTCCCTCTCCAGCCGGCGTCGGAGAGATCGCGGAGACCAGAATCAAATTGTTTTGGCACCATTTATCGGGGTCGATGTACTTCAGCGGGATCTTGGCTTTGTAGTTGCCGTAGAGGATGAGATCGTCTTCGGCGATGCGAAGTTGTGAAGCAATTTCTTTTATTTTTTTCATTCGAAAGGAATCCTTCGTCAAATTTAATGATTGCATATATTGGAGAGAGATGGCCGTAATGCTTGGAGGCAACATTGAATGTCATTTTTCTCTGCAAGAAATTTACAAAACTATAACAAGGTTGCCAAATAGGCGGTAGTGGCGCAACTCGAATGCGAGGTAGATCATCTTCGTTCCGTTAAAGAACTAGCCACACCCCTTGGCGCCTTTTGCGGTTTTTCTTTTAACCGCCAAGGACGCGAAGGACGCCAAGCCATTGAAAATGCACCAGTATCAAGTCGGCCAATGAATATCTTTTTATGGGTTGTCAATGTTTGAAGAATAAGAATAATGAGTTGAGCATGCAGGGGTCAGCTTCGCCGCCTCTTTCTATCAGTCCTAAGAAGATCGGCGTACATTCTCACCACAATTCACTGCGGCCGGACTGCGCAACTAATAATGATAAATCGACATCCATTGAAACACCGTTTTGTATGCAACGAGGTTTCCGTTATCAAAGAGATTAAAAACGTCTTTTGTTACTAACATGGTGCCGTCTCCGATTTTCGCAATCAGGTACCGGCCTCCTGATCCGAAATTCAGAAGGGTCGATTCGACCGGGGGGTTGGGAACTAAGCTGTAAGCGAGTATGGCCCCATCGTCACCGGTCAACAACGTTTCTCCGTCGGCAGTCAAGTACGCGGAGGTATAGTCGGATTCCCCCCAAAGCGTTTTTATTGTCTCGCCCGTTAATAGATCATTGATCTTGATATCAGATAGCTCGGTTTGTATGTTGACTACCCTTCCATTTGGCAAAACGAAAATAGGTTTGTTAAAATTTCCACCCGTTGTAGTTTTCAGGAGAGTTCCGGTTTGCCAATTCCAAAAACAGAGAGAGTTGCTGCCGCCGGAAATCAGGGTGTCTCCGCTGTCTGTCAAGAAGATGGAAATAGGGGATTTCTGATTTCCGTAAAAGGAATTTATTAACGAGCCATTTGCAGCATTCCATACGCGAATAATACTATCGGCACTCGATGTAATTACTTCAGAACCATCGTTTGATATTTCCATATCAATCGCCTGATTAGGAATGACGATTTTTTGCATCAGGTGTCCATCCCACGACGAGTAAAACAAAAAAGATCTCGCTGAATCTTCAACAAATGCAAGAACGTTGCCGTCGCCGCTAAATGCAATGCGGCTTATGGGCTGAGCCGGTGGAAAAGTGTGGTGAAGTGTTCCGGTAATCGCATCCCACACTGATACTGTACCGTCATTTGCCCAAAATAAAACTGTGTAACCATATCTGCTAATCACCAGTGAACCGTACGACCATCCGATAGGGAGTGCTGGGAATGCCAAGTCCCGGACGAATTGGAATGAAGCGGGACCGTAGAATACTCTAATCGTATTCGAGTAGCGCGACGTGTTGAACTGCGTAAAATTTCGAACTCTGTAAAACCTCCATCTACATTATGGTCGTAGTATTTTGTTGCCGCAACACCGCTTGTTCCCAATACCATATAATTGACGCTATCATCGCTCCTTTCCACGACCGTATTAACAGTGGTGGTGAAATTGTCGGTCCATTGCAAGTTCACGCTATCCGGAGAATTCCCACCACAAGCTAAATTGCTAGGAGGAGGAAAAACTATCAAAATTGACGCCACGTCGTACGTGCTTAGAAGAGCGCCCTTTGATATTGCGCTAACTCGATAATAGTATGTTGTATCGGTGAGAATAACTGTTGTGTCAACAAACGTTGTGACGGTCGCGGGGGTATTGCCAATGAGATTAAAAATTCCATGGGCTCCTGTTCTACGTTCGACTTGAAAAGAATTTACTAAGGAGGAAGTATCATGCCAGCTGAGAATGCGAGAGGCCTCGCTAACGTTTGTGATTGAGAGGCTGAAAGGATTAAAAGAAGATCTACGCCAGCTGACCACATTTGAATTACCAGTTGTTCTGTCACCTACCTTGGCATAAACGCGAAAGTAGTACGTCAGGCTGGTATCGGACGGAGTCTTTATTGTTCCCGTTGTGTCGCCTGCATTCAGATTCTGCAGGAATGAAAATGTTTTTCCATCAAGGCTTTGTTCTACCGCGATAGCGGACGAGGCCTTCTGGTTTAGACCCATGATCTTGTAGTTGGAGTTCCATTCAAACGTTATTGAAGTGTCTGTTACAGACATAATCTGAAGGCCGCTTGGCGGAAATAAAGAAACGTTAGGATCAAACGGATTATTCAATTCTATTGATTGGTCACACGAAAAAGAAAGAAACGCAAACAAAAAGAGGACAAAAATACTAAAATATTTTAGGCGTCTATTATGTTCCAAATTGATCTCCTTGATTCTGCAACTAGTAGGAGTTCTCAATAAGCCAGGTAACCGCAAAACAGCCGATCGAGGTAAAAGCTATCCCCGAAGAAATCCTATAATATGCCCGATTTCGGCTAAGGCTGTCACGTTTGTCCTGTATAACCGACAGTGAAACCGCAGTATCATATTCATTCTTGTAGGCATCTATTCTGTTATGGAAATAGTATGATGCTATACCCGCAACAGCTGCAACTCCGGCGCAAATCCAATTAGCCGTTCTCCATTGATCATGCTTGTGCTGTAGATATGTCAATGAAAACATTTCAATCGGAATACTGTCTCGGTTTTGTGTAAATGTGCGCTCCGTGATGGCCGCTTTAAATCCATCCTTGCGCAGAATGATATCATAAATGCCCAGAGATAATCGGAGAGAAAGGGGAGCATTCCATTGACCAATCGTATCTGGTTCGAACGGATAAGTGGAAATGGAATGTGAATTGACTTCTATTTTGTTTTTTCGGATGAGCATAATGGAAGCATCGTTTGCTTCAGCTGGACTGACCGTGATGACAACTTCGCCCGAGTCCAATTTTGCAGAATCAATTGATCTATTCCTATCGTTAGAATCGGCACTTGCCTTTCCCAAGATTATCGCTTCAGACGCAATTGTATCATACTGAGATACATTTTGCGCTACGTTTTTAGGATCGTTGGGAGTCATCGTAAACGAGATTTCTATGTTAACCAAAAGATAGATAATAGTAGAAAGGAGTATTTTCATTTCCTTTTCCGATTAAATAAACGATGCTTTTGACGCCTCACTATGATTACTCAGCGCTTAGCAGGTATGGGTTGGATTTTAACTCGACAGGTTCCGCCCCGCAGGATAGTATAAGAATTGAGGAATTGTCCGGTAGGATTATGAACGTCCTCTCGCGGTTATCTCTACTGCAAAACCACGGCAATTAAGATGCAAATGCAATAGAACAAACCGTAGGTGACTTGTCCGATTGCTCAAAGCAATCGGAGAGGTTACCCATCAAGTCAAAGCTGGGAAACTGCAACACTACCGAATTTCTTTATTTCTTCAATTTCGCTTTCGCTTCTCTGAAGTTGCTCGTCAATCGTTCTGCGCGTTCTGTCAACACGGAATATTTTTCTTCTTCAATCGCCTTCTTTTCAAGGAGGTCGCTGCCTATTCCGACGGCGACGGCACCCGCCGCGATCCATTCTCCGACATTTTCAACCGTCACTCCTCCTGTCGGCATCAGGCGTATGTGAGGAAACGGACCGGCAATGTCCTTAAAATATTTCGGACCGAGTGACGTTGCCGGAAACACTTTAATGACGTCGGCTCCGGCGTTCCATCCCGTTAAAATTTCTGTCGGAGAAAAACATCCGGGCATGCAAACGATATCACTCTCCCGGCAGAGCGCGAGAATATCGAGGTTCAAAGCCGGTCCCACGACAAATTTTGCGCCGGCCTTGATCACATCTCGCGCGCCCGACGTTTCAGTCACCGTTCCAGCACCAATGAGGATGTCGTGAGGCGCACTGCGCGCCATTTCTCCGATGATGTCGACCGCCCCGGGAACAGTCATTGTAATTTCTATACACTTGACCCCTCCGGCACGGATTGCTTCAACGACTTTGAAGAGGCGTTTCGGGTCTTTCATGCGGATGACAGCGACAACGCCATTTGAGAGTATTTGTGTAAGCGTTTCTTTTCGCGACATAATTTTCCTTTTGTAATGGGAACTCTATTATAGAGTAGACTAAAATTAAGGTGCAAAAGATAACAATGGCCACAAAGGCACAAAGACGCAGAGTAAGAGGAATCAATTGAAACAACTTCAAAAACCCTTAACTAGTCATTCTGAACAAGTCCCGCAGAAGCGGGACGAAGTGAAGAATCCAAGCAATATATACGGTATGGATGCTTCGCTTCGCTCAGCATGACAGGCGTGGCTCTTTTCCGATAAGGCCCGTTTTTGAGATAACTTCTGGTGGGTTCAATAATTATTGTGCCTTCGTGTCTTCGTGGCAATCATTTTGGCTGAATCACTTCCGGCATCAGCGGGCCATCCATCCGCCGTCGACAACCAGGACGTGGCCGTTCACGTAGTCGGAGGCAGGCGAGGCAAGAAAGACTGCTACGCCCTTCAGATCGTCGGGCAATCCCCACCTGCCCGCCGGAATCCGGTCGAGGATCGACTTGGATCGCACGGGATCGTCGCGCAAAGCTTTCGTATTATTCGTAGCCATGTAGCCGGGGGCGATGGCATTGATGGTGATTCCGTGCGGAGCCCATTCATTTGCCAAAGCCTTCGTCATCTGCGCAACCGCCGCCTTGCTCGCTGCATATGACGGAACCAATATTCCTCCCTGAAACGCGAGGAGCGAGGAAATGTTGATGATCTTTCCGTATTTTCTTTTCATCATATCCCTCCCCACAGCCTGGCAAAAGAAGAAGACCGTCTTTGCGTTGATCGCCATTACCTCATCCCAGTCTTTTTCGGAAAAGTCGATTGCCGGCGTCCGGCGGATGATCCCTGCGTTGTTGACAAGGATGTCGACCTTCCCAAATTCTTGCAGAGTTCGCTGCATGATCATGTCGATCGGCGTTATCGTCGAGAGGTCGGCCACGATATTTATCGTCTTCCTTCCCATCGCCTCAATTTGTTTCGCCGTCTCCGAACAGCCGGTCCGGTCGACAAGAACGATGTCTGCTCCCGCCTCTGCAAGCCCAACCGCCATTCCGGCACCGAGACCGGTGCTTCCTCCGGTCACGATCGCCGTTTTGCCTGAAAGATCAAATTGATTTTTCATTGAGTTCTCGGGTTTTGGAATTACATGCAATCCGATTGCTCAAAGCAATCGGATTGCATTTTCCGCAAATGATGGAAGATCTCTCTTTACACTACGTACGCCGACGATGCTGTCTCCCCGCCGCGGCCGGTCCAATTGGTATGGAAAAATTCACCGCGCGGCTTGTCGATCCTCTCGTACATGTGAGCTCCGAAATAATCGCGCTGTGCCTGAAGCAAGTTCGCGGGGAGACGAGCGTTCCTATATCCGTCGTAGTAGTTGAGCGCAGTCGCCATGGCCGGGGTCCAGACTCCGTTGAGGATCGCCGTGGAGAGAACACGCCGCCACGATTCCTGCGAGCGGTCAATCGTCTCTTTGAAGAAAGGATCCAACAATAAATTTGTCAGACCGGGATTCTTGTCGAACGCTTCCTTGATTCTCCCGAGGAACTTGGACCGGATAATGCATCCACCTCTCCACAAAAGGGCGATACCTCCATAGTTCAAATTCCAATGGAATTCTTCCGCCGCCGCTTTTAACAAAACGTACCCCTGGGTGTACGAAACGATCTTCGAAGCATAAAGAGCTTTTGAAAGGTCGCTTAAAAATGCCTTTTTGTCTCCCGTGAATTTCGGCTTCGGACCCTGCAGAATTTTCGATGCCTCGACACGATCTTCCTTCGTCGCGGAGAGACAGCGGCCGTAGACCGCTTCACTGATCATCGTGAGCGGAATGCCGAGGTCGAGCGATGCAACACTCGTCCATTTCCCTGTTCCTTTCTGTCCCGCGGTATCGAGAATTTTATCGACAAGAGGTGCACCGTCATTATCTTTGTACGCGAGGATGTCACGCGTAATTTCGATGAGGTAGCTGTCGAGCTCCCCCTTATTCCATTCCTCGAAGATGTCGTGCATTTCAGGCGCCGACAATCCGAGGAGCTCTTTCATGATCTGGTAGACTTCGCAAATCAACTGCATGTCCCCGTATTCGATTCCGTTGTGGACCATTTTTACAAAGTGTCCCGCTCCGTTTTCGCCGACCCAGTCGCAGCAGGGAGTGCCGTCCGCAACCTTGGCGGCAATCGATTGAAAAATCGGCTTCACGTGCGGCCACGCCGGCGGCGATCCGCCGGGCATGATGGATGGTCCGCGCAACGCTCCTTCCTCTCCGCCGGACACGCCCGTTCCGATAAAGAGAAGACCTTTCGACTCGAGATACTTTGTGCGGCGAATAGTGTCGGGAAAATGGGAGTTGCCGCCGTCAATGATGATGTCTCCTTTTTGAAGATGCGGAATAATCTGTTCGATGAAATCATCTACCGGCTTACCCGCCTTCACCATCAACATAATTTTGCGCGGTGTTTTCAAAGAGACAACAAGGTCGGCAATGGAATGTGTGCCAATGATCTTTTTACCTTTTGCGCGCCCGTTTACGAAGTTGTCGACCTTCTCGAGGGTCCTGTTGAAAACAGCGACCGTGAATCCGCGGCTTTCAATGTTCAATACAAGATTCTCTCCCATTACTGCCAGTCCCACTAGTCCAAAATCTGCTTTTTCATTCATTGTAATTGTTTTCGCTTTCTGATTATCCCTTCCTACCCTCCCCTGAAGGGGGGGCCAGGTGAGGGCCAATAGTTATCGTTGTATGCGCGCCGATCCACCTTTTGCAAAAGCGCGGACTTGTTCCACAGTTGCCATCGTCGTATCGCCGGGAAAGGAAGTCAACAGCGCACCGTGGGCCCAACCGAGCTTCACAGCCTCTTCCGGTGACTCACCCGCCAGCAAACCGTAAAAGAATCCGCTGGCGAATCCGTCTCCGCCGCCGACCCGGTCGAGGACATCCAACTCACATGTCGGCGCACTGTACGTTTTACCATCGATCCAGGCAACTGCACTCCAACTGTGATGATTAGTAGAATGAACCTCGCGCAATGTTGTTGCTACAACTTTTACTTGCGGATGCTTTGCGATGACTTTGTCTATCATGCCAAAAAAAGCACTGGGGTCGAGCTTCGACTTCGATGCAACCTCAGGACCCGGAATTCCCAATCCTCTTTGCAGGTCTTCTTCATTTCCTACAAGAACGTCGGCATTTTCAACGATACGCGCGACAACCTCAACAGCTTTTTTCTCGCCCCCCCAAATATTCCAGAGCTTCTCGCGAAAATTCAAATCGAAGCTGACGATCGCGCCTGCTTTCTTTGCTGCTTTCATTCCCTCAATAATAAGTTCTCCCGTCGACTGGGACAGAGCTGCAAAGATACCGCCGCTATGAAACCATCGAACGCCCCCGGCAAAGATCGAGTTCCAATCAAAATCGCCCGGCTTCAATTGTGCGGCAGCTTCGTTTGAACGGTTGTAGAAGACAACTGGTGCCCGAACCCCTTGCCCGCGATCGCTGTAAACTGCCGCCATGTTCGGTCCGTTTACACCGTTGTGCTTGAACCTTTTATAGAATGGTTTCACACCCATCGCCCTTACCCGTTCTGCAATCATATCGCCGATTGGGTAATCCACCATCGCAGTGACGATGCCGGTATTCAAACGAAAGCAATCTGCCAGATTCGCGGCGACGTTGAATTCTCCTCCGCTCGTATGTATCTGGCATTCTGTCGCTTTTCTGAAAGGGATTATCCCTGGATCCAGCCTGTGAACCAACGCTCCAAGCGAAACCAAATCCAAAGTACCGCCGGATTGAATTTTCAAACCATTGCTCATTTATGCTCCTTCATTTATTCATTGTCATATAACCCGACCTTATCGATAACACGGGCCGCGTTCGGGTCAACGTTTACTGCGGCCGGATTGTACATCAGTCGCTGCCCAGAAAGATCGGGCGAAGGTGGCGTTCGTAAATATTCTCTGTCACACCTTCACTGATCATGCGGTCCGAATCCCCAAGGGCATGGCTGAACCGCTCTCCCATTTCCGCTGCGACCTTGAACCCGATATGGACCAGCTGTCTGAACGACGTGCTGTAGCGTGCACATGTTGGGTCATGTTTGAGCGTCTGAACAAAATCGGCGCTTCCCCATTTGTTGACCTCGGCAGGGAGAGGAAGCTTATCCTTCTGAATATCAATCACCGTAAGATACGGTTTCGCCAGCTCGTCAAAGCGAAGATATGATTGAGCATAAATCTCTTTCGCGATACGGAGGCCCTCGCTGCCTGACTTTGCGAGACCGATCACTTCTTCGAGCCACGTCGTTCCTGCAGTCTTCAGGTGAATGCCCGCATTATATTTTTTTATCGTCTTGTTGACCACCGGGTAGAGGGAAAATTTGTCGCTTCCAGAATGGATACTGATCTTCAGCGTCTCGGGGAGTCCGAATTCCCTGATTGCGTGAGCGATGACTGCGACATCTTCTTCAAATTCTCTGGCAAACACCCCAACGTCGCCGACGTAGTCAACGCCCTTGAGGAATTGTCCAGCGAATTTGGGGGCCACAGTCTGGAGTGGTATCTCTTCTTTCGCAAGTGCTGCAAGGATAAAGAACAGCTCTATAGGTGTTTGGGGGGCGTTCGTTTCATCGGTCGATACTTCAGTGATGAAATTCTCTTTTCCCTTACGCGCAGCGATGTAGCGGTAGATATTCCCCGCTTCTTTCGCGGCAGTAAGATATTTTTTGCCCACAGCGGCAATCGTCTGTATAGTTACATCAATGCCATTCTTAACGCCGGGGATTTTGAGAGTACCGATAAATTTGGAGCAGTACTTCGTGAAATCGGCAAGGTCGTCCGGCTTGGGTTCGAGCCCGATGAAATCGGCTACATCCAGGGTAAAGTAATTGCTGGGTGGGATGAAAAGGTCCACAGTTTTGATGCCTATGTGGTCGGCGTCGACGTAAAACGACGACTTCCATCCCAACTGTTTCACCGCCTGCTCTGCCTCCAGCCGTGTGTTTTGCGGTTGCGTGCCAATTAGCGTATGCTCGCGATTGGACTTATTCCACACCGGAACGACGTTAACTCCATGTTCACGTGCCTTGACAAACGCAGTAAGTTGTGCAACTCCTTGATATCCAAAACGATCGCCAATTCCGATCGAGTATTTTTCAATTTTCATTACCGTACGTCCTTATGTTTAGCAAACCAAGTTGACTTTTTCCATCGTTCAGATCATCCGATCGAGCGTTCATCCGAGATCAACGACTACCTCTTTATCCTCGCACTTCCCCCTGCCATGACGTGTTTGATTTCTTCCATCGTCACCATGCTCGTGTCTCCGCGTGTGCTCTGCAAGAGCGCACCGTGAGCCGCCCCCATTTCAACACATTCCTGCGGCGGCATCCCATGCAGAAAGCCGTAGACAAACCCGCTGCAGAATCCGTCGCCGCCTCCCACACGGTCCTCGATTTCGAGATGAGAAAATTTGCGCGATTCGTAAAACGCTCCGTCGTAATACATGATCGCCGACCAATTGTTGACGAGACCGCTGACGACTTCCCTCAGCGTTGTCCCGACCGCCTGAACGTTTGGAAAAGCCTCGACTACTTTTTTTACCATCTTCTTATACCCTTCGATGGGAAGGGATTTTAAATGTTCATCGGTCCCCTCAACGTTAAATCCGAGCACTTTTTGGAAATCCTCCTCATTGCCGATGAGAACATCGATGAACGGCACGAGTTTTTTTGTCTCCTCGATAGCTTTCTTACTTGACCAGAGCTTGCTCCTAAAATTCAGATCGTAGCTCACAACCGTTCCGGATTCGTGAGCCGCTTTCATCGCCTCATGCGCCACCTCCGCACAAGTGTCGCTCAAGGCGGTGAAAATTCCCCCTGTGTGGAACCATCGGGTCTTTCGGCGAGAAAAAATGCGTTTCCAATCGACGTCCGAGGGCTTCATGTGCGCGACGGCCGTGTGGCCGCGGTCGTACATCGTCACGCTGGCCCGCACGCCGAGGCCGACTTCCGTGAAATTCAATCCAACCCGGTCTGCACGTCCGGACCCGTCGTAGGGAACCCAGACAACTTCGCTCAAATCCATGCCGCTTGCCCGCGCATGGTTTTTGATGAAAGCGCCCAGCGGATTATCGACAAGCCGGGAGACCCAACCTGTTCTCATTCCGTAGCGGGCGAGAGCGTATGCAACGTTATACTCCCCGCCGCCGGCGTACGCTTCGAACACCGGCGTCAACTCTATGCGCTGGTGTCCGGGGGGACTCAAACGAATCATACATTCGCCGAGGGAGAGAAGATCGAATTCTGTTTCCGACGCTGAATGAATTTTCAATGCCATTGTGCTATCCAAGAATATAGATGTGAAACATCTGAAGAATCACCTCTCGCCAAGGCGCGAAAACTAGTTTTTGAATTATTTCAATCGATAGAGAAGTTGGCCGGCGTTTTCGACGACCAGCAGATCTCCGTTTTGCCTTGTTTTCCATTCGGGAACGTTGATCGAACGGTAGTCAACGTAACCGAGGTTGACGGACCGACAAACTTCTTCGGGGATGGATGTCGCAAGAGTGACGTTGATGCGCGGTAATTCCACTCCGTTTTCAAAAGTACCGATACCCCGCACGTTCGTTGAATGGGCAAGGATGAGTTTCGATGTTCCCGAAAACCGGTCCCACTGCTTAACAAAGTAGTCGCGGATATGATACCCGACTTTGCGGATTTCCTTTCCGTGCACGTGTGAAATTTCTTTTATATGTGGGGCGTAGATAATCACTTCGCCTCCGTCCGCAATTATCGGCTCGTGCTTGTACATCACTTTCCCCGCCACCCAAATATCATCATAAATCGCCGGTGCGATACCGAGGACTTTCATGTACGGATGGTCGACATACTTGATATGAATTTTTGAAGAACAATCTGCTGCCTTCCCCCATGCTTCTTCCGGAGAACCGATAAAAAGCGAAGCGACGGCGTGATCGTCGACGACGAATGCAAAACAAGTTCTCGGCACAGAAATCATTGAAGCGGATTTATTGATCACTCGCCGCACGGGAGTGTCCTTCACGCCGTTGACGAGCGGGTTTGTAATGAGAGCGCCGATCCAATGGAATGTCTGGATAATCTCTTCGCCTCCGATACCCGGAAAGAAGTATTTGTTCCCACCGGCGAAGCCGACAGTCTCGTGGGGAACGACAGGGCTGATCAGGATGATGTGGTCATAATCAAAAATGCGTTTGTTGATGGTGACATCAACAGCTTCCGTAAACAACCCCTCGGAGAGCGAGGACATTTCTGAAGCCGAAATTCTCCCGATTGTCCGGAGCTGTGCCGGGTCGTTGTGCGAATGGTTGAAGAATTTTGTCTTCGCGAATTTCGATTTATGTTCATCAGCGGTGATTCCGACATGGCGGAGAATGGCCTCCGTTTCCATCGCACGATGTGTGCCGGTTGCTATGAGATAATCAAGCGCGCTCACTTTCGGTCCAAGGATCCGTCCAATCGTCCTAAAAAAGAGAGGAATTTCCGCATGCCGTGTAGTATCCGGAATGATAACAAGGATGCGCTTTCCTTCAACGTGGAGCGGCGCAAGAGCTTGCTCACTGAGGCTGTAAATCTCTTCTTCCATTTTTTGACGCGATATAACGTCTTTCCCGATAACCATAATCTTCCTAAGACCTCCCGATTTCTACGCGAAAACCGATCGTCCTGAGCGGTTCCGCCAATCCCGTTAATAAGGGGGGTAATTCGACAACCGTCGTGAAAAATTCGCGCCTCACGCGATACTCGGCACGCAATCGTGCGAAGAACGGCCGGCGCTCTTCCGGCAACACATTCGCGATCGAACGCAACGCTCGGTCATCAAACTCGATATCGTAGCATTGGCACACAATTTTTCTGAATACTTCTTCGTTGGAATCGGAACCCTGCTGCACGACAATGCGTTCAACAGCCGGCTTCGGAAGTGAAAACCGGGGAGTCCACGTTGCCTGCACTCCAAAGAATTTGCACGCTGCAGAGTAGGTCATGTTCACTGCTGCAAGCTTGCCGTCGAATGAATATCCCGCGATATGCGAGGTGGCGACATCTACCATCTTCATCAAGCCGGTATCGATCAGCGGTTCACCTTCCCACACGTCGAGCAGTGCACCTCCAAGATGCTTTCGTTCGATCCCAGCTTTCAATGCCTCGCCGTCTACAACGGCGCCGCGCGCAGTATTGAACAGGATGGTTCCCTGATTCATCTTCCTGATAAGGGTATCGTTGATGAGATGGTATGTAGGATCGTTGCCGGATTTTGTGAAAGGAACATGGAGGGTAATAATATCGGCGCCCATTAATTTGTTTATAGGTACGTAAGAGGGGTCCGCAGTAGCACGGGCGAGAGGAGGATCGTTCTTCAGCACATTCATTCCGAGCGCCTTTGCATTCCTGACCACCTTGCTTCCCACATTTCCAACCCCGACGACGCCGAGTGTTTTTCCCGCAAGAGTAAAACCTTTCCGTTTTGCGAGCGTAAGAACCGCCGACACAAAATACTCTGCGACCGAATTTGCGTTCGATCCCGGTGCGCTCGCAAATCCGATTCCGTGCGAACTAAGATATTCGAGGTCGACATGGTCCGTCCCGATCGTGGCCGTCCCCACAAACTTGACCTTGCTCCCGTCCAACAACTCCTTCGTCACCTTGGTCTCGGAACGAATGATGACAATGTCGGCGTCGCGGAGAGCCTCTTTCGTGATTTCCTTGGTCCCTAATGCTTGAACTTCGCCGAATTGACGAAATGCCTCCCCAACGAGCGGGTTATTCTTATCTACGACTACACGCATGTTACCTTCTTACATACAGGCCAGTCAATCATGATTCTCTGACCTACGACAGTATGGATGCTTATTCAATAAACGTCATATTGCGATATACAATTCCTAGATCGTCATACTCGTGAATCCACCATCGACAGGAACGACTGCGCCGGTTACAAATGAGGAGGCCTGCTCGGAGGCCAGCCAAAGAAGCGCCCCCGACAATTCGTTGGGTTCACCATACCTCGCCATTGGAGTATGGGCGAAAATCGACTTGCGGCGTTCTTCGGTCAATATTTTGCGATTCTGTTCGGCGGGGAAAAAGCCGGGCATGATGGCGTTGACGCGAATCTTATGCGGCGCCCATTCCTTCGCCAAAAATCGAGTCATATTGTTTACTCCCGCTTTCGAGATAGAATAAGTGAAAACACGGGACAACGGTGGTCCGGAAGAAACCGACGAGATATTAACAATGCTCCCGCCGGTTTTCTGCTTGATCATCTGTTTTGCAAAAACACGACACGAGAGAAAAATCCCCTTCAAGTTCGTGTCGAGGATTTTACTCCATTCTTCATCCGAGATATCAAAAACCGGAGTGGTTGAATTAACACCGGGCGCGTTGACAACAATATCAATTTTTCCCCAGAGGGAGATGATTGCATTCTTTCCTTTTTCAACGCCTGCCTCCGACGCGGTGTCAACCTGGACGGCTTTCGCTGTCCCCCCCGCCTGCTCGATAGCCCGAACCACTTTCTCTGCGCCTGCAGCATTGTTGTGGTAGCCGACTGCTACTTTCGAGGAGGCCTGTCCCAATGCCTGTGCCATGCTACCCCCCAGAACTCCACTCCCCCCGATAACAACCGCAACCTTCCCCTCAAGGCTGAATAAACTCTCTACGTACGACATATATTATTCTTCTGATATTGTGATTGTTTCTTTCTCCATCCGCTGAACTCAGAGATTAACCGGCTTGACGTTAGCTGTCAGGAGCGACATCAAACCGAGGGCCAGCAAATACGCCGAGCCGCAGATGATAAAGAGTATCATATAACTGCCAGTCGCTTGAACAATATATCCTGCAGCCGTCAAGAAAATCATTCCGCCGAGAGAGCCGGCAAATGAGCCGAGTCCTACCACCGAACCGACGACTTTTTTGGGGAACATATCCGACGCCGTCGTAAATATATTCGCCGACCATCCCTGGTGTGAGGCCGCCGCCAGACCAATGATCCCGACCGCCAGCCACATATTGGAAACGCTGGCGGCAGTAACAACAGGCACGACAAGGAGTGCAAAAATCAACATTGTTACCCTTCGTGCTTTATTGACTGCCATTCCACGCTTGATCATCGCTCCGGAAAGATATCCGCCGCCGATACTCCCGACACTTGTCATCGTATAAATAACGATGAGCGGCAAGCCAATCTGTGTAAGCGTAACGCCGAAGTTGTTATTCAGATACAACCCCAACCAATAGAGATAGAACCACCACACCGGATCGGTAAGAAACTTGCCGACCACGAATGCCCATGTCTGGCGATACTTGAGGAGCTGTACCCAGGGTACTTTCTCGGACTGTGAATCCGTCGGATCGCTGAGAATGTACGCCATCTCTTGCTTCGAAACTTTTTTTGCTGCCTCAGGCTTTTCATAAAAAACGATCCACAAAACGAGCCAGACGAACCCTGTTGCACCGGTTGCAATGAATGCCGACTGCCAGCCAAACGTCACCGTCAGCCATGGCACCACGGCAGGCGCAACAACCGCACCGATGTTCGCCCCCGAATTAAATATTCCGGTCGCAAGGGCCCGCTCCTTTTTGGGAAACCATTCTGCTGTCGCTTTAATTGCAGAAGGAAAATTCCCCGACTCACTCAGACCCAGAAAAAAACGGGCGATGCCAAAACCGAACACCGTGCTCGCAAGGGCATGGGCCATTGCGGCAATGCTCCAGCCCGTGATCGAAATTGCGTAGCCTATCTTTGTACCATATTTATCGACAAACCATCCGAAGCCCCCAAGACCGATAGCATAGGCGGCTTGAAAGATCGTTCCGATGTAGCCGTATTCAATGGCGCTCCAGCCGATTTCCTTCTGCAGCGTCGGCGCAAGGATCCCGAGGATATTCCTGTCGAGATAATTGATTGTCGTCGCAAAAAATAGTAATCCGCATATCGTCCACCGGTAATGGCCGACTTTATGATCTACTTCTAACGATCCGGTCATGTTCGTTGTCATTTCCTAGAGTAAAAGAGATCTTCCACGGTGCTATTGATCCGTTGTTCTTTGCTCTTACAAGAGCTCTCTCATCGGCACGGCGTCCATATCCGAAAACTCTTGATTCTCTCCCCCCATCGCCCAGATGAACGAATAATTTCTTGTTCCAGCCGCTGAATGGATCGACCATGGAGGAGAAATAACGGCCTGTTGATTTCTCATAATCAGCGCTCTAGTCTCGTTCGGTTTGCCCATCAAGTGGACAACAAAAGAATCCTCATCGAGCCCAAAGTAGAGGTAGACTTCCATTCTGCGCTGGTGTGTATGGCTTGGCATGGTATTCCACACGGAACCGTCGTTCAATTCTGTCAAGCCCATGACCAACTGGCTGCTTTTGATTCCCTCTGAGTGGACGTATTTTGTGATCGTTCTGACATTGGCATTATGGGTCGATCCGAGAGGCGATTTTGTCGAGTCGTTAAACCGTGCGTGAGCGACCGGATAGGCCGCATGCGATGGGTACGATGCAAAATAAAATAACGCCGGGCGCTTCGGGTCGGCGCTCGCGCACTCAATCTCCCGGACTCCTCTACCAACATAGAGCAGGTCTCTAAACGCCATCGGATAAGCGGTACCGTCCACGTATAATTTCCCATCCCCACCAATATTGATAATGCCGATTTCGCGCCGTTCGGCAAAAAAATCGGAAGCCATTTCTTTCTTCGATGATTCCAGTTTCAACCGCGTCGCCAGCGGGACAGCAGATCCGACGATTACCCGATCGACATCCGAGTAGATCATCGTTACAACATTCGGCGCAAACAAATTATCGATGACAAACGACCGTCTCAGTTCAGCCGTTGTCATCCTTTGATACGCTTCATCATTCGGTGCATATCGCACTTCCATGACCATTCCTTTTTATTTTTCAAACAACGGTGACGTCTTCATCACTCCACCGTTCTATATTTAAAGATACGAAGAATTGAACGTTTTTGCTCTGGTATTCACATAATTGCCCTGTCTCAGCTCGTCATCCCTTAGGGAAAAGTGGGAATCCAAACATTCCTTTTTTTTACAGTAGAATGGATGCACACTTTTCCCTAAGGGATGCCATTGGCACGTGGGCATAATAGTTTTTTCATCTCGTTCCCAAACTCTGTTTGAGAACGCGCTCCGCACACCAGAAGAATACGTCGCAACGGGACGCTGGGAACGAGAAGATTCACCTAACACTCAACATTATCCGATCACTTAAAATCAAAATATCTCTTCGCATTGTAGTAACAGATGTCCTTCACCAACGCGCCGACGAGCACCATGTCGTCTGGAATAATCCCCTGCTCCATTTCATCGCCGAGGATGTTGCATAGCAGGCGCCGGAAATACTCGTGCCGGGGGTACGAGAGGAAGCTGCGGGAATCCGTGATCATCCCGACGAACTGGCTGAGCAAGCCCATGTTTGAGAGAGCCTCGATTTGTTTCGACATGCCGTCTTTTTGATCGAGGAACCACCATGCCGCGCCGTATTGCATTTTTCCAGGAACGGAGCCATCCTGAAAATTCCCGATCATCGTGGCATATAGTTCGTTATCGCGAGGGTTCACATTATAGATAATTGTCTTTGCGAGTTTGTTTTCCCTGTCGAGTCGGTCGAAAAACTTTGCCATCGGCTTGGCGACGGGCTCGTCGCCGATCGAATCAAATCCTGTATTGGCGCCTAGCATTTGCATCATCCGCGTGTTGTTGTCACGAATCGCGCCGACATGAAACTGCTGAACCCATTTGTGTTCCCAGTTCATAACGCCCAACTCATAGAGCACGGCCGATTTGAACGCCGCGACCTCGGCCGGGCTCAACACCTTTTTCTGGAGTAATTTCTTGAATATTGCTTTGACCTGTGCGTCAGTGTACTTTTCCGCATACATCGCCGCCAGTCCATGGTCGGACGCCCTGCATCCATTTTTTGAAAAATATTCAAACCGTAAACGAAGCGCGTCGAGAAAACGATCAAACGACGTGATGTCGATATTTGCAGCCTTCGAAAGAGATTTCACATACCCGGCAAAAACCTTGCTGTCTTCGACGGCGAAAGCGTTGTCGGGACGGAAGGTGGGAAACATCCTGGTGCCCGCTGAGGATTTCAAATACTCTTGATGGTATTCAAGGGAATCGGTAGGATCATCCGTAGTGCATACGACTTCGACATTCATTTGTTTTAGAAGGCCTTGTGTTGAGAATTCAGGCGTTGCAAGTTTTCGATTGCATTCGCCCCATATGCTCTCCGCCGTCGTCGCGTCGAGCAAACGGTCTGTGATTCCAAACGGCCGCTTCAGCTCGAGGTGTGTCCAATGATAAAGGGGATTCCTCAATGTTTTAGGGACGGTTCCCGCCCACTTTTGAAATTTCTCCCAATCGCTCGCGTTGCCGGTGATAAACCGTTCATCAATGCCGCTCGTCCTCATTGCACGCCACTTGTAGTGGTCTCCGTATAACCAGACTTGAGTTAAGTTTTGAAACTGCCTGTTCTCGGCGATTTCTTTTGGGGAGAGGTGGCAATGAAAATCGATAATCGGCATTGCTTCGGCAAAGTCGTGGTATAGCGCTTCCGCCCGTTTTGTGTTCAGAAGAAAATTTCTGTGAATGAATTCTTTTTTCATCGTAAAGTCTTTCCAGATTGCCTTTCCGTTCGACAGGAATGGCTCAAAAAATTACCAGAATTGGATTATTAAGTTTCTCAATGACCGATTCAAGATATGAACGAAATTCATCGATCGTTGTAATTCCGTTCTGCTCCTGCTGCCACGCCGCAGCAAAGTAGTATTTCAACTGACCCTCGTGAGGACGCAGGACGACAAGCTGACTGACGCTGTCGCTGGTGCGTTCGATTTTCTCCGATCCTTTATAGAATAGAGCGATGCCCATGTCGTCTCCGGCGCGGGATTGTTTTCCAAACAATCCAAAATATTGCCAACCTTTGTCAAGCCGGCCGGCCGATTCGATGAGGATTGTACTGTCATGTTTTGCGAGACCGGTGCATAGGTTTGACGAACTTGGCGAAATCTTCTCGTCGCACAATGTCAACCGGCTTCCGGCTGTAATAGAATAACTCGAGATGAGATCATATTTTTTCCCCGCGACATTCCAACCGTAGTATGTAGCCCGCACATCGGAACGAACGGGACCGTTAGCTGCGATAACACAAAACACGCTGTCGGTGTTTGAAACGGTGACGACATCCGCTCCGCTTTGCATCGCGACGGAACCGATCCCTAACGAAGTGCCAACCTTAAAAGTATCCATTCCCCAATCCAGCATTGACTCGTACGATTCGTTGTTGTCCGCAGCGAGGTCGTGCACGCCGGCGGTGTTTAAGACCATGTCTGTTACCTTCTTGCCGAAAATATCGGTGCGGTTACGGGCATCTAAATAGAAGCGATACCCAATCTTGTCCGATTCCCATGCCGGTCCCTCATGTCGAAACAAAGCGTCGTGGTCGGCGTGAAGTGCGGGGACTCGAACCGAATCGATGGTGACGTACCTTCCCTTCGTATATTTTCCATCTACAAACTCGTAGTCCACTTTGATGGACATGTCTGCCTGCGTTCGCTTCTTATAGTTTTTTTTGGGAGCCGCCTCATTTCCCCAATGCAAAACGATAGCTTTCACTTCGTTCGGCGCGAATTCCGTAACCAATGTCAGCAGGTCAGGTGCTCCATCGCGGTTGCTATCATCAATCTGACTCGGTATTTCAATTCCCCCTGAGTAGACGGTGCACGAACGCGGGTCAAAAGTCGGAGCTTTCGCGAGGATCAACGCGACGGGGACCGATATTGCCTCATCAATCCGCGTCATTGCCATGGGATTCGTCGCATGGATAACTAGAGAATCTGTCGAGGGTTGACGCGGACCACCGATCACAGTTGCTGAAAAGAGACAAAAGACGAAAGCAAATCCGGCGGCAATAAAGTATTTCATTTTTCTCCTTTGGAGTGCGGCGAGATATTCCCCACCGACATCCAGCAAACGCAACCATCGCTATGCCATGCTCCTGAGGGCGCAGGCCGGGACGGAATTTGCCCGCGGCCTGCGCCCGAAGGAACTATGACGTTAGAAGATTGAAAAGCAGTTTCTACTTTTATTTCAACAACATCATTTTCTTTGTAAATATAACTCCCGATGATGACAATCGGTAGAAATAAATTCCCGATGACATGCTCGAGGCGTTAAACTCGGTAGTGTAAGAGCCGGGTTTCACGAATCCGTTCACCAGGGTAGCAACCTTTCTGCCAAGGACATCGAAAATCTCCAATGTAACTTCGGACCCTTTTGGAACGGTGTACGCGATTTGCGTTGAAGGGTTGAACGGGTTAGGATAATTCTGCGCCAACGAGAATTCCGTCGGCAACTCTGACTGGGCTTCGGCCACAGCCGTCACCGGCGCGCCCCAGCGCGGGTCACCCGCAGTGAGTCCATCGGTCGTCGTCATAGCGGCGAGCGTTGTCGGAGTACCTGCGAACTTGCAATTCAACGTGTCGAAATAGTACTCGACATGCTTCCGATTGTAGTCGTAGGTCCAATGCCCAGGTGAAGCCTTCGTGAAATTCGGGTCATTGCCGTTCTTCTGTTTTCCGTCTCCACCAGTTGCCCGAGGTCCATAGATCCAACGGATCATCTTCGTCATCAGCGGAGGCGTATTCATCATCTTGATAGATACCTGTTTGAAGCCCTTGGTTGTATCCTTGCCCTGTGAAGCCAACACCCTGTTCATTCCCCAGGTTAACCACGGCCCTTCGCTCTGGTAAAACGGACCGTTCGGGAGAGGCAGGTTCAGCATGGCCTGACCAGAATCCGAAACCGCATAGTAGTTGTTCGAAATGTTCCATTTTGCAGCAAGGTTTGGATTGGTCAGCACCCATGCCATTCTCGGCTGCAAATTTACTGAATCAAGCTCGCCGGGATCGCTGAATTCGACCTGACGAATGTATGCCGTGTCTGCTCCGAGCGCGAAATGGTCGACGAGCAGGTTGTTTGTTATCTGGAGCGTGCCCGTGCCTGTCGAGTCGACTCTCCCGAGAGAGAGGAACCCGTGGTACGAAACGCTGTTGACGACGGTGTTATGATTAAAAATGAAGTTGTGAATCGGGCCGAGTGTTGATTGGTAATGCCTTACTACCCGGTCCTGAAGATTAATGAATGTGCAGTTTTCAATGTCGCAAAGATCAACATCATTGTTTCTTAAGTCGAACGCCTTACCGGCTCCGAAATTGGACGTTCCCTCAAACCCCATATCGGCAAAGATGGTGTTGGTTACCAAGATGGTACTTGGTTTTCCGTCTGTTCTGATCAAATTGCCGTTAACGGACTTCAAGATGCAGCTGTCAATGAAGATGCTGCCACCGCTGCCGGATGCGTTCAGGTCGATGAGGCCGCCTTGCAAATGGTCGAGGTTAGAGTCGACCGGTTCGTAATATCCGGTGATGATAATGTGTTTAAGATTAATAGTTCCGCCGGCGAGATTTGCGAACTCTCCCGGGGGGTTTCCATTCGGACCCGGATAGAGATATACCGTAGGATCATAGTGGCCGGTACTCCCGTATTCGGCGCGAAAATTGAGGGTCTTATTTGCAAACGATAGTTGTGCGTTGAGGAGATAGACTCCATCTTTCTTCAATACGTAAACGCGCGTTCCGCTCTGAAATGCGGCACTCGAGGTATCCTGGAAAATCAGCGTGTTGAGGTACTGATTTCCCGACCCTGCGTAGTCCTGTAGAACCAATGCCTGACCGAATAATACCATCGGAAGCATCAGGATGAGTAAGGCAGGAAAAATGTGACTGAGCTTAAACATAACATCCTCCTTGATGTAACATGGAATGGATCGTGAATTACGTAAAAACGATTTTGCTCTCTCGAAATTGCGATTCCCCCTCACATCGAACATTGAACGAAAACCTTTTAGCTATCACCTCCTCTCGGCAATGGCGAAATCAGTGAATGAGTGCTGTATTCCGTTCTACAACGAAACTCTCACGCCGAAATCCACGGTAGTGCCATACAATTCGGCAGTGCGTGGAATCTGCCAGGGAGTAACATTATCCTTGAAAGAAGTCGTCTCCTGGCGATTGGTGAAATTGTCGACATTGAGAATCAAAGAAAATGTTTCATTGAGTTTTTGTTTCAGTGCGAGATCCCATTTCGTAAAAGGGTCAACATAGACGTCTGCCTGCCCATCCTGCGAATACGATTGGATGTACTGGTCCTGGAAGAAGACCGACACCCGTCCGGAAAATCCGCCGATGTCGTAGCCGAGAGCTACGTTGCCGTAGAAATTGGGCTGGCCTTCAGATTCTCTCTTCAGGTCAATGGCGTCATGATGGAATACGCTCGACACAACCGGCTTATTCCGAACGATTGTCGTCTCCGAGGTAGCGATTGTTTCGCTTCCGATGATGTACGTCTCGGATCGCGTGATCGATGCGTTATACGACAGCGTGATATTGCTGAGGTAGCCGGGAAGGAAACCGAAATTGATCTGATGCTCGAATTCGAACCCCCATGCGTACGATGTTTTATCCGAATTGTATGGCATTGTCAGAACATGAATCGAGCGTTGACTGATGATTGAAGCGAACGGTGCGGTTGTCTGCCAGGTCAACCCCATCGTCTTGAACAACGAATCGACCCCGTCGATACTCACATTGTTCATCTGATGGTAGAGGTTGTCGATCACTTTATAGAACCCGGAGACAGAAACGAGACCGATCGTATTGCCGTAAAATTGAGTGTTCAATTCATAATTCCACGCTCTTGTATCTCTCAGATTCGGGTTGCCAAGGTCGAACGTCTGACCGCCTGACCCGGAAATATTGAAGGAGGGGAGACGGAAATTAAAGTCGGGTCTGGCCAGCGCCTTGTAGGCGGCAGCCCGAATTGTCAAATAATCTGTCGGCGTGATGGACATCTGAGCATTCGGAAGCCAAATGGTTTCAGAATAGTGGGTCGTAGAATCCTGGAGCGGCTTGGGTGTAATCTGCTGTATCCCTATGGTCGAAATTGCGCCGTCAGTGAATTTTGCACCGTAGTCGTCCGATTCCTGCTCAACGCGCACGCCGGCGATCAAGGTCATCACCTGGCCGATGTTGAATGTGTTCATAAGATATCCTGCACCGACTCTCTCCTGCACGCTGTAGTCGCCAAGCTCGGCCAGCGCACTCGGGCCAAATTCCGCGGAGCCGCTAACTGTAGCATTTTTCACCAACTGATACCAGAGCTTCAACGCATCAACATTGATAAGTGGTGTCATCTTGTACAGACCAAGCAGATTGCGGGACGGGGCCGGATAATCGACGAAATCAGACAACGAGGGTCCGGAGCCTGATCGATTGGTGTAGTAGTTGGCGAAACGGCTCGACTGTAGCAGCGTAGTGTCAACGCCGATTGATGAAAACCCATGGAGGTAGTTGTTGTCGTCGAGTTCCTGCTTGTCCATCCATCGCGTTCTGTCTCTGTACTTTCCACCTATCTTCAAGTCGCCGGAAAAAAGGTCGGACAATGTGTAGGTTTTTGTGACGTCGACAAAAGCGGTTCTCTCTTTGTCGAAATTGTTCTGCTGATAAAAGACGGAAGTGGAGCAAGCGGCAGCGGAGAAGTTATTGAGAGCGTACGGAATGATATAAAGATCCGGACGGTCACGGCCGGAAGGAACTCCTCCCGGAACGACTCCAGGAGTTTCCGTAAACTTCATCGCGAAATCGTACGGATTGTTAACACGCGATTCGGCGTACGAAGCGCTCCAATCGACGTTGAACCCGCCAAGAAAATTTTTTCCCTGCAGGGAGGCGTTGTCGGTGCTCGTTGTGAGCTCGGTGTAACGGTAGTTATAGTCCCACGAACCTCCCCCACCCGTAATGCCGGGATACACCCGGTCATAGAGCATGATATTTCTGCCGGTGCTGCTGTAAAGCCCTGATAACTTTACCGACCCGCTGTCGGGTGTATTGACGTCGAAGATGGCTTGACCGCCGTTCCTCGTCCTGACCTCATCCGTGAAATCGACTGTGAAAGGCGCCATTCGGTAATCGTCATTCCATTGCGAAGTGGGATCGTTGATTGGTTTGTAATACGCGTAGCTGTACGTGATATCCTCTTTGCTTCTGATCTTCCTCTCGGTGTTCCCCTGCAGCTGTACGCCGAGGACATCGTTAAAAAATCTTTGCCCATACCGTCCGATGATGTCGTACTGCCTTGCAGAATTCATCAGGCGGTTGTAATCTCCCATCAGGTCGAAGGTGATCTGGCGCTCCGACGGAGCCTTCCGTGTCACCAGATTGATCGAGCCGGCGATGGCATCTCCATCTTGGTCGGGGGTGAGTGTCTTGTGGAGCTCGATACCGGCAAGCTCTCCCTGCGAGATGGTGCTGAGGTCCACGTCGCGCGATGTGGAATCGGTCGACGGGATCTTCACTCCATCCACGGTAATGTTGCTGAATTTCGAACTGAGGCCTCTGAGAACGACTTTGGTCGCCTCACCGCCTGAACGAATCAGCGAAACCCCAGGCAAGCGTCCGATTGCTTCCGCCGCGTTCGCATCTGGAAGCTCTTGAATCTTCTCTTCCGAAACGACATTGACAATAGTCTTGGAAGAGACTTGTTGGTTAATCGCTGCAACCTGGCCGCGCATCTGCGCCGTGATCACCACAGCCTGTCCCTGCAGGATCGTCTGGTTGAGACGCACGTTCAATTGCACTTCGGTCTTAGTGGAGAAATCCACTTCGAAATATTTTGTTTCATATCCTATGCACGATGCCTTGATCGTGAAGGAGCGTCGCGGAATTGCAGCGATGCGGTACGCCCCTTCAATGTCCGTCGCGGATCCGAGCGACGTTCCTTGGAGAATGATATTGATTCCGATGAGCTTCTCGTTCGTCAGCGAATCCGTTACGACGCCTTGCAGCGTCGATTGGCCGAAGGCGACGAGAGGTATTAATGATAGAACCAAAGCAATGAGCTTTGTTGCGGGAAGTATTTTCATACTGCTCTCCGTAAAAATATTGGATGCTAGCTATAGAGCGCCAACGTTTAGGTGAATTGATGATGAATCTTCTCCTCGCTCCTCATCCTCCGTCACTTTAGTAAAATCATTTTCTTTGAGAGCATGGTGCCGTTCGCCTCCAAACGGTAGAAGTAGACACCGCTCGGATACTCCAGGCTTGAAAAAATCACTTCATGAACTCCTGCGACCTGACGCTCGTTGACGAGCGTAGCAATCTTCTCTCCCAACTCGTTGAATATCGCTAATGTCACATCACTGTTCACTGCCAACTGATAACTGATCTTCGTGCTCGGGTTGAACGGGTTAGGAAAATTTTGCGATAGAACCGGCGAACGGGGCACGATTATCCGATCGCCGTACGAAGTTCGGGTTACGCTCGCCGACTCAAATGCGCCAAGATCGGGGGCGCTCCCGTTGTACGGCAACCCGACATCGGTGCCTGCATCGATCAGGTCGCTCCCCGGCGCAAGATGCATAAAAGAGAGATCCGGCAAGCTTCCGTCCGGTTTGCGCGGCCCTGTAACGCCCGCAGTATCCATACTAATAAAATCGGCGTCCGTCACTGAATAAGGAGACAGCCAGCTGTTTGTCGCCTGCACAGCGGTCGAGAGGAGCGAAACTGCGCCGGAGCCGGCAGAAATGCAGTTCTCCACGGTCACGACGGACCCTGTTTTCACACGGGCGCTTATGTTAATGTTCATTCCATTTCTAAAAGAAGTACAGTTTAACAAAGTCATCGAACCGCGATTGTTATTCTGATCGAACCCTTTTACCCGGTTGTCAAAGGAGAGACAATGTATCAAGGTCATGTTATGACGGAGGCTATCGGCATTTGAGTTGTCGCCTCCGCCCATTTTAAAACCGTTGCCGTTTCCGCTGCTCGCCGCACCGCTCTTCAAATATCCGTTGTGAAAAGTCCAGCAATTCTCAAACGTCGTGTTCACGCTGTCGGACGGGCGCAGATACCCGTCACAGCCGTCATCCGAGTTCTGCCATGAACGGCATCCGTAAAAATAATTGCCCGTCCCCACGTCGAGTTTTGGAGAGAAACCGTCCGCATTTCCCTGACTCGGGTCAACGTTAAAGTACGAGTCGCAATTGATGATACGATTGTTCGATGCGCCTCCTCCCAACTGGACTCCGGTGTCTCCATTTTCGCTGAACGAACAGTTCTCGACAATATTGTTTGAGCCGCTGATGATGATCCCGTTATCCCCTGCCTTCCAGATATCGAATCCCCTGATGTACCAATAATTCTTATTGAGGTTGATCCCTCTGTTACTGCTCGAAATTGCCATTGCACTGAAATCGAGAAAGGGCCGTTCACCGGGATAGGCGAAGAGATTATACATCGCGCTGCTCGTACCACTCTTCGGCGTGCTGATCGTGCTTGTCAACGCGTAAGTGCCTCCGCGGACATAGACCGTATCCCCCGCATGCATGATCGATAATGCTTTGGTGATCGTTTTCAAGGGCGCATCGATCGTTCCAGCACTAGTATCGCTTCCGGTGGCCGCAACGTAGAGCTGAGCCTCAGCCGAGTTGAGCGTCAGGATCAACGCGATCACTACGATGGCAAAACATTTCGCGGCCATAATCATTCGAGATATTGCCTTTGAGAACCTCTGTGCCTCCTCTGTGGATCTCTGTGAAAAGATTTTACACAGAGTGGCACGGAGATTTACCGAGTTCCACAGAGCCGCGCAGTTTACAGTTCGATATCCAGTACTCATCTCGTATTTCGACTATTTTAATAATGACATTTTTTGAACGAGCCTTTTGTTGCCCATTTGGAGAACGCTGAAATAGGTTCCCGAAGCGAACCGGGATGCATCAAACTTCTCGCGATAGATTTTTCCGGACTCGGCATCGCCGTTGAACAATTCTCCGACCAATTGGCCGACAATATTATAGACTCTCAGAGTAGCCCGGCCATTTTCACCCACGGTGAAATCGATGGTCGTCGTCGGGTTGAACGGGTTGGGATAATTCTCGCTCAACGTGAATCCCTTCGGTACCGGGGCATGCTCATTGGCAACAACTAAAGTAGGATTGCCCGACGAAACAGATTCCGATGGTAACCAATCATAGAGAATCAGGCTTGACGCCGCAGAGTTTCTTGCGAAAATATGTGCAGGCGAATAATTGGCTGTATCGGCACTCGACAGCTGCGTAGACCATGCAACACGACCCGAAGTTGAAGAGCCCGGACCATAACTATGAAATTCCCCGTACAACGCGGGAGTTACATTCCATGAAAGCCAACCGGCAGGGCTCAGGTTTGCGGGGACGTAGCAATTAATGAACACCGTCTTTGGACTTGCCTGCCAGGGTCTTCCAAAATAGAAAGCGGCATCGACGACTCCGTCATATCCGATTGAGTCGGCGAGAATTGTGCAGTTACGGAAAACATATCCGTACTGGGTCGTCGCATCGGTACTGGCGGCAGTGAGCGTTCCTCCGTTCCTTATTTCATGGATCGTGCAGCTGTCAAAGATCGCTATGTCGCGGCCAAAAATAAAATCGACGCTCCCTTCGATGAAGCAATTCTTGTGGTAGAGACGTCCCACACCGCTCCCTCCCCACGTGTAATATGTATCCTGATACCCGAGGAGCTTGCAGTTAATGTATTGATGCCGGTCGCCCTGTACTCTCAGTGCAACGGCCTGCGTACCGCTGATGCCGGCTTGCGGCGCATAGGTGTTTTGAAGAGTGATATTCTTGGCAGTAAAGTCGCTTGCATCGATTGCGATCGAGAAGGAGCCGCTCGTTCCAGGATTGCCGGAATTATTCCCGCCGTATTTGTCGCCGTAATCATCATATGTAATGATGGTACTATCCCGCGACTCTCCCTCCAGAACCACGTTGATTTTGCCGCTCACCAGCGTGTCCTTTTCGTAGTAGGTTCCCTTCTTCACAAAAATTCTCCAATGACCTGTGTAGCCGGAAGGCACAGCCCTGAATGCCGCTTGAACCGTCGTATAATTTCCGCTCCCATCTTTGGCAACGACGACGGTCGTATCCGGCTGCGGCAACTGCGTTGTGAACGACAGATCATTGCCATATCCCACACCTGCGCTGTTGACGGCGTAGGCCCGAACATGGTAGGAGTTGTTCCCGATCAGAGGCGCAAGCCCGCTCGCGTATGATCCGACATCGCTTCCGTCCGACGAATGCGAATTGCTAATTGTCGGCGTGCTTGTTGTATTCCAGCACACACCGCGCGCCGTCACGCTGTCGCCGCCCCAATCGGTCACCGTTCCTCCACTGATCGCCGTTGTAACTTGAATATTCGAGACCGTCGTCGTCGTCACTGTCGGCGGGACGATCGAAGCAAGCGTGCTGAATACCACTTCGTTTCCGTACGCAGTTCCGGCTGAATTTGTAGCATAGGCGCGGAGGTGATACGTAGTCCCCGGAGTGAGTGCGGTCAGGTAACTTGTGAACGCTCCTGTTCCTGCACCTCCTGAAAGTTTCGAGTCCGAGATGGATGGAGTTCCAGACGTATTCCAACAAACCCCTCGGGCGGAAACTGCGCCGCCGCCGTCGTTGGTGACGTTGCCCCCTGTCGTGGCGATAGTCGTGGAGATTCTGGTCACAGAAGTTGTCGACAGTGTTGCCAACGAAGCCAACACTCCGGTATTAGCCGTTGCCAAAACGAAATTGTTCGTTGAGAGGGAGAAGAATGCATTCGATGTGATTGTCCCTTTACCGCTCACCGTACCGCTCCCACCAAGGCTAATCCAGGTTGTGGCAGCGGAATCTTCCGCAACACGCACAACCGAAGAGTCCGCGACAAGATCGTCAGGCCCGTATGCAAGCTGTATTGTTCCTCCCAGAGTGGGGGAGAGATTAGCTCCGCTCCCTTTTGTGATTTGATAATACCGCACCGAAGAAACACCGCTCAACGCGGCGGGAAGAGTCCGCGCAGGCGGAGCAGCATTGAATACTTCTGCCGTATATGTCGTGGCGGTCGCCGCATCGTGATTAAGCGTAAGGGTCACAGGTCGATAGGACAACCCTTTACCGATAGGAAAAGTCTTCGTTGCGGTTGTCGCCGCGACGACGGTCGCCAACGGACCGTTGACGTAACTCGAATCGCTTCCCCCAAGGAGGGTTCCCGTTGCCGGAATTGTGATGATGTTTGTCGAGTTCGTGACAATCGTGCCGCGCGATTCAAGGCTGAGCGCCCCGTTCGCCATGAGCGCGAAAGGAGAATTCATCTGAAGGGTCGTGCCGTTGCTCACCTTAAAAAGGGTTGCCGCGGTACCTATCGTGCCGGGAGAAACAACTGTAAACGTTTGCGTCCCGCCTCCTGTAAAATTCAACGTTCGCCGGCCGTACCAACCGCTCGTTCCGCTTTGGAGAGTCCCACCGGCGACGCTCAGATTTCCTTTTACATTCCAGACGGCATAAGCGCTGCTGCTGTTGTCTAGGCTCAGTTGTCCGGCGGAAACGTTGACATTGCCGTCCACGTTGATAATAGCTTTGGCGATCGTGTCTGCTCCGCTGCCGGTTGAGGTGAGAAGCGCCGTCGCTCCGTTCACATTGACATTTCCGCGAATGTAAACACTCTTAGTTTGACCCCCGTTGAGGTTGGTAATCCTGAACTGAAAACTCTTCGAGCTGGTGATCGTCAGATCACCCGCAATGACCGCTCCGTCAGCAAAATTCGGTCCTCCATTGGCTCCCTGGTTTGTAGCGTTCCATACAAAATTAAAGAAGCTCTGGGTGTTGATGTTTGATGGATTGGAGCCGGAGGAACTGTCAATCCTGCAAGTCGATCCCACTCGCCATGTGGTTGTCGGCAGCGATCCACCTCCCGCGGGAGTACTATGAATATAGAGCCCGCCATTTTCAAAACTTATTCTACCCGTTACGGCAAGTGCCCCAAAGTTGTTGAGCGTTCCGCTCACAACCATATCGATGCTGTCGGCAGCGTCGGCGACAGTCAGTGTTTTTCCAATTCCGACAACAATGGTGCCGCCGCCGTTGATATTCATCTGATCAAGAGAGATAGTCGTATCAAGAGTTATCGTGTGTCCGTTGAGTATCGCGACAACCCCGTCCGCCGATGTAGGAAAATTGGGCGCCGGATTGACCCATGTGGATCCATCCCAACGGTCCCAACTATTCACGTCGCTCCAATTTCCCGTTTGGTGCGAACGAAAATCTCCTACTGTTTGACTATAGGCATTTGCTTCCATGAGCAGCATCGTTGCCGCAAGAACGCGCAATAGGGTCTTCATATATCGTCCTCCTTGAAAAGTTTCTCCAGCACTTGTATGGAAAGGGAAAACCTTTTTCATTGAGTATTTTCGAAACGCTTTCGATGGTAACGAGCGAATAAAATCTATAGTGATAGCCGTTTACTCTACAGTAACTTAACTACGCGTAAAAGAATTTATTCCATAGGAACCGGTCGTTCCCCGCTAATTAACAAATGTTATGTTTTTCTTGGAAACAAAATAACACGCGTCAAAATGAGAGATACAAACGCAA
>JBAUMC010000034.1:0-14716 GCA_049578505.1 Bacteroidota bacterium | reverse complement strand
CCTGAATTGCCTCCGACATCTCCAAGTGCAAATTTTACGCCCGCGTTGGAAATTTGCCGCGCATCATCATGATAAGCCTGGGTCTGGGCAACGGTGTATATTGCCTGGTCAGTCGAGGTAAACAGCAGTGCATACATACCTATCATAACGTATGCACCGAGACCTATGATGACCTTTGATGTTCCCACTTATGATCCTTAGTTAGTTTGGCTTACCTACTAATCGAGAGCTTTGGCTGAAGCGTCAATTTTCTCTTTCAACTGTATACAAGATACGCAAATAGATCCAAAAAACAATGGTGTAGATCACGTATTTATGCAACTACGGTATGAACGGGAGGGAGGCTTAAATTCCCACTAAAATCGCCATATATCGGCTCGCGTCTTTAACAATCTTACACTTCTCATGGTTCCTGCAATGGATAAAAATGTCAAATTTTTCGGAATAATTGACAGCAAGACGCTTTCGTTGAAAAAACCAGCGTGGCGATTATCTGCACTTCAACGGCTCAAGTTTAAAAGATGCCGTACCAAAAAAGCCATATCCATCTAAGAGCTTCTCCGAAAGTAGAGAATAATAAAACGGCGCAAAATCTTATTCCTCAATCATCCTTAAAATTGACGGAAGCACAATCAGCAATAAGGGGAGCGCTATAATGAATCCGCCTATGATAGCAATTGCAAGCGGCTGGTGCATCTGTGCGCCGGTTCCTATTCCGAATGCAAGCGGCAAAAGCGCAATGATAGCGCCAAACGCTGTCATCAACTTTGGACGCAGCCTTGTCGAAATGGAATAGACGATCGAGTCGTTTAAATTATGTCCGGCTTTTTGAAACTCCTGTAATTGCAAATAGGTGAATATCGAATTCTCTCCTATTATACCGACAATCATAATAAGGCCGGTATAACTTCCGACATTGAGCGGTGTACCGGTAATGAAAAGTGCAATGAAGCTTCCGGAGATTCCGAGTATCGCTATAAAAATAATGGCCAGTGTGACTTTTATATTTCTAAACAAAAATAAAATTACGGTAAAGACCAACAATATGGCGAGGATTAAGATGATCATTAAATCGGCAAATGCTTGTCGTTGTTCCTCATATGAACCTGCATAGACGATTTCGTAACCGGTGGGCAATTTTATCTCGCGCCGAATTTTGTTTTGAATGTCCCTTAGGGTGCTTCCAAGATCGCGGTTGTTCAGCCTGGCGACAACGTCATACAGCGGCTTTAAATTCTCCCTGTCAACTTCAGCAACACCCTTAACGTAATCGACGGCCGCAAATTCATTCACCGGTTTGATAGAACCATCGTTCAAAACAAGAAAGCCATGCTTCAAATCGTTCATGGTATTATATAATTTACCATCGAACATCCTGATATTAATTAACTGGTTTTGCCCCAGCACACTGCCGACAACCTGTCCGTTTATTTTTGAATTCATTTGGTATTGCAAGTCACTCGGCGTCAATCCGTACTGAGCTAATTCCTTCGTCTTCGGTCTAAATAGTATCTCGGGGCCTGCAATTGTTACACCGTTAAAGACGTCCGCGGTTCCTTCGGTTTGATCAACAATGGCAGCAACCTGTTCAGCCAATTCTCTCAGTGTAACCGGATTATCGCCAAAAATTTTAATTTCTATAGGCTGTCTAGCACTTATCAGGTCGCCGATCATATCTTCTATGATTTGCCCGAAGTCCACCCTCAATGCGGGAAGCTTGGCTTCAACCCTTTGACGAATATCATCCGACACCTCATCGGTTGTTGAGCTTCTTTTTTTCCTTAACTGGATTGTGTAGTCTCCGGTGTTCGGCTCCGTTATAAAAAATCCGTTCTGAGTCCCGATCTGACGAGAATAACTTTCAACCTCGGGAGTTGTCTCTAAAATGCTATCCACCACGTTCAGCATCCTATCGGTTTCTTCAAGTGAGGTTCCGGGAGGACTTGTAAAATCGAGGATGATCGATCCTTCATCCATGTCGGGCAAAAATCCCGAGGGGAGTCTTGGAATGATAAACATCGATGCAGAGATCAAGAAGATGACAAAAACAATTGCAATCCATGGCCGATTAACAAAAAAGTAAACCCATGCTCTCTTTTTAACTTCCCGATGGTACTGGAGTGCCGATTCTTTCTTTGAAAAAAGGAGATAGATTACCGGCAGGCCGATCCATGTCACAAAGAATGAGCAAACCAAGGTGATAATCATCGTGTTCGTGAGAACCTTGAAATAGGCGCCCGCTATGCCTCTCATCAAGAAAAAGGGAAGGAAAATTACAATCGTGCTCAGCGAAGAGCCGACCATCGCGGGAATTAGATATCTAATCGCTTCGATGACCAACGCTTGACTTGTTTCTGCCGGGTTTTCTTCGTGGGTGCGATGAATTTGCTCCACCACGACGATTGCATCATCGATGATTAGGCCGATCGCCGCGGCAATCGCTCCGATCGTCATGATATTTATCGCATAGCCTGCGGCAAACAGAACAATGAATGTCAAGGCAAGCGTGATCGGTATCGTTGCCAAGATAACCGAGCTTGCTTTAAATGAACGGAGAAAAATCACCGTTACAAGAATGGCGAGCAGAAGGCCTATCCAGACGACGTCCTTAATGCTGCCGATTGCGTCAGAAACGAAATCTGCCTGATCATAAAAGGGGCGAAGGATAATGCCTTTGGGAAGTATTTTTTCGAGCTGAGGGAGTTGTTCTTTTACCGCATTTTCAACGTCTATGAGGTTGGCATTCGGCTGCTTTAAAATGTGTATGAGAGGAACCGCTTTACCGTTCGCTTTTATTTTAACATAACTTCTTTCGGATCCGATTTCGATCTGAGCAATGTCCTTCAGTTTCACTTCGCGCTTTGGGCCGTTCAATATTGAAAGGTTTTCCAGTTCTTCCTTGCTATTCTGTGTAGCCTCGGTTAATGTTAAATAGAGCCTATTGTAATCGTTCACGTAACCGTTTGAAGAGATAAAATTCGACTCGGAAATTTTATTTGCAACAATCTGCTGAGAGAGTCTCAGGTTCGCCATCTTAACCGGATTCAAAATGACGTGATACTCTTCAACCTTTCCCCCTGCAACCGCTATCTCGGATATGCCGTTAATTCTTGATAGAAACGGTTTGATTGTGTACTCGCCTATGTTCCGCAATTCAATATCGCTATACCCCTTGCCCTCCAACGAGAATCCCATTATGGGAAAGATGGAAGGGTTCATCTTTTCAACAGAGATATTCATTCCTTGCGGGAGGCTTTCCTTGATCTCGTTTATCGCCGCCTCAACGCGTTGTTTGTCGAGATCAATATCCGAGTCCCAATTGAAGAAAGCCGATATTTCACAGCTTCCCCTGCTTGTCGCGCTTTTTACTAAGTTTAAATCCTGCACTCTCTTAATGGCATTCTCAAGGGGAACCGTGACCGAGACGGTCATTTTGTCTACCGGCTGTTCGCCATTATCTGCAATGATCTTTATTTTCGGAAAAGTAACGTCGGGGAATAATCCGGACTTGATGTTGAGGAGCGCATAAATCCCGCCACACAAAATCATAAAGAGGATGACGGCAACCGGACTTTTGTATTTTACATAGAAGTTATTCATTTCACGATCTCAACTTCAGCGGTATCAGGCAAACCGTAGGAGCCGGTGAGGAGTATTCTATCGGATGGTTCAAGGCGGGGTCGCAGAATTTGTGCAACGCTGTCGTTCTCAATTCCCTTTTCGATGTCAACCCTGACACTCATTGAATCGTTAATGAGCTTCATAACCCAAAAGGAATCCTGAGTGACGTTTGTCATGATGGAAGATTTCGGCACAACGGTTGCGTTTTTAGAATGTTCGAACGGTATTGTTACGATGACGTTCAGGTTCTCAGGAATATTTTCAAAACGGTTGAGCTTGATCAGAAAGGCTTGGGTTTGTGTCGATTGATCAACCGACGGAACACTTTTTTCAATTGTGCCGGGAATGTTGACGTCGTTCGGAAGATTGATCTCACATGCTGAACCGATACGAGTTTTCAGAACATCCTCGTACGGAACATTCAGCCTTATCCTAAGGGAAGAGGGATTAGAAATAATCGCTATCTGTTCCCCCGATGTTACATAATCGCCTTCGTGAAAATCCAATTCCGTAAGAGCCCCCGCCGAACCGGCTTTGATGTACACCGCCCCTTTGAATAATTGTTTGCCGATGTTGAAATCGATGCTGTCGCTTGCCGCAAGCTCTTTAGTCTTTAATTGGAATATAACCTCGCCGGTGTTAACGTCGTCGCCGATGTTTTTGAAAACCTTTTCAACAAACCCATCAAAGGTCGACCGGATGATTTCTTTTTTCAAAAAGATAGTATTGCCGTTCAGCGTCAGATAATCATCGATCGTCATCAATACCGGGTGAGTTATTTGAACGGGTGTACGGCTGCTCGTTTCATTCGCTCCGCTTTCCTTTCCGCTGCAAGAGATAAAGAGCATGGGGAAAGAAAGCAAGAAGACCGCCAACATTATTTCCCGGGGCAAATACTTGTAATAGTTCATTCTACCAATTCCAATAGTTGTAATCGTTTATTTCAAGCTGATAATTTATTTCGGCAGTAATATTGTTTTTTTGGAGGTCGACATAATTCTTCAGTAACGTCAGATAATCGATCATCGATATATCGCCGTGTTGAAGCTGATTTTTCGAAAGCTCAAGCAGCTTCTTGTAGTCGCTGATTTGTTCTTTCATATCCTCCAGATTTTTTTTCAGCGAGACGGTCTTATTCTCTGCATCAAATCTCCACGTTACAATACGACCGGCAAGAAAAGCCTTGTAATTGGACAGGGATTGCTCGGAAAGATACGTTTGCTGGCGAGTGATGCTTTTCTGATCGCCGTCGAGGATGGGAAGCGACAAGTTCAAACCGGCGCTTAACCCAAATTTCCGCTGGATACCGGTTAATTCTACCGCGTTCAATCCGGCATTGAAAAAGACGTTTACTTGAGGCAGGTACCTTGTCTCAAACGCGCGCTGCTGGCTTGCCGCACTCAAGCTGTCAAGCTCGTATTGAGCAAGAAATTCCGAGCCGAACTTTGTCATCGTTTGCATCAATTCGACGGTGTCAAGAATTACCGTTTGAGTATCTCTCAACCCACAAAGCGAATAAAGCTGCAAAAGCCCCGTTCTGTAATTTTGCCAAGTCTGATCCATCTCGATCATCTGCGACTTTATTTCAATGCTAAGCAAAAGATAATCCTGCGTCTTGGTGTATCCTTTCGCAAGAAGGTCGCCCGTAATTGCCAACTGGTTTTGTAAATTCACTTCAATCTCTTTGGAAAGCTTGTAGAGGAGAAGCGACTGAAGCGTGTTCAAGTACTGATCGGTAACTTGTTTTTCGATAGCGTGCCTTTCCTGACGTGATTTGTTCTCATAACTTCTTCCTTGTGCAAACCGTTGTTGGCTAAGGGCATCGAGAAGCCCGCTGTTAAAAATATTCTTCTCGACATTTATTTGAGAAGAATACAAACCGCCGTTTGTAATTGCAGCGTCATAGCCAATTGCATTTTGGTTCGGATTCGCAGTAAACGGAACCCCGTTGTTATTGAAATATGGGGAAAACAAGATATCGCTCGATAGATAAACCTGGAACGCTGAATTCTGAGCTTTGTCCAGATCATTTTGAAGGCCGTTCATGAGATAGAGATTTCCGTATTCCTTAATAACGGGCGAGTTCTCCGATGCCTTATTAATAAAATAATCGAGATTGTACTGTGCGAAAGCCAAGTTACAAAAGCAGGCGAGAAGAGTTAATACTTTTCGAAGTGCCATTACTAAATGATCTTCTATAAGGTTTTCGACAATGGCTTGCGCTACATCGGGCCGCTTGAATCATTTTGAGTAGGAAACTTGGCAGCCAAAAACGTCGTTAGACCGATCTACTTCGCTCCAGCGATGTAAACTTAAAAGCAATTGTTTCCAGATCTTTTGGCCCATCCGCCATCAATATACATTGAAAGCCGTTGCATGTCAAAAAATAATTTGCCGGGTGCGGCGGATTGTTCAAGGATGCGCCCGATTTTGGCTACGACGATTGGCCTGCGACCCGCAATATTCGCAAAGAACAAAAAGCCGTTCTGTCTTCGGATTTTGGTATAAGAATTTTGGCGATAGAAACAATCAACATCGGAAGGAGGTAGCATTGAAATCATGCTGTCAACGAATTACTTAAATTGTGGCTAACATCTCAAGCAATTCATCGACGCAACTCTCCATGCTGAATCGCCGGAGAGCTTCTTCGCGAGCAGAGTTTGCAAGGGTGGCCCGAAGAACGTCGTCACCGAGGATTTTTTCGATTGCAGAGGAAATGGCTTCCACATTTCGCGGCTCGACAAGCAGCCCGGTTTTACCGTCTACAATTATTTCAGGCGGACCACCGGCATTGGTAGCGATAACAGGTTTCTCCATAGCCATTGCTTCAATGAGAACGAGGCCAAAGGTTTCGCTGAAGGAAGGAAGGATGAAGACATCGAGGGCGGCCATCAAACGGGGAACGTCGTCGGTGAAAGGAAGAAATCTCACATATTTATCTACAGTAATCGCGCGGCAAAGTTTTTCTAAGTACGCCTTGTAGCCCGGCTCCCCGGTGGTTTCTTCACCAGCAATAAGAAACAATATATCTGGATGGCGCTTCACAACTTCGGGGATCGCACGGATCAAAACTTCCTGACCCTTCCCGGGATCAAGGCGGCCGAGCACACCGATGATCTTTTTTTCATGCGGCAAACCAAAAAATGTCCGTGTTTCCAGCGTATTATAGTTCCGAGGATCAAACCGATAAAGGTCGGTCCCCAACGGAACAACCTTCACCTTCGCCTCCGGCATGCGGGTAGAAAATAGAACATTGTTTTTCATACCGTGCGTAAGGGTTATCCAGAGCGAGAGTTTTGAAAAAATCCATGTATGCCAGAAATCCCTTTTGTTGTGCCGCGAATCCATCTGCTGGTAAAATATGAGTTTTACGCCCGGGGAATAATATGCGGCAAGAGATGCGAGGTGGATGTCCTGCGACTGCATCAAAACAACTTTTGCAATTCGATTTTCTTTGAGAAGCTTTGCAAGCCGGAGTGCCGTGGGAATATCGCCGTACTTCCATCGCGGCGCAAGAGTTGCCAAGCCAAGACCTAATTCCTGCGCACGTCGCTGGAGCGGCGATGTTGGCGGAACAATAACCATCGTCTCCGCCCCCCTTGATTTCATAGCATTCGCAAGGCGAAGCGTAGAGAGTTCAAGCCCGCCCAGCGAATTTGAAAAACATACTAAGGCAATCCGTTGTTGAGAACTACTCATGCGCGTCAAGACAGAGACCGATTAATTGGACCGATGGATGAGCTTGCGATGTGAAGAAGTGGATATGCGAAAGCACAGGGCTTTTGGCGAACGCCGACATTTATTTATTTCAGGCTCGACTCTAAACGGCCTCGAACCCTCTGAAGACTGACGATAGCCAGTTATTGCAGTTAATATACGCGGCCTTAGGAAAATTATCAACAGTGCCGATTGCCAACGATGGGGCTTGCGATCTTATCATTCTTTTGATTGGCTAATGCGTCGCGGAAGTGTCAAGCGTGGCCAATTGCACCTTAGCCCACATGGTAAACGGTTCTCCTTGTCCGCCGGACGATCTTCTCCCGCCACCTCCACCACCCCCTCGGTGTCTGCCCCCCATGCCTGCGCCGCCGTACCCCCCGCCTTCTCCACCCATGCCGCCATTTCGTCCCCCTTCGCCTCCCTCACTGTACCCTTCTGATGGTTTCGGGCTCGGTTTGTTTGAAGTTTCAGCGCCGACTCCGATAAGAGCGCCCGATTTCGTTCCGATCGAAAAGGGATGAGAACCTTTATCCGAAAGCGGGACCTTCAATTCATATACGATTACACCGCCCGATATTCTGTATTTGGCTTCGATTCCCCCGGCTTCTGCAACCGTCATTTCGTGACGATCATCTTTTCCCGGTCCTTCAATTTCCAGGTCATCGGCCGTAACATCTTTTTGCACGCCCGACTGTTGATTCTCCGCATCTGTCCCCTCCTCCTCCGACAAGCGAACGGCGTCGATCGGCAATGGATAGTGAATTCCGAATTTTTCATCTTTACCCCCTTCAGCATCGAACCAAAATGTAATTCCTTGTCTCACAATTTGAGCGCGGAGATTTCGGCTCGTCGAAACAAGTCCGATATAGACAAAATCGGAATCGTTGAGGATCGCGATCGAGGTCTCCTTGTCGTCAAGGAGGACCATGGAATTTCTCCATTCGGTATTCTTACCGTCGATGATGACCGGTCGGTCACGCCAATGGCTCTTGAGATCGATCATGCCGCAGCCGGCCATGAAACAGAGAAAAGCGATGAGGATGTTCCGAAAGTTAACCCGAAGCAAGGCAGCCAGTGATGTATGAGCGTTCATAGCATGAATACCTTTTTGCACTTGTTTGAAAATGCGTTACTAATGCATTCTACAATGGTTGGAATTCAATACACTTGATTAGAGCGCCATTGTCCAGGAAAGGTTTAACTTCCTGATTCCACTCGCCAAATAGGACAAAGAGAGTTGACGCCTGTAATGCATGTGGAATTTGGATCAATTATCCCCTCTCTTTTTTCAGCCATTATGTTGGGTGGCTTCAAGAACGTTTGACATTTTTCGTGAACTCGCTCAAAATCGTACGAAGGCTTGGCTCGCCGATTTCCTCCAGTTCGTACGTGACACGAAGCGCCGGCTTCTTAATCTTTACGACCCGTTTTAAGTCGATCGGAGTTCCAATGATGACGACATCGCAAGGAACTTTATTGATCGTTGCTTCAAGGTCGCGTATTTGTTTATCGCTGTATCCCATTGCCGGCAACAATGTGCCGATTTTAGGATATGTTTCGTACGTCTTTTTAATTTCTCCCGTTGTATACGGACGCGGATCGATAATCTCAGCCGCCCCAAATTTTTGAGCGGCAACAGTGCCGGCACCGATTTTCATCTCGCCGTGGGTCAATGTCGGGCCGTCTTCGATGACGAGCACTTTCTTTCCGGCAACCATTTCGCTTTGCTCGAGCATGATCGGCGACGCAGCATCGACGATTTTCGCCTTGGTGTTGACGCTTCGAATGTTCGCGCGTAGCTTGACTACCGCCTCCGGCGTGGCAGAATCGATTTTGTTGATAATGACGACATCGGCCATACGGAGGTTTGCTTCGCTTGGATAATAGGCCAATTCATCCCCTGCCCTCAGCGGGTCCGCAACAACAATATGAAGATCGGGTTTATAAAACGGGAGATCGTTGTTCCCGCCGTCCCAAATGATGATGTCTGCATCGTTCTCAGCCTGACGGAGAATTGCCTCGTAATCTACCCCAGCATATATGATCGTCCCGCTGACGATATGCGGTTCGTACTCCTCCATTTCTTCGATCGTGCATTTTTGTTTCTTCAAATCGGCGACTGCGGCAAAACGCTGCACTTTTTGTTTTTCGAGATCGCCGTACGGCATCGGGTGGCGGACGGCAGCCACTCGGAACCCGAATTCGTGCAGGAGTTTCGCTACTTTGCGGCATGTCTGACTCTTTCCGCTCCCGGTGCGCACCGCGCAGACAGAAATGACCGGTTTACTGCTCGTGATCATCGTTCCGCGCGCACTCAAAATCTTGAAATGTGCTCCCGCAACCGTCGCGCGCGAACCGAGGCTCATGACGCGGCGATACGGCACATCGCTGTATGAAAAAACAACTTCGTCTACTTCATGACTCACGATTAGTCGCTCAAGGTCTTTTTCCTCGTAAATCGGAATCCCTTTCGGGTACAACGCACCCGCTAACGATGCCGGGTATTTTCTTCCCGCAATATTAGGAATTTGTGCGGCGGTGAATGCAACGACATTATAACGCTCGTTGTCTCGGTAGACCATATTGAAATTGTGAAAATCACGTCCCGCCGCCCCAATGATGATCGTATTGATACGCTTATGTTCTGACATAAAAGTCTCCTTCTAAAATAATTAACCTCAAATGTAACCCGTCGATTGAACGACCCATTCTCAATGTGTGAACGCTCGTTGAGAGGATACCCAGAGCATTAATGAAGTACAACGGGAAGAGCGACAATGAAGTCAGGTCAAATTGAGGTAATAAGCGACCAATGCCGTATCGAAGAGCGCGGGGAATGGTTTCCCGGCATGGCAAGTTTTTATTGCAGTGTTAATCATGTTCGAACAATAGTGTGAGCAGCGCCATGCGAACGTATACGCCGTTGCGTGACTGGTGAAAATAAACCGCCCGCGGGTCGTTGTCCACAGCTGGGTCGATTTCCACCGAACGCGGCAGCGGATGCATAATAATAGCGTTCGGCTTCATTTTTCTCAAAACGCCGGCATCAATATTGTACGCCGAGAGATCGATATCGCTCCGGCGCAGCCGTTCACGGTGAATGTGCGTTTGATAAATAACATCGATTTGCGGAAGGATTTTTTCCGGATTCTCTGCCAATTCATACTCAACGCCGTGATGGTCCAGGTATGCAAGGATATCCTGTTTAATTTGCATTTCTTTCGGGGCGATGAAATACAGCTTCACGCGTTCAAATTTGCTTAGCAAGTACGCAAGCGAACGTGCCGTGCGGCCGTCATCCAGCGCTCCGATAAGCGCAACCGAAAGGCCGTTCAACGCTTTGCATTCTCTATAGATAGTGTAAAGATCGAGAAGAGCCTGTGTCGGATGCTGCCCGCCGGTTCCTTCCCCCGCGTTGATGACTGGAACTGATGAAACGGCGGCGGCTCGTTTCGCAGCACCTTCCTCCGTATGACGGAGGACGATGACGTCGCTGCAATCGGAAATGATACGAATAGTATCTTCAAGGTGTTCACCCTTCACCTCTGAGGAGAATTCATTCGCCCGTTCAGTCGAGAGAACGCTTCCCCCAAGCCTATGCATCGCCGCTTCGAATGAAAGCCGAGTTCGTGTCGATGGCTTGTAAAACAATGTCGCCATGATTTTATTTTCGTAGTCGCGCGTTCCACCCCGCGCAACGATCTTCTCCATTTGCTGGGTCCGGTCGAACAATTCCATCAAAAGGGGAACCGTAAACTGCTGTGATTCGATAATGTGCTTCAGGTGCATTGCATGCTCCATTTCAGGCTTTCAAAGAAAAATATGCGTACCGGTTTTTCCATCAACGGCATCGATAAGGCATTCGAATGACGTAATAATCACTTCTTTCCCCCCTTTTTTGAGGAAACGGATTGCCGATTCAACCTTCGGCCCCATGCTACCGGCGGCGAATTGTCGTTCAGCAACATACTTTTCCATTTCTTTCACCGTTGATTTCTCGATGGCACGCTGCGTCGGCTTTTTGTAATCGAGGTAGACTTGCTTCACGTCCGTGCTGATGATAAAGAGATCGACCGCTAGGCTCGATGCAAGTAGCGCTGAAGCACGGTCCTTGTCGATCACCGCTTCAGAACCGAGAACGAGATAGTGTTCCTTTTCAATGACCGGGATCCCGCCTCCCCCGACCGCGATCACTATCATATCAAGGTCAAGGATTTTTCGGATAATATCCTGTTCAAAGACTTCAACAGGTTCCGGCGAAGGGACGACTCTCCGGTAACCTCGCGCCGAATCTTCGACAATATTCCAGCCGAGCGTTCTTTGTTTTTCTTCAACGTCTGTCTTGGAATAGAAAGGACCGATCGGTTTGGTTGGATTTTTAAACGCGGGGTCGTTTTCATCGACGCGCACTTGCGTGAGAACTGTCATGATCGGTGTGAAGAGTCCAATCTGGCGGAGCTCGTATTCCATTGCGCGCTGAATGATGTAGCCGATTTCACTCTGGGTAGTGGCGACGCAGATGTCGAGGGGATGAGTATAAACCTCACCGGCCGCCCGTTCCGATCGAAGGAGTGCAGCTCCGACTTGGGGGCCGTTGCCGTGGGTAATCACCAGCCGCCAACCGCGAGCAACCAATTGTACGATGTTTCTCGCCGTCGCATGGGCGTTCGCAAGTTGTTCATCAATTGTCCCTCGTTCCCCGGCACGAATAAGAGAATTTCCACCGATCGCTATGAGAGCTGTTTTAGGCATGTCTTTCTTTCAATCACCCCGAGGCGAAGTTCTAAGTTATAAGTTTTAATTCGTACGTGAAAAGGAGAAATTGTAATACCTTTAAGCACGTAGATAAAACTTAAAACCTATAACTTACAACTTAAAACTTATTACTTAATACTTACAACTTATCACTCAACCCCTCATCAATTGGTACATAATCGCTTTCTGCGCATGCAGCCGGTTCTCTGCTTCGTCGAAAACCACTGATTGCTTTGAATCGATCACTTCATCGGTGACCTCGTCGCCTCTGTGAGCGGGCAAACAATGCATGAAGATTGCATCTTTCTTTGCTTTGGACATTAATGCCGTATTTACTTGATACGGGGAAAATATTTTTTTCCGTGAGTCTGCCTCCGATTCCTGCCCCATCGATGCCCAGACATCAGTATACACAACGTCGGCATTTTTGATTCCTTCAACCGGGTCATGCACAATTTCGATCCGCGCGCCCGTTACTCGCGCATCTTCCCATGCCTGGTTGGTCGCCGTCGGGTTCGGCTCGTACCCGGACGGGCACGCTACGGTAACATCGACTCCAAGCCGTGCCCCCGCAAACATAAGGGAATGAGCCACGTTATTCCCGTCTCCGACATAGCAAAGCTTCAATCCCTTCAGCTTTTTCTTTTTCTCCTGGATTGTCATAAAGTCCGCAATCGCCTGGCACGGATGAGAGTAATCGGTGAGACCGTTGATCACCGGAACCGACGCATATTTTGCCATGTCGATAACGATTTGATGGGCAAACGTCCGAATCATAATTCCCTGGACCATTCGCTCGAGATTTTTTGCCACATCGTAAACCGATTCTCGTTTCCCTAGGCTGATCTCCGCCGGCGATAAATAAAGAGAGAATCCTCCGAGTTGTTGAATTCCCACATCAAACGATGTACGTGTCCGCAACGAAGGCTTTTCAAAAATGAGCGCAAGGGTTTTGCCTTGCAGCGACTTACTATATTTTTTCCTGTTGGCCTTCATCTTGCGCGCAAGGGTAAACGTCGCAAGTATTTCTTTTGTGTTCATATCTTGAACTGAGAGGAAATCATGTGCTTTCACTGATGGCTCCTTCGTAGACGTGCGTGCTGGAAATTGCTTACTTCAATAAGGTCAATTTTTTTGTTTGAACGAATTGGCCCGCCTGAAGACGGTAAAAATAGATCCCGCTCGGCAGGTTCCCCGCATTCCATGGTATCGAATATGAACCCGCATTCATCGTGGAGTTAACCAGCGTTGCCACTTCCTTCCCGAGCACATCGTAAATTTTCAAAGTAACAAACCGCATATCGGCCACCGAAAATTCGAAACGTGTCTCCGGGTTGAACGGGTTGGGGTAATTTTGTTCGAGTTGATAGCTCAGAGCGTGGAGAGCGACGCCGGGGAGTTTCACCGACACAAGCGTTCCCCCTTCTTTCAAAACGATATTGTCGTTAGGGTCGAATACGACTAACGAAGGTGTTCTGTTGAAGGTAAAGCTGAATTCCTGCTTGTTGGTTGAGTTCATGACTCGTATTGTTGTGTCCGGTCCGCTGTCAAAAGAAAATTTCAATTCAACGGGCATGGTGAAAAACAGGGCGTTAGACTGCGTTTGATTGATTGTGACATGAACACTGTCCGACGCAGGTACTATCACGTAACTGTTTTGGTATACGGGATGGTTGGGGCCCTTGACCCATTCGTTGAAGAACCAATGCATGTCCTGACCTGACACATCGCTTATCTTTTGAATAAAATCATCGGTGACTGCGTTCTTCAATCGAAAATTAGTCGAGTCGGTGGCATAGCCTTTTATCGATGCGAAGAAAAGAGAGTCGCCGAGCACATACCGAAGCATGTGGAGGACACAAGCTCCCTTGTCGTACGTGATCGCTACGTTGAACATTGTGCTGAGATCGGGTGTCGATACGGCCCACTGAGGATTGTAAATCGGCCATCCCGGATTCCCGGCCAGGTACTCGCTTGCGTCGGAGAGTATCGCATTTTTGTACGAAGAATATCCGCCATTATATTGGTCCCACAATGCCTCGCAATATGTAGCAAACCCTTCATTCAGCCAAACGTCAGCCCAAGTGCCCGGGCTGATCATGTCCCCGAACCAATGGTGCGCAAACTCGTGCGACACAAGGTCCTCGTTCCAGCCGCCTGGTTCAAGGCTTACGAGCGTCTGGTTTTCCATGCCTCCCCAGATGAAACCTGCCCCTTGCGCAATCGTCGCGAAGCCTCCCTTTTCAAACGGATATTCGCCGAAGAGTGTTGAGTAGTAAGTGGTCATCGGAACTATTTTTGTCTCAATATCGTCGAGCAAAGCAACGGATTCGCCGGCGTTCCAATAGAAAAGAATCGGTATGCTGTCGCTCGGGTTCGATATTTTTTTCCAGAAAACCTTGTCCTGATTATATCCCACCTTGCCGGTCATGACCATTAAGTACGTTGCGATCGGGTCGCGGCTTATCCAATGGTAATAGATTGTATCGGCTGTTTTCGTCGAATCGGCCATTCTTCCGTTAGAACCCAGTTTCACAGCCGCCGGGACTTTTGCCGTTAAATCGAGCGTTGCTTTATCCGACGGACGGTCCCAGCATGGGAACCATTTCCGCGCTCCTTC
>JBAUMC010000033.1:0-106159 GCA_049578505.1 Bacteroidota bacterium | reverse complement strand
AGAAGAAACAGCCGGTGGTTTCCGGAATGGATGGCCGGCTGGCACTAGAGGTGGCGCAAAGAATTATGAATTCGATTAAGGTGCAGAAGTTTACCGTTTGATAGTTGAATGAGCAGGAAGACACAGCATATTGAAATTGAATCTCCGGAGCTTCGGTCGATTGGCCGGCTCGCCGATGTTTTACACGCAGAAGTGTATGTTGTGGGGGGATATGTGCGCGACTATTTGCTGGGGAAAAATGCGGAGGATGTCGATGTATTGGTGGTTGGCAATGGGATAGAATTTGCGAAGAGGGCGGCTGAGGAATTCAGCGACCACGCAGTGGCAACGTACGAGAAATTCGGTACCGCCATGATGCATCTTGGTCGGTTGAAGGTTGAATTCGTCGGAGCTCGGAAAGAAAGCTATTCAAAAGATTCCCGCAACCCCGTTGTCGAACCCGGGTCGCTTCAAGAAGACCTCTCCCGCCGGGACTTTACCATCAATGCCCTTGCGGCGTCTCTGAATTCGGCTTCATGGGGGGAAATTACGGATCCGTTCCACGGATCTGTCGACTTGGAAGCAAAAATACTCCGAACTCCCCTCGAGCCGTCAAAAACATTCACCGACGATCCATTGCGCATCATGCGGGCCCTGCGATTTGCATCGCAGCTTGATTTTTCTTTGGAGAAAGAGACGCTCGATGCGATTTCAAAAATGAAAGACCGGCTAGCCATCATCGCTCAGGAACGGATTACCGACGAGTTCATGAAGATTCTTGCCTGCCCGAAACCGTCCGTCGGCCTGCGGTTGATGTTCGATACCGGCATAATGAGCGTCGTATTTCCCGAGGTCGCCGAACTTTCGGGAGTCGACCAGAGAGACGACCATCACCATAAAGACGTTTTTCTTCACACGTGTATCGTGGTCGATAACATCTCGGCGATAACGGAAAACCCTTACCTTCGCCTCACGGCGCTTGTACACGACATCGCGAAGCCGAAGACAAAACAATTTCGGGAAGGGATTGGGTGGACATTCTACGGGCACGAGGAGCTCGGTGCGCGCATGGTGAAAAACATCTTCAAGAAACTAAAACTTCCATTCGATAAAATTCCTTACGTAGAAAAATTAGTTCGCCTTCATCTTCGTCCGATGGCTCTCGTTGACGAAGATGTGACTGATTCTGCAGTTCGCCGGCTCCTTTTCGACGCGGGGGAGCTAATCGACGATTTGATGATTCTTTGCCGCGCGGACATAACATCGAAAAATCCGAAGCTTGTCAAGGAATACACAACGAACTATGACCGCGTCTATACAAAAATGAAAGAGGTAGAAGAAAAAGACCGTCTGCGCGCATTCCAGCCACCGGTCCGGGGAGATGAAATTATGCAGGTTTGCAAATTGGAACCGGGAGCACTTGTGGGTGTGTTGAAATCAAAAATTGAAGAGGCGATTCTCGACGGTCTGATTCCAAATGAACATGATGCTGCCTTGGAACACCTGCTCTCTATTAAAGATGCTGTCATTCGGGGATTTCAGCGCAATTCCTGAAAATATCAATCCACTCAACGGTAAATTATCGCAGAGAGTGCTTCTCTCGAGCGAAAACGTTATATTACACTGAAGAAATTCACAAATACATGAAACTTTCATCGAAACCGTTCGTCTACTTACAAATAATGACTGTCGGTTCATGGATAATATCGGAGAAAGATGTATGAAACAGCTGTTTGTCTCGATTTTATTTCTATTTTTGGCCTCAACTCTTTTCGGCCAAACGACTATCAGCAAAAGACTAACGTTACAGCAGGCTATTGATTCTGCATTAAGCAAGAATGTGTCGGTGGCGCAGGCAGATAACAATGTTGCTGCAGCACAGAGCGGTGTATTAGCAGGATATGGCGGATACCTTCCCAGTATTTCCGCGTCGGGGTACTGGAACCGTGAACAAACGACAGAGGCATTCTTTTCGGGCGTAACCTTTAGTCATCCAACCACGACGACGAATTACTTTAACACCCAGGCAGGCGCAAATTGGACAATTTTTAATGGTTTTGCTCGCGAGGCGGCTCTGAAGAAAGCCGTTGCGGGGGAAGAATCGAGTAACAATGTCTTTGCGAGAACTAAACAACAGATCGTTAATTCGGTGCAAGCTGATTACCTTACCGTTTTGAGGAACGAACAGCTCGTCAAGGTCGGTGAAGAAAATCTGAAGCGGGATCAACGGGAACTTGATCGCATCACCGAATCCCAGAAGGTCGGAACCCTAGCGATCGCAGATGTCTATAATGAACAATCGGTTGTCGCTGCGGACGAATTGAGTCTTCTTCAAGCTCAGAATACGTACGACGAATCAAAAGCAGACCTTATTGCCCTGATTGGTTTAGATGCATCCGAGGACTACCAGGTTGCCGACGAATCGATTTCACCGGATATTAGCCAGGCGGAGCTCAATTCTACACAGGATACATATCAAAATATGGATCAGATCCGAAAAACGGCAATGGCAGCTCGGCCTGATTATCAGAGCGCACTGGAATTAGTGAGAAGCGCTGAAGCCGATGAGACGTCGGCGAAGAGCAGATATTTTCCCGGCGTGACTGCGAGCGCCCAATATGGTCTTAACAACACTCAACTCTCCAATTTGACGGATAACAAGGGACTGAGCTGGGGATTAAATCTCTCTTGGACGCTGTTCGATAATTTCAGCACAAATCAAAACGTCCAGACGGCAAAGGTTGAACGGATGAATGCGGAGCTGAATGTTCTTCAAACTGAACGCAATGTGAGTGTCGATGTGAAGAAAGCGTTGTTGAATCTCGAGTCCGGACGAAAGCAGTACACGGCAAGTATCAAGAGCCTTCAGTCGGCTGTCCAAAATCAAAAGGTTGCGGAAGAACGCTATAATCTCGGCGCAGGGACGCTTGTAGATTTGTTGACTGCCGATGCCGGCCTTGTGAATGCCGAAGCAGGCAAAATAAACGCAGCCTTTAACTATATCATGTCAAAAATGAACCTTGACCTCGCGATCGGAAATGTTTCGTATTGAACAACGCTAATAGACGACATTATTCTTAAGGAGTAGTACAACATGGCAAATGGAAAAGGGAGAAAATCGAAAAAGAAGATTTTTATTCTATCGGGCATCGGCGTTGTTGTTCTCGCGCTGGTCTTGATAGTGCTGCTGGGGAGTAAGCGGGAGAATGTGATCAACGTGCAAACGGAGAAGGTGCAGCGAAAATCTATTACTCAAATTGTCACCGCATCGGGGAAAATCCAACCCGAAACAATGGTGAAAATCAACTCCGAGGTTAGCGGGGAAATAATTTTATTGCCAGTGAAAGATGGACAAAAAGTGAAGAAGGGCGAATTGCTGGTGCGCATCAATCCGGATGTCTATCAAGCAACAGTTGACGGCGCTGAAGCGGCTCTTGTCTCGGCCAAAGCCTCGCTAGCGTTAAGCCAAGCCAACTTGGATAAATCAGAAAGCGAGTATAAACGGGCGCAGGGGTTACACGAAAAGACGTTGATGTCGGACCAGGATTTTGTCGGGGCGAAGACGACGTACAAGGTTGCCAAGGCGCAAAACGAGTCTGCTGTCTCCGGTGTGACCCAAGCGGTGGCATCACTCAACCAGGCGAAAGAAAATCTCGCAAAGACTTCGATTTATGCACCGATCGACGGAACAGTGTCTCAACTAATATCGGAACTTGGCGAGCGCGTGAGCGGCAGTAGTTTTACGGAAGGGACTGAAATTATGACCGTCTCGGACTTGACGAGGATGGAAGCTCGCATCGACGTGGGTGAGAATGACGTTGTCTTGATTGCCGTCAACGATACGGCGACCATTCAGGTCGATGCATATCCGGACAGAAAACTCAAAGGCGTCGTGTACGAACTCGCTAATACCGCAACCACGACTGGCGCAGGGACTCAAGATGAAGTGACGAATTTTCAAGTAAAAATTCGCGTGCTCGATAAAGATATTGCACTGCGCCCCGGCATGTCGATGTCTGCAGACGTCCAAACTGAAACACGAAACAATGTTCTTGCTGTGCCGATTCAAAGTGTTACCACCCGGACACCGAAAGTAAGCGAAGGTGACAAAACGGATTCGTCATCGAAGGGGCAAAAGCAGGACAGCGCGAGCGCGGCGGCGAAAAATGCCGCCGGGCCGACGGTGGACAAACCGATCGAGGTGGTTTTTGTCGTCGACAAAGGGAAGGTGAAGCAAGTTCCCGTGAAGCGGGGTATCAGCGATGAAACGACTGTCGAGATCATCAGTGGATTATCGGATAGCGATGAAGTAGTTTCCGGAAGCTACAAAGCGATCAACCGGGAACTGGAGGACGGTTCGACGATTAAAATCGACAACACTGTAAAACGCTTCGGAATGATAAAGAAAGAAGGGACGTAACACTATCGGCAAGGATTCTCTTATGAACGTCATTAATATTAAGAACATCAGCAAAACGTACGTTATGGGGACAGAGGCGGTACATGCTCTTCATGACGTTTCACTCCGTATCGACCGCGGTGAATACGTGGCGATCATGGGGCCTTCAGGATCAGGCAAATCGACCCTCATGAATATTCTTGGATGTCTCGACACGCCGTCGACGGGGCTTTACGAATTTAACGGCGTCAACGTGAGCGAGATGAATGACAACGAACTTGCTAAAATTCGGAACAAGGAAATCGGTTTTGTTTTTCAGACGTTCAATCTTATTCCGCGTTCCGACGCGCTTCACAATGTTGAGCTGCCGTTAATATACGGCGGCGTCAATGCGCACGAACGGAAGCGCTTGGCGGCAGAGTCTCTCCAGCATGTCAATCTTGGCGACAGAATGCATCACAGGCCAAACGAGCTTTCCGGCGGACAACGGCAGCGTGTCGCGATTGCCAGAGCCCTTGTAACGAAGCCATCGATTATTCTGGCCGACGAGCCGACAGGAAATTTGGATACGAAGACCGGCGACGAGATTATGGGGTTGCTCGAGGAGCTCCACCATAATGGGAATACTATTATTCTTGTCACGCACGAAGAGTATATCGCAGAACACGCGAACCGCATCATTCGTATCCGCGATGGAATGGTCGAAAAGGACGAAACCGTCCAGAAGCGCGTTGTTCCAACGGTGGCGTGAACGATTCTCCCCAGGCTAACGTTTGATTATGAAAGAAATCTGAGGCCAGGAATTATATGGGCATGAAGATTGCAGATTTTGTGTACGAGCTGAAAGAAGGATTGGCGATTTCTTTTCAGGCAATTCGTGCGAATAAGATGCGGTCGGTTCTTACTACGCTCGGCATCGTAATCGGTATTGTGTCGGTGACGTTGATGGGAACCGCCATTGAAGGATTGAGCCGCGGGTTCACTGATAGCATTTCCAAAATCGGAGCGGACGTGTTGTACGTGCAAAAGTGGCCGTGGTTTGGCGGCGATGAATGGTGGAAATACCGGAACAGGAAAGATGTAAAGTTTACCCAATATGAGGCGGTTGAACGTCATGCCACATTGATCAAATCCGCGACCCCGATTTGCTGGACACAGGGTGTAGTGAAATACAAAAACCAGAGTTCCGATGGAGTTCTTACACTCGGCGCTAACGACCAGTATTTGGAGACGTCGGGAATCAATATGGACCTCGGCAGGTTTTTCAACCAGGCCGAAGCTGAAGGCGGGAGGCCGGTCTGCGTCATCGGGTCAGAGGTTGCGGACAATCTTTTTCCGAACGAAACTCCTCTCGGAAAAACTATCAGGATCGGAACCTCGACGTTCCGCGTTATTGGCGTAGTGGAGAAACAGGGAAGTTTCCTGGGGATCGAAAGTCTCGACAATCGGATTGTCATTCCTATTGAATCGTTCTTTCGCAGGTTCGGCGCAAACCGCGGTATTCAAATTAACGTCAAGGCCGCCGACATCAAGAATCTCGACGACACAAAAGAAGAGCTTCGCGGCATTCTTCGCAAGGCCCGCCACGTTCCCCCTAAGGCGGAAGACGATTTTGCCATCAATCAGCAAGAACTGTTCGTTCAGACGTTTAATGCGATCGGCGTCGTAGTAGCCGGGATCGGGTTATTCATAACGGCACTTTCGTTGTTCGTGGGGGCCATCGGTATCATGAATATCATGTTTGTATCGGTCACCGAGCGGACGAAAGAGATCGGGATACGTAAGGCGATCGGCGCAAGGCGCGGCACAATACTTCTTCAATTCCTGATTGAATCTGCTGCCCTCTCCCTTATCGGCGGGATTATCGGGATTATTATTTCATACCCGTTGAGTTTGCTCATCAATCAGATTCTCCCTACCTCCATGCCGATCAGCGTCGTTGCTGTTGCAATTCTTATCTCGATTATCGTCGGCGTCGTCTCCGGTTTCCTTCCGGCGAACAGAGCATCAAAATTGGACCCGGTGGAAGCGTTGCGGTACGAGTGATAATTAAGGATTATGAATTAAGAATTAGGAATTGGGAATTTTGAATTGAGGGTTAAAAAAGACCTCGGTGGTTTTAGCGTGAGGCTCTTCGTTTCATATCTCTTGCCTCTTTTCTCTTAAAGGACCATGCAGTTTCAAGAAAGTTTTATCATGGCAGTCAATGCCATTCGAGTGAACAAGCTGCGATCGTCATTGACGCTTCTCGGCATCAGTGTCGGAGTTTTTTCCATCATCGGTGTGATGACGGCGATGGGGGTATTACAAAACGCCATCGAGAACGGGCTCAGCGACCTCGGCACTAACACTTTTCAGATTCAGAAATTTCCAACCGGTTTTTTTCGCGGCGACCGCAATCAGTTCAAGAACCGGAAAGATATTACCATCGATCAGGGAGAAATCTTCAGCACGCGGATGACGCAGGCGAAGTACATCGGCCTGGAAGCGTGGTTTGGGAGTAAGCAGTTGTTTCATAACAACGACAAAACCAATCCCAACGTGAGTATGGTTGGCGAATCCGTAGAAGGATTCCCCACAAATAACTGGACGATCCAAGACGGAAGGGCGTTCACAACTCAAGAAGTTGAATACGGCGACTTCGTCTGCGTTTTAGGGAACGGGGTAGTTGAAAAACTCTTTGAGCGTGGAACACCTATCGGCGAAGAGATCAGGGTCGACGGGCATAAATTCAAAGTCATCGGGACGATAGAATCGAAGGGTTCGTTCCTCGGCGGAAACCAGGACAATTTTTTTGCGATACCGATCTCCACCGCAATGAACCTCTACGGCAAGCAGCGTTCGATCAACATCATGGTCCAGACTCGCGACCAGGAAAGCTATAACGACATCATCGAGCTTTCGACGTCGATCCTTCGCACAATTCGCCACGTTCCCCCCGGGGCCGACGATGACTTCGCGATCTTCTCCAACGACACTCTGATAAAGCAGTTCAATGACATCACCTTCATGGTGAAGATTGGAACCCTCGGTATCGCCTGCATCGCGCTTCTTGCTGCGGGCGTAGGCATCATGAACATCATGCTCGTTTCGGTAACGGAACGGACAAAGGAAATCGGTATCCGCAAAGCACTGGGCGCCACAAGAACGAATGTTTTGTCTCAGTTCTTAAGCGAATCAGTAGTCTTCAGTCAGATCGGCGGTGTGATCGGCATTATTACTGGGTCAATGCTTGGAAATATCGTCGCAGTGTTGACAAAGGCGCCGGCAATATTCCCTTGGGACAGCAGTGTTGCAATACTTTCAACGCCCTTTATGAACTTCTCCGCGCTTGGCCTGAATTTCGTCGCCCTCATCTTTTGTTCGTTCATCGGTATTGTTTTTGGCGTGTATCCTGCGTGGAAGGCGGCAAACCTCGACCCCATCGAGTCCCTTCGATACGAATAACCTCATTTACGATTTTCAATTTTCGATTGACGATTGATAAGCAGGGTTCTGGATCAGCGCAATTGAAAATCGGAAATCGTCAATCGTAAATTATTTCATCAATTTTCTCTTAATCTCCTCGGACAACTTCGGTAGCTCATCGTACTGCTTCGTCAGTGCATCGTATTTGTCGAAGAAATCACCAACCCCGTTTGCTATCGTTTCTGTTAACGCATTCCTTCCCAGTTTGGAGTCGATTGCAAAAGCCATAAGCAAACCGGCGGCGGCGCCGTAATTCTTTTCAAATGAGCCGGAGAGGTTTGCATTCATCAGCAAATCCCGAGCCCGTGAATCGGTAATCGTGGGGGAAAGAAGCTCCTGCATCGCGCCGTTCAAGACCAAAACTGCATTTTTCGCCTCATTGAAAATGTACGGCGGGAGGGAACTCCCAGTTTGTTCCTGAAAAGAAATGCGATAGGCGATCCCTTCGTTTTGCACCAGCTCTGCAAGCGACCAAAACGCGCCCTTTCGTGAATTGATATCTTCCCACAACGGCGAGGAGGATTGGTAAACCGCGAAAACGGCGTGAAATGTTTCGTGAGCGAGCGTGCTGAGCGTCTCGATGAATTGCACGTTGGTCGGTGCGCTGTTCCCAACCAGTCGCTCCAAATTTACGACGATCACCGGCTCGCCTTCATTTTCGCCGACGAACACCGGCGTGTTGCCCCGCCACACGACGCGGCGCACGAACGCTGAGGCATTTTCATTCCCGAAAGCGACGACGTAAACGGAAATGGTCGTCGAAATCCTTGCATCGCCCGGAAAGAATTGCTCGACAGTCGCAATGACACGGCGGTCGAGTTCCCCTTTCTTTATTTCGGCGAGCAACGCTTTGACCTCTGCGAGATGGATTCGCGTTGGTTCCAAGCCGAAAATATCATCCGGGCTCCTGGAATTATCGCGCAGCAGTTCAAGCTCATGCTGAAAAGCTTCCGGCGAAACCTGTCTGCGTGCAAGGAGCGTACTGGTGGTCGCTGCAAGTTGGCTTCCACGAAGATCTGCGAAGTCGCTCACATTGTGCAACCGGCCTTCACAGATATCTATTATTTGGTCCGCAGACGAGTAATCTACTTGCAGGTTGACATTAAAATTAGGGTTTGATTGAGAACAGAGGCAGAGCGGAAGGAGAAAAATCGATACGAGGAAGCGCATATGTTTAGAACGGTAATTATTGTCAATTTGAAAAGTGAGACTTCTTTACAACTCCGAAAGCGTGTTCGCACAAAGACGTAAAATAATTCGAACCAAAGCGAGGCAGTCTACCGAAACGTAATTTATCAGATGCTTTAAGGTATATTTTTTCCTTCCGATTGTCAAAAAAAAGGCGTTCCGCAGTGCGGAGCGCCTTGAGTTCCATTGCAACACTCTTTATTTTTTCTTCTTCGCAGCCTTTGCAGGCGGAGTTGCCTCCGGCTTCGGAGTGGCGGGGGCTTCAGTTTTGGTCACGATGCCTTCAAGTTCGTCTGCGAGCGGGGAAGCGTCGTACACTTTTCGCAAACATTCAATCATCGCTCCGGTGTGAACGGATACAGCGCGATTTTTCTCATTGTCAAAGAGAAATCGTCCCGGCAGGCTTTCGATGTTCCCGTCAAATATCAAACCGACAATCTCTCCCTCTTTGTTGATTGTAGGAGATCCGGAATTTCCTCCGATAATATCGCATGAACTTACAAAATTGATCGGCGTTGCAAGGTCTAAATTCCCTTTTCGTTCTTCAAACCGTTTCGGGAGGGCGAAATCTCCCGTATTGCCGAAACTGTAAGCGCGGTCGTACAGGCCGTACAGTGTGGTTTTCGAAGGAGCTTTCGTGCCGTTCATTGGATAACCGGCGACTGTTCCGTACGATAACCGAAGGGTAAACGTAGCATCGGGATACGTATTTTTTCCGTAAGCAGCGAATCGTGCTTTTCCAATTTTTCCAAGTGCGGCAGATTGGACGCTTACGATGTTAGTTTCGGACCACTGTCGTCTCGCCCGCGTCTCCGGGTCTACCTTCCGGGCCAAAACAATAAGGGGGTCTGTGGATTTTGCAACCTCCTTTTCGCCCCCCTTGACGAGAGCCTTGCGGAAATCTACGTCGCCGAGCTTTGTGCCGTTGATTAATTCTCTAGCAACGTCGGCAGGAGCTCGTCCGCCGAGGACGGTTCGAATAAATGGATCACTCGGTCCCAACTCATCGAGCGATTCCTGAAGTCCGTCGGCGAACAACAATTCCTCCATGTCGGCATAGATTGGCGCGCGCGAAAACATTCTGAATTCCAGTGAGGCAAGGTTGGCATCTTGGAATTCCGTCAACCGTTTCTCGTTTGGCTTTGTCACTTCGGTGACATACTCGACAATTTGTACGGCAAGAGTTGCTAATCTCGACCCGCGAAGTTGTCGGTAGGTGTTCGGCGTTATCGCCGCCTTTGAGCGTTCGACAGCGACGTTGATTGAATCCCATGCATCGCCGTATGCCGCCTTCCACACAGGGTTACTGTTAACGTGAGAGCGTAAATCATCATCTTCTTTTCTCTTTTCTTTCATCAACAGGCTATCGAGTAACCCTTGGTATTCGCCGCGTGATGCTTTCAAAGTATTTTCAATCCGGAACATTTGGTTGAGAGCTCGGCGCTCTTGTTCGGGGCCGAGTTTCGAATACCTTTTCAGGAGAGCAAGACTTCGCTGAAATATCTTAAATCGCAGCGGATAGCTGTAGTCGCGCAGGTATTCGAGTTGCGACATGGTTTCCAACCTGTTCGTCGATCCGGGATGGCCTGAGACGAAAACGAGCTCCCCGTCTTGTGCTCCTTGCGAGTTCCACTTCAAGTAGTCTTTGGCTCGAACCGGCTTATCATTTTCGTACACGCGGAAGAGCGTCATGTCAAGGTCGTATCTTGGATACGTGAAATTGTCAGGGTCGCCTCCGAAGTATGCTATCTGTTGTTCGGGCGCCATGACGAGTCGGACATCGGTGTACTTTTTGTACCGGTATACCCAATGTTCGCTCCCTTGATAAAAAGCTACGACATCTGAGCGCAGCCCAGTTTTCTCGAGACTCTCCTTCGCAATTTTCGCGATTTCCTCTTTCTGGGCATCATATGCTTCTTGCTCCGACATACCGGGTTTCACCGCCGCTTGCACCCGAGCCGATACATTTTCCATCGACATGAGAACGTTCAGCTCGAGGTCCGGACATTTTATTTCGTCCGCTTCAGTTTTGGCGTAAAATCCGTCCGTGACATAGTCTTTATCTTTTGATGACATTTTTTGTAGCTGCCCCAGCGCTACGTGATGATTCGTAAGGACCAATCCGTTTGGGCTGACAAACGAGCCTGAACCGCCATCATTGAAACGTACACTCGAAAGACGTATATGATCAAGCCATTCCTGCGTCGGGGTGAAATTATATTTCTCCTGAAGTTGTTTCGTCGGCGGGTTGTCGAATGTCCACATGCCGTCGTCTGCAAATGCCGGCAGGACAAGGCAGCAGGTGAATTCAACAGCGAGAATAAAAAATAGCGATTTTTTTAGGTAACGAGTCATTAGGGTTTCCCTTGCATTATAAGAAGTTGTTCATTGTTCATTGTTGATTGTTCATTGACATCATGCTTTCATTCTTTTTCCTTTTTCTTCTTCCGTAAAAATCCAACCCACGATTTTTCCTGGGTCGATTTCTGTGAAATTTTTCCAGTATTCGCTGTTGCGCAAGTACCTGGAGCTAGTTTCGCTTTTCGACAGCTGATCGGCTATTGTTATTGCCTCCGCGAACCTGCTTTTCCACTTTTCCATATTGCTGGTACGAAGGTCGATCCATCCGTTTCTCGCCCACTCATCAATCATTTTATCATCGATCTTTAATTCATTCTCTCCGCGGTACGGCGGAATCTTAATCTCTCTTCCACGGATCAAAGTCTTTCCGTCCGGAAGGAGAATTGGGATGCCGATGGAGATGATGTGCGACCGGAGTGTTTGATTTTCCTTGATGAGCGTTGTAAGAGCGCTCGTTAGTTCCTTGCTCGATGTCTGCACGACGGTTCTCATTGTCATGAAGGCGACCTTGAGCAGATACGCTTCATAAAGGAGTTTTGAAAGCCGGGGCGGGCCTAGAATTTCGAAGGCAACGCTATCGACATGGTGTTCATTCTCCAGCGCTTTCATTTTTTCCAGCGCGCTGTTGAACATGAATCCAGCGCGATATGTCGGTTCAAGCGTAGCGTTGTCGAGGGCATTGATGATATCGTGTCCGGTGTTTCCTCCTTTGATTTCATAGATAACATCTTGGGCAATTTCTTCCGGAGTAACATACTCCATCTGTCCCGGTGTAGAGATCGCTTCGAATTCGCCGCGCGAAAAAATTCCGTTTTCGCCCGTATCGATAAATACAGATTGCAGCAGTTGATGAGTCGGCTCTGCAACCGAGCCGTCGCTTTTGATCTTAAACGTATTTTTTAGAGAGATTCCTTTTTCAGGAGGGCAGTCGTACAGTTCGATCGGCTTGCCCCGTTTGGTAATTTGACCGAAGCCGATTTTTTTCCACGCGATCGCGCCCGTCGGCTTAATTTCCTTCGTAATCGGGGCGTCGGGCGTGCGACCCATCAAAAAGAGAAGAAGCGTGTGCGCCCCTGCTACGGCGGACTTGCTCAGCAAAACACTCGAAGGTTTTTCTTCGCTATGAGTGTACGGGATGTTTAGCCCCATTCCGCCGGTACCGCTTGTGCCGATTTTCACGTACACTTTCGTTCCGGCTTCGTTCATCGACTTGTAAAAAATCTGTACGTGGCGGATGAGCTGCGGAACGTACAGCGTGCAGAGCAGCTTTTCGATTGATTCGTGCAAACCGTGCGTTCCACCGGATGTCGTATCTTTCAGATGTTTCATCACATCCCGTGCGCTCTGAAAAAGGTCTTGGTACGCGATCGCCGTTGCCGAGTTGATGCAGTCGATGACGACATCGGGCTTATAGCGGGAGAGAAGTTGATACAGCGCGGACCGATGCAGGACAGGTTCGGTGAGTTCATCCACGATGTCGTCGATGTACATTCCGCGCAGTTTCTGGTTGCCGAGTATATCCTCCCGGTTCACATCCTTCAATTCATGGCGGGCAAATACATTTCCCCACCAGGGAAGGAAAAAATCTTTTCCCGCCTTGGGATATTCTTTCTTCATCTGCGAGACTGCGTCTTTCGCTTCGGATTCCTTCAACGATGTTATGATAATCCGCTTCGGGTGCTCTTCCATCAGCGAACGGCATACTGCAGAGCCCACAAGCCCCCAGCCGCCGAGCACCAGGACAGTTTTATTCTGGATATCCATGATATTCTCTTTCTATGATTTTACTTCAAATTTTCTGCACGACGCATGCAGTTCCGTACGCCAGCACTTCCGTTACGCCGTTCATAATTTCAGTAGCATCATAGCGGAATCCAATCACTGCGTTGCCGCCAAGCTGCTCCGCATGTTGGATCATCACTTCGTAAGCGTCGCGGCGGGTCTGTTCGCACAGGCTTGTATAGAGCGTAATGTTGCCTCCAAAAAGAATTTGGAACCCAGCGCCGATGTTGCCGAACAGCGAACGTGATCGGACAATGATGCCTCGAACAACGCCGATATTCTTAACAATCTTATATCCGTCGAGCTGGAAATTTGTTGTCACAAGTGAATGGTCCATGGGTTCTCCAATTGGCAATTATGAATTAGGAAATAAGAATTAAGAATAACAATACGAGCTTTCATCCTTTCGGTATAACTATATCATACCAGAATTTCTTTTCGCGGATTCCGACCTCGTCGATATGCATGTGCTTTGTCTCGGTATACTCTTTCAATCCGTCCATGCCAAACTCACGCCCGATGCCGCTTTGTTTATAGCCGCCGAACGGCGCTTTTTCGGAGATCAAATGCCATTCGTTAATCCATACGGTTCCCGCACGCAGTTGGTGAGCGACGTCCAGAGCTTTTTCTTTGTCCGAGGACCAAACGCCTCCTGCGAGACCGTATGCTGAATCGTTTGCCATCCGAATTGCATCGTCGATCGTATGATAGCTGAAGACCGATAAGACAGGACCGAATATCTCTTCCCGTGCGATTGTCGATTGGTTGTCAACGTTCGTCAATACCGTCGGCTCGACAAAAAAACCGTCTTTGAGCTCCGCAGAAAGTGGGACCTTGCCGCCACATGCAAGACGGGCGCCTTCCGACGTTCCCTTTGAGATGTATCCAAGGATCCTCTCTAGTTGTTTCCTGGATATCACCGGTCCCATATCGGTTGCCTCCGATTTCGGATCGCCGATTTTTATTTTATTTGTTTTTGCGACAAGCTTCTCGATAAAGTTATCATGAATCTTTTCAGGAAGGAACAATCGGCTTCCTGCTTCGCAGCATTGGCCGGCATGATAATAGATCGCATACATGGCGCCGTCGACTGCAAGAGCCATATCGGCATCTTCCAGCACAATGTTGGCAGATTTTCCTCCGCATTCAAGTGTACATTTTTTTAGCGATGAGGCGGCAAGAGACATTACTCTCCTGCCGACGGCTGTCGAACCCGTGAATGAAATTTTATCGACCAATGAGTTTTTCGCAAGTTCTTCGCCGGCTTCTTCACCGAATCCGGGGACGATGTTCACAACGCCTTTCGGAAAGCCGACTTCCTGGCAAATTTTTGCCAATTCCATTGCTGTGCATGGAGTAAGTTCAGATGGCTTTAACACCAGTGTGTTGCCGGCAGCAAGTGCCGGACCGAGTTTCCATACTGCCATTTTCAGCGGGAAATTCCACGGAATGATCGCCGCTACAACGCCGATCGGCTCCCGGATAAGGAGATTCTGGGAGAAGCCGGGCTTCGACAACCCCTCCACGTTTTCCGTGAGGTCGGCGGCTGCAAGCTTTGAAAAATAATTCATGCATCGGGCGCTAAGAAAAATATCTTCTTTTGCTTTGCGGACGGTCGAGCCGGAATCTTGGACTTCGAGGGCAATCAAGTCTTTTGCCTTTTCGTTGATTTTATCTGAGACCGCCTTAAGGAGGTTGCTTCGCTCGCCACGCGGCATCCGTGCCCACGGTCCGTTGTCGAAAGCATTCCGTGCAGCGCGAATTGCTTTCTGGGCATCAATGACACCGCCCCGCGCTACCGACGCAACGACCTGGCGATTAAATGGGTCGATGGAATCGAAGGTCTGTTTCGATTCGGCGTCGACGAACTCACCGTTGATGTAGAGTCTGTACTCCCGCATATGGAAAAGATAATAGTGTTAAATGTCGGGTTAGAAATTTTCTTTCATGCCCGTGCTGTTTTCGAATGTCCAGAAATGCATCGATCTTCGCAGGTCTAACGATGGGACGGAGGTCATGTGCCGTATTTTTCAACTATCATCGCAATACCCTGACCTACTCCGATACACATCGTCGCAAGCCCGTACCGAACGTCCCGTCGCTCCATTTCATGAACAAGAGTTGTCACGATTCGTGCACCGCTGCATCCGAGGGGATGCCCCAATGCTATCGCTCCGCCGTTTACGTTGACAATCTCTTCGTTGAATTTAAGATCACGGATTACCGCTAGCGATTGCGCGGCAAAAGCCTCGTTCAGTTCTATCAATCCGATATCGTTGATTTTCAAATTTGCTTTTCGCAACGCAATGCCGGTTGCCGGAACGGGTCCCATTCCCATATAGCGCGGGTTTACCCCGGCGACGCCCGTCGATACTATTCTTGCCAGGGGCCTCTTGCCATCCGATTTTGCTTTTTCTTCCGACATCACGAGAATCGCTGCAGCGCCGTCGTTCAATGACGAAGAATTTCCCGCAGTGACGGTACCGTCTTTCCTGAAAGCCGGTTTCAACGTTGCGAGCTTCTCATAAGAAGTATCTTCCCGCGGCCCTTCATCAACTGAGATTGTGATACGCCCACTTCTTGTCTCATTATCGATAGGGATAATCTCTTGAGAAAAATTTGGCTTTGCATCAATTGCCTTCCGATGGCTTCGCAACGCGAAATCATCCTGGTCTCTTCTGTTGATGAAATATTTTTCTGCCACGTTCTCGGCTGTTTCGCCCATGGACTCGAAGGGAAACATTTTTTCCATTTTTGGATTGGGGAATCGCCAGCCGAGAGCGGTATCGTATGCGGTAAGATTTCCATACAACCGGTTTCCGGAGACATTTTTCGCGAACGCGAAAGGGGCGCGTGTCATGCTTTCCGCCCCCCCGGCGATGACGAGATTGTTCTCGCCCGACCAGACAGCCCGTGCTGCCTGAATAATTGCCTCGAGAGAGGATCCGCACAGGCGGTTAATTGTTGTTCCGGGTACTGATTGCGGAAACCCTGCAAGCAGAAGTGCCATCCGGGCAAGGTTCCGGTTGTCCTCGCCGGCTTGATTTGCGCATCCCCAAAACACATCCTCGATCGAAGCGGGGTCAATAGTTGTTCGTTCGACAAGAGCATGGAGAACGGCGGCACTTAAATCATCGACGCGAACTTCTTTGAATACGCCGCCGTACTTTCCGATAGGAGAGCGGACTGCATCGACAATCACTGCCTGACGGACACCATTCATGAATAAATCCTCATGCTGATTTCGAGAATAGCAAAGGCCCCAACGATGAATAGCGCGAAACTATTCAGGGGACCACGTGACCTTCGGGGCTGAGTAACGCGCCCACGCCGTATGCTATTGCGGCGGTCAGCAACCCAACCAGCGTCATTTCCAATCCGCTTCGCCACCAACTCCGTCCGGTGACGATCGTCTTTAAGACCCCGACAAGAAAATGAGCAAGTGTGCTGATGATAAGACTCAGAATAATGGCGGCTGATCCGAAGAAGAACATGAAGGGAATAACGGGAATAATTCCCCCCGTGGCGGTCGCTGCGGTTGCTGAGAGCGCCTCCTTGACCGGATTGGGAAAACTCGAGGCCGAGAGTCCCAATTCTTCATGTGCCAACGTTTTCAAAAATTGGTCCGGATTTTCTGTTAGGCGTTGCGCCATCATTGCCGATTCATCCGGTGTGAAACCCTTCAATTGATAAAAGAGTTCGAGTTCCTGTTTTTCTTCCTCGGGGTTTTCTTCGATTTCTTTTCGTTCGCGCTCTAGTTCGGCTTCGTACACTTCGCGCTCGGATTTTCGAGCAAGGTACGCACCCGAACCCATCGAAAGAGCGCTTGCGAGTGTGCCCGCAACTCCGGCCACCCACACAACGTGGCTCCCCCCCGTGTAGCCCGCCATTCCGGTGACAATACCGAACACCGCACCAAGCCCGTCGTTCGCGCCGTACACCGCCTGCCCAATCCATCCCCCCGAATGTCCAGCGTGCCACTTTTCTTTTTTGAAGATTGCCTCGAGCTTTGCTTGCGGTTGGTTGTCTTCCGTCATCGAATGAAGAACCTTCGCATGAACCTTTTCCTCTTGTTTGATTTTGCTCATCGCATCACTGTCGTTCGGATTATTTGCCAGAACCGCCTCTGCTTCATACCGTTCGGTATCCCGGTCCTCCTGCTCTTCGAGCCGTTGAACAGCATTAGCCGTTCCGCTCCTTACCAAAAGCCATCGCTTTAACTTTTCGAACGACGAGTCGATCTGTTTCGGCGGTGCTGAACCGAGCTCGTTAAGTCGGGCTTCCCATTTTTTTGCATGTTCCTCCTCGGCGTGAGCGAGTTTTAAGAGAATCGCTTTTTGGTTCTCATCCCTTTCTCTTGCAGCAAGCTCCCGGTACGTCTCGGCGCCCGCTTTTTCTTTTTTCCAACTTGTTTGCAGCGATTGGATTAACTTGTTGTCAGGCATGGAGATCACCTAGTCTTAGTAGGATAGATCACTTTGGCATATCAGAATCCCATGTTTCGGGATTTCGCTCATTGAAGTGAGACAGGATTATCTGTCGTCGAAAAAAGATACTGCAAAAAGGTCGAAAGGGCAAATTCAGGTTATGGCGATTGCTGATTCCCTTGGCGTCCATTGCGTCCTCAGCGGTTTTCTTTTTACCACGATGGACGCAAAGGTGAACAATAGTCTCCCCGAGCAATAATACTTTGCTTGATTTTCAGCGCGAAAGTATTTATGATTGTGTATCAACACCTCGTTGTTCCACCTTGGAGACTCCATGAGAGAATACCTGGACCTTGTCGACCGCGTCCTTTCGAAGGGCGTTTTAAAGAAGAACCGAACCGGTGTCGACACACTTTCGTGTTTTGCAGAACACTACACGATTGATCTGAGCGAAGGGTATCCGTTGCTCACAACGAAACGGATGCAGACGAAGTCCCTTTTTTATGAAGTGCTCTGGTATCTTTCGGGTGAAGACCATATTCGAAATCTTCGCAAGCAAACGAAGATCTGGGATGCATGGTCGGACAAAGACGGAAATCTCGAAACTGCGTATGGGCGTTACTGGCGGCGATTTCCGAGTGCGCAGGTGAATCCGGCGACCGGAAAGTATGAGGTAAAAGAGATCGATCAAATCGCTGAGGTGATTCATTTATTGAAGACAAACCCGACCTCGCGGCGGATGATTGTCAGTGCATGGGAGCCTGGAAACGCGCTTCACAGCAAGCTTCCCCCGTGCCATTACACGTTTGCTTTCAATGTCCAGGGGAACAAACTCAACTGTCACTTAACCCAGCGCTCCGGCGATATCGCCCTGGGCATCCCTTTTAACATCGCAGCGTACTCTCTCCTTACTCAAGCCATTGCTCAGGATGTAGGGCTTGAGGTGGGCTACTTCAGTCACACAATCGTCGACGCACATATTTACGTCAACCACATTGATGGATTGAAAGAACAGTTGAAACGGACTCCGAAGCCCCGCCCGAAACTTCTCATCACGAAAAAGCCGCTCGACGCGTTACAGTACGAAGATTTTTCCCTCGTCGGGTATGAATGTGATGAGCCGATCAAATTCGAAGTTGCCGTATAACCGCAAGACTATTGCTCATTGATTATTGTTCGATGAAACTCATCGTCATTGCCGCGCTAAACAAGAAACGTGTCATCGGCAACAAAGGGAAACTCCCGTGGCACATTTCGGAGGACTTACAACGATTCAAACGGCTGACGGTCGGCCATGCTGTATTGATGGGAAGAAAGACGTTTGAGTCGATGGGGAAGCCGTTGACCGGCCGCCGCAATGTGGTTCTCACCTCCAAGTTGATTCCCGGCATCGAAACTTATCGCACGATTCCCGCGGCGCTCACTGCACTCAAAGAGCAGGAAAAGGTCTTCGTGATCGGCGGCGGCAATGTCTTCGAACAATTCTTAGGCCGGGCGGACGAACTCTATCTTACTATTGTTGATATCGATGTAGATGGAGATACATTCTTTCCCTCCTACGAACATCTTATCGGAACACACTTCTCGCTCGTCAACGAAGAGAAGCACGAAGGCTATACGTTTCGGGATTACTCAATCAAATAACCTCCAATAAAATTTTTTATGTGATTCAATGAAAGGTATTCTTCACTCCGCTGCAGAGCGCGCGATAGGTTATCTCGAAGGATTGAACCAGCGGGGGGTGAGGCCGGACCCGGCCGCCGTTGCTCGCCTCAAAGAGTTCGACGTTTCTTTCCCGGAAAAGCCGGTTGATCCAGCGACAATCCTTGGGATGCTTGATGAATTTGTTTCGCCTGCAACGATGGGGATGGCCGGTCGAAGGTTTTTCGGCTTCGTGATCGGCGGTTCGCTCCCCGTTTCGTTAGCGGCAAATTGGATGGCCGGTGCGTGGGATCAGAACAGCGCACTGTATCAAGTAACGCCGGGGACTGCTCACCTTGAACAGGTCGCCCTCCAATGGCTCATTACTCTTTTCGGCCTTCCTTCGTCGAGCGGAGGCGCATTCGTCACCGGCGGTACGATGGCAAATTTTACGGGGCTTGCCGCTGCGCGTCATGCAGTTCTTGAACACGCAGGATGGAATGTGGAGGCTGATGGGTTGATCGGGGCTCCACCGGTCACGGTGGTTGTAGGCGAGGAGGTGCACCCTTCGCTGATTAAATCGCTTGGTCTCTTGGGATTGGGCCGGAGCAGAGTGCATTCGGTGCCGGTCGACGGTCAGGGGCGTATGCGTGCTGTGGCGATTCCGCCGATAAAGGGGCCGACGATTGTCTGTGCGCAGGCAGGGAATGTCAATACGGGCTCATTCGATCCACTGGATGAAATCTGCAGGCGTGCCCATGAGGGAGGCGCATGGGTTCACATCGATAGTGCTTTTGGTATGTGGGCGGCAGTCGCACCATCACGGAATTCTCTTATCAAAGGAATTGAAGAAGGAGACTCGTGGGCGACCGACGCTCACAAATGGCTGAATGTTCCAAACGATTCCGGCCTTGCGTTTGTCCGCGACCGCGAGGCGCTTCGTTCAGCGATGGCCATCACCGCGGAATATCTTCCGACAGAAACCGAATTTCGCAATCCATCGGATTATACTCCGGAACTATCGCGTCGCGCAAGAGGAGTTGAGGTGTGGTCGGCGCTAATGTCGCTCGGACGTTCAGGCCTTCAGGAGATGATCGAGCGCTCATGCCGCCAAGCGAGGCGTTTTGCGGAAGGATTAACAACTGCTGGTTATGATATTTTGAACGATGTGGTGTTGAACCAGGTTCTCGTTTCCTTTGGAGATTCGGATACAACACACCGCGTGATCGCAGAAATTCAGGCAGACGGTACGTGCTGGTGCGGTGGAACTATATGGCAGGGGCACACGGCGATGCGCATCAGCGTTTCATCCTGGGCGACAACCGATGAAGACGTCGAGGTAAGTCTGAATGCCATGATTCGTTGTGCGAAGAACCATCCTGGCTAAAAGCTAATAGCCAACAGCTATTAGCTATTGGCTTTGAACTATTTTGTCTGTTGATGACCTGCCATTACGTCTTTCGCTGCGGCTTCTCCAGCGACATATCCGGTCGAAAAGGCCGCCTGCAAATTGTATCCTCCTATCGGCCCCGCGACATCCAGAGCTTCGCCGCAAATATACAATCCTTTCAGAATCCGGGACCTCATTGTTTTTGGTTCGACTTCATGGAGGTTGACTCCGCCGGCAGTCACTTCTCCCCGTTCGAGAGGAATTTCTTTCGCGACACCTATCATCCAATTTTTCATCGTCTGCACAAGCGCCCTTCGTTCTGCCCTCTCTAATTGATGGCATTTCTTCGATGCGTCGATTGCCGCGGAATTCAAAATGAAACTTGCCAGCCGTTGAGGAACGAACGACTCGACCAGCGTTTCCGCTTTCCGTCCTCCGTTTGAAGCAATCTCATTCTGAAGGTGCTCCTGAAGCTCGGTATCCGATTCATCGGGTATGGCGTCGACGGAGATATCGACGTGTGGATTTTCTTCCATTACAACATATGCTTTGCGGCTCACTTCTAGAGTTGCCGGTCCGGAAATCCCCAGGTGTGTGAAGAGCAAATCGCCTCGCGATACTGCCAGAGTTTTCCCTGCCACTTTTATTTTTAGAACGCAGTCTCGAAGTGAAATACCCTGCCATTCGGTTGGTGGAACCGGGTGGAGTATGATCGGAGCCAGAGCGGGGCGAAGAGGAACTATTGTGTGCCCGAGTTTTTTCAACCAATGAAAACCGTCTCCCGTCGTTCCCGTTCTGGGGTAGGATGCACCCCCGGTTGCGAGAATAACATGGCGTGTTTGAATGATTTCCTGGGGTAATTCCACGCCGCAGACGCCTAGGTTGTCTTCTAGTAATTCGGCCGCTGGCATCCCAGGAAGAATTTCGACGCCTGCGCGTTCCATCATCCTCCGCAAAGCATGCACGACTTCGCCCGCTTTTCCGCTTGTGGGAAAAACTCGGCCATTGTCCCGCTCGTAGGTTTCAACTCCAAGTTGATTGAGGTGTTCTAGAACATCCAGATTGGTGAATCGATAGAGAGAATGCTTTAGAAAATTCGCCTCATTTCTTCTAAATTGTTTGCGAAGGTCTTCGACCTCTCCGCCATGTGTAATGTTGCATTTGCCTCCGCCCGATATGAGGAGTTTGATCCCGAGCTTAGAATTCTTCTCGAGAAGTATCACCTTTGCGCCGAGCGATCCTGCACGCCACGCCGCGATCATACCTGCGGCACCGCCGCCAACGACGACAAGAGGAAGTGGTTCGTTCGGTTTCATCAAAAGAAATCAAGCATGTGGATCATCGGTGATATGTTAAGGTCTTAAAACAGAGTTTCAATCGATTGTTGTTCCCAACGTCGGGGTTGGGGACAAAATAAACGAGATATTATCTGGGGTTCACACTTTGTTCCCAAACTTCATCGGGAACGACCTCATTCACCATCAAGTTTCCTCAAAAAGAAGATGAGAAGATCAAAGGACTCGTTGGCGGATGGAATATCATTCTAATCGCGCGAATTTCATGAAGATAAGAAGATTTTAAGAGAATTCAATTTACTCGAGGAGCGGAAATTGATTTATAATGTATCAAAATGTGTGGTTCGTCTCTCCGTTTTGTGATTGACTTTTTTTCAACAAAAGGTTAACTTATTCTCTAGCGTTGCCACGTTTTGCCGCTATTCACAGCTGAGGAGTTGAAGCGTTGAACAAAGGTCCCGTTCATGCGACAGGTCAGGACAAGAAATTGCAGGAACAACTTCGTCACAGCGGAGAAGTGCCGCAGCACATCGCAATCATCATGGATGGAAATGGGCGCTGGGCTCAAAAAAGGTCGCTTCCGCGAGTTGCAGGGCACCACGAAGGAGTAAATTCAGTAAGGGATATCGTTGAGGTGTGTGGACAGCTTGGCGTAAAGTACCTCACTCTCTATGCATTCTCTACCGAGAATTGGAAACGCCCGAAAGACGAAGTCTCGATGCTGATGCGGTTACTGTTGAAAGCCCTCCGTGACGAGCGCGACCGGCTTCATAACAACAACGTACATTTGAAGAGCATCGGCGACATTTCTGCACTTCCACACGATGTGCAGGACGAACTGCTCGATGCGATGGAACTTATGAAGCATAATACTGGTCTAACATTAGTACTTGCATTAAGCTACAGCGGACGCTGGGACATCACCAATGCCGTGAAAAAAATCGTGACCGAAGCCAGCCACGGCAAGATTAAGCCCGATCACATCAACGACGCTTTCATTTCACAATTTCTTTCGACAAAAGATATCCCCGACCCCGATTTATTGATCCGCACAAGCGGCGAACTCCGTATCAGCAATTTCCTGCTCTGGCAACTTGCATATTCGGAGATGTACATTACAGATTTATGCTGGCCTGAATTCCGGAGGCGTTCGCTGTACGAAGCTATTGCGTCATTTCAAGGGCGCGAACGACGATACGGCATGGTGAGCGAACAGGTGAAATCAAAAAGGAAAGATGCGGCAACGTCGTATGTCGAAAAGTTTCTCAAAAGTGTTACAGGTAATTAATGTGAAGAGCTCTTTGCTCACCAGATGTTTTGTTCTGTTGTACCTCTCGTTGTTCGGATGTTCACTTCTATTCTCGCAATCGACGCGGCAACAAATTCAGCAGTACAAAATTCTAGGAATTTCTGTTGAAGGGAATAAGACGGCTGAAACTTCGGCCATTATCGCCAATTCCGGCTTGAAGCTGGGAGACGAAATTAGCGTTCCCGGCGAACAGACGCGGACTGCGATTACTCGGTTATGGGCCTTGCGGATTTTTTCAGATGTCGAGATCGACATCGAGAATACCATCGGAACCGGTGTGTATCTCCTGATCAAAGTGAAAGAACATCCGCGGCTGGATAAAATTGTGATCACGGGAGAAGATGATATCAGCGAAGAGGACCTTCTTAAGAAAATCAATTTATTAAAAGGCCAAATCATTACCCCCGAGGAAATCAACAGAATTATCAGAACAATAAAGAAAGCATATGACGATGACGGGTACCTGCAGGCGACTATAAAGCCCGAAACTGTGGAGAGTCCCGACAGCACGGCTCGGGGTAAAGTCATTTTGCGATTGACGATCGACGAGGGGTCCGAAATTCACATCAAGTCGATTCTTTTTTACGGCAACAAAGCGTTCGACGCCGACGATTTGAAGGGCGAAATGGACGACACGCATGAAAAGGTGTGGTGGAAATTCTGGCGCGGCTCGAAGTTCGACAAGAAGAAATATGCTGACGACAAGAAAAAAGTCATAGATTTCTACCACAAGAACGGGTACCGTGATGCCGAAATACTTGCCGACTCGATTTCCTACAGCGAGAAAAAAGACAAGATGACGCTGCGCCTTTTTGTCTATGAGGGCCCGCAATACAAGATTCGAAATATTTCGTGGGAAGGGAATACGGTATTCAAAACTGACGTTCTCAATGACCGTCTTGGAATAAAGCCCGGCGAAATCTATAATATGGAAAAATTCGACCGGAACCTGAAACAAAACGAGGAACAGACCGACGTCGCCTCCCTGTACCTTGACAACGGCTATCTCACGATGTCGATCGACCCGGAGGAAATCAAAGTAGCGCCGGATAGCGTGGATATCGTCATCCATATCCGTGAAAGAAATCAATTCCGCATAGGTACGGTAGAGATTCATGGGAACACGAAGACAAAGGAAAAAGTCATTCGCCGCGAATTGTATTCGAGACCCGGAGATTTTTTCAGCCGGGCGGCGATCATTCGCAGCGTACGGCAGCTCTCGGTACTCAACTATTTTAATCCCGATAAAATCAAACCTGACACCCGCATTGTCGACGACAAGACCGTCGACGTAATTTACGATGTCGAGGAGAAGTCGAGCGATACTTTCAATATGTCGGTGGGATACAGCGGCGTGTTTGGATTTACGGGAGCGTTGGGCTTGACATTCAACAATTTCGAACTGGCGGAACCTCTTTCGGGAGGGGGCGGCCAGATTTTGAGCTTCGACTGGCAATTCGGCGAAGGGAGTACCTATCGCACCTTCTCAATCTCATTCCGCGAACCCTGGATGTTCGGAACACGGACGTCGTTCGGCTTTAGTTTGTTCGATACAAAACAAGATTATATTTACTCGGTCGACCAAACCGGCGGCACGGTCAGTATTGGACGTCAATTCAAATATCCCGATGATTACACGAGAGGCGATTGGATCTTGCGGGTGCAGCGGATCGACAATCTCACCTTGAGCGATTATTATGGACCGCCCGGTGTCATCGACCAATACAGCATTACACAGATCCTTACGAGGAACAGCATCGACAACCCGCTATTTCCGTCTCACGGCAGCAGTCTCTCCCTCTCGACCGAGCTTTCGGGACCGCCTTTTTTGCCGGGGACTGCACGGTATACGAAACACATTGTCAGCTTCGACTGGTATACGCCAATCCTCAATAGTTCACGCCTCGCGCTCTACATAGGAACGCTGTATGGAGAAATTGTGACCCTCCAGAAAACCTTTGGCCCATCGGATATCCCATACATCGAATACTTTTCAATGGGAGGAACAGGGCTTGGTCAAATCAACGTCACTCCATTGCGAGGCTACGAAGACCGGGGTGTTGGTCCGATAAACTCGGCAAATCAAATCTTAAGCGGCCTTGTGGAAGAGAAACATACTGCTGAAATTCGGTTTAATGTGTCGATGAATCCGATCCCAATTTACCTGCTGTCGTTTGCGGAAGCAGGGAATGTCTGGAACGATGTGAAATCGACGGAATTGTTCAGCCTGGACCGGTCTGCGGGGGTCGGCGCACGCATCATGATCCAACCGATCGGTCTATTAGGATTTGACTACGGTTACGGGTTTGACGACCCGACGAAAACGGGCAGCCCGTCGGGGTGGCATTTTCATTTCCAATTTGGAAAGGGATTTTAATTCACGAGTAGTATCATACACTATCCGGCAACCACGGGTTATTCGGACAAGTGAATTTTTTTCATGAAATAATAACGAGGGTAAAGTGAAAGCTTCTATATCCAAAACAGGAAAAGTGCTCGCCGCACTTCTTCTTTTAATCGTTGCGGCAGTATCGCTGGGAAACGCCCAGCAAAAAATCGGTTACGTCGATTCGGAAAAAATATTGGCTGAGCTTCCTTCGGCCAAAGAGGCGAAGGACTCGCTGGCAACTATCGTAAAAATTTGGCAGGGAGAGCTGGACAGGATGTCGAAGGATTTACAGGACAAGTACGAAGACTACCAGAAGAAGCAAGGGCTGTATAACGACCAGACCAAGCAAGTGGAGCAGAAGAAACTCATCGATGAAGAGCAGAAGATGAACGACTTCAAAGCACAGAAATTTGGACAGCAGGGAGAACTGGCTATGCAGCAGGACCGGCTGATGCAACCGATCAAAAAAAGAATTTTCGATGCTATCAGCAAAATTGCGGTTGAGAACAAACTTGCGTTCGTTTTTGACAAAGCCGGCGACGTTATATTGCTCTACGGCGAACCGAACGCTGATTATACGTTCAAAGTAATCGATCGTCTCAAACGAGGCGACAAGTAGTACTGGATTTCAATGAAGAGGTTGACCATGAAGAAACTATGGTGTACGGTGCTTCTGCTGATTGCGGCAGTAATTCCGTCGTCAGCGCAGATGAAAATCGGGTATATCAATTCAGAAGCGATTATGCAACAACTGCCCGAGGCGCAAGATGCGCAAAAACAATTGGACGGCATTTCGGCAGACTGGCAGTCCGAACTTACAAAAATGCAGACCGACCTTCAGCACAAGTTCGACGATTACGATAAAAAGAAGTTGATCATGTCCGATCAGAGAAGGGCTGAAGTGGAGAAGGAATTAAAGGACCTCGACAAGAAAATGGTCGACTACCGAACGGCGAAATTCGGTGCGAATGGTGAATTGTTTTCCAAGCAGAACGAACTAATGAAGCCGATTCAGGATAAGGTGTTTAAGGCCGTGAAGGACGTTGCCACCGATGGAGACTACGATTACGTATTCGATAAAAGCAGCTCGACGCTCCTGATGTATTCGAACGAAAAAAACGATCTTACATCAAAAGTTCTCGCCAAGTTGCAGCAGAAATGAAATCGCCCAAACAACCGAACGCACCATGATGACAGTCCGCGAGATTGCATCGTTTCTTGATGGAGACGTTGTCGGAAACGCGGCGCTCGAGATTGCCGGCGTTGCCAAAATTGAAGAAGCTAAGGCGGGCGATCTGTCCTTCCTCTCTAACCCGAAGTATGAAAAATTTCTCGAGTCTACCAAGGCCTCGGCGGTGATCATCAGTCGCTCACTGGATATTTCCAAGCACCCAAAGCTTCCGCCGTCCGTCATCCAGGTTGAAGATCCGTACACGTCTTTTGTCATCATGATTCAAAAGTTTTCCCCCCCGCCTGCACTGATTCCGCCGGGAGTTCACCCAACAGCGGTTGTTGATCCCTCGGCCAAGATTGGAAAGAACTGCGCGATCGGCGCCTACGTTGCTATTGGACGGCAATGCCTGGTCGGAGAGAATACGACAATTCATCCGGGAACCGTTGTCGGCGATGGGGTACACATCGGAAATGACTGCCTTATCTATTCAAACGTTTCGATTCGCGAATCGTGCCTCATCGGCAACCGAGTCATCGTTCAGCCCGGCGCTGTCATCGGCGGTGATGGATTCGGGTTTGCTCCGAAAAAAGATGGCACCTATCAAAAAATTCCGCAGTTGGGAATCGTAGTGATTGAAGACGATGTCGAGATCGGCTCAAACACGTGCATTGACCGCGCAGTGATGGGCGAGACACGGATTAGACGTGGAACAAAGCTCGACAACCTTGTCCAGATTGCGCACAATGTTGCCGTTGGGGAGAACACTGTTATTGCCGCAATTTCGGGGATAGCGGGCAGCACAAAGATCGGCGACAATGTCATGATCGCGGGGGGTGTATCAATTACGGGCCATGTTACCGTTGCAGATAAAATAAGCATTGCGGGGGGAGCAGGGGTTTCTAAATCGCTGACAAAAAAAGGTGAATCGTATTTTGGATATCCGGCAAAAGAGGTGGGGAGAGCGCGGCGGATCGAGGGGGCTCTTCGGCAATTACCGGAACTGCTCTTTACGATTCGAGAAATGCAGCATACTATCGAGCTGCTCGAAAAAAAAATCGAAGAGTTGAAAGGCCAAAAATAAACGGTTTTGATAAATGAAAGATAGCGCTTATGCTTGTCAACCAATGGAGGTTGGATGTTAGTTCAGCAGCGAACGATTAAGAAAGCAGTTGCAATGTCTGGTGTGGGGCTGCACACGGGAACAAAATGTACGATGACGTTTAAACCGGCCCCCGAGGATTTCGGTATCCGCTTTCGCCGGGTCGATCTGGGTGGAAAACCTGAAATTCCGGCAGACGTCGATCACGTCATCGACGTGTCACGCGGCACCACTATCGGCATCGGGGAAGCGAAAGTGCATACGGTCGAACATGTTCTTGCAGCAATCGCCGGCCTGCAAATTGACAACATCCTCGTCGACCTGGAAGGAATAGAGCCTCCTATCGGAGACGGAAGTGCCAAGCCATATGTAGATGCTCTCCTTCAGGCAGGGTTCGAGGCGCAAAATGCGCCGAAGGATTATTTGGTCATCGACCAGACCATCAACTATAAAAATGAAGAGAAGGGGGTTGAAATAGTCGCGCTCCCTACCGACGACTTTCGTGTTACAGTGCTCGTCGATTACAATAACCCGGCGCTAGGGAGTCAGCATACGGGCTTGTTCGACCTTGAAAAAGAGTTTGTCTCGGAGTTCTCGATGTGCCGCACATTTTGTTTTCTTCACGAGGTAGAACAATTGCGTGATGCAGGGCTTATTAAGGGGGGCAATCTCGATAATGCCATCGTGATTGTTGACCGGGAACTCTCAAAGGATGAACTGAAAGATCTGGCCGGCAAGCTGGGAGTAAAAGATTCAGTTATTCTCGGAAGCACGGGGGCGGTGAACAATAAACCGCTTCATTTCAAGAATGAACCCGCCCGCCATAAACTGCTCGACCTTATCGGCGACCTTGCGTTGATCGGCGCGCCGCTGAAGGCGCAGATTCTCGCCGCGCGGCCCGGGCACGCCAGCAATGTGGAATTTGCCAAGAAGGTCCGAAAGCTCTACCAGCAGAAAAAAATCATCAAGAAATATCAGCATGTGAAGAAAGAGGGAGTCGTTTTCGACATCAACGCATTGCAGCGGATACTCCCTCACCGCTACCCGTTTCTTCTCGTCGATAAGATCATCGACTTTCAGTTGAATGAAAAAATAGTCGGCGTGAAGAATGTTTCGTTCGGTGAAGCGTTCTTTCAGGGGCACTTCCCCGGTGCACCGGTAATGCCGGGCGTGTTGATACTGGAAGGCCTTGCGCAAACGGGGGGAATATTATTGCTTGATGGTTCCGACCGTCAGGAAGGGAAACTGATTATGTTCATGGCGATCAACAACGCCAAATTCCGGAAACCAGTTGTCCCCGGCGACCAATTGATCTACGAAGTAACGATGATGAATCGCAAAGCAAAGGTATGCCAGGTGATGGGGAGAGCCTATGTCGACGGAGCCCTTGTCGCCGAAGCCGAGCTGATGGCCTCAATCGTCGACCGCGCCGGCGCACTGTAAGTCCACCCTTATTACGAAAAACCTTTCTATGAGCAATCAGATACACCCTTCCGCTATCGTCAGCACAAAAGCCGAGTTGGGCGACGATATTTCTGTCGGCCCGTATACGATAGTCGAGGACGATGTTGTCATCGGCAACGGAACGCAGCTTGGCCCTCACGTGTATTGCGCGGATGGAGCGCGAATCGGAAAAGACTGCAGGATACATAAAGGTGCGGTTGTTGCAACGCTTCCGCAGGATCTGAAATTCAAAAACGAAAAAACCACATTCGAGATCGGCAACTCTACTACCGTCCGTGAGTTTTGTACTCTTAACCGGGGCACGGCAGAGCATATGAAATCGACCGTCGGCAGAAATTGCTTATTGATGGCATACGCGCATGTTGCTCACGATTGTACGATCGGAGATAACGTAATTCTCGCCAATTCTGTCCAAATGGGGGGACACGTTACCATAGAAGAGTGGGCGATCGTCGGAGGCGAAACGGCGATTCACCAGTTTGTGACCATCGGAAAACACGTAATGGTTGGCGGACTTTCTCGAGTTCGCAAAGATGTGCCGCCGTACATCCTTGCCGCAGGAGAGCCGCTGACGTACGAAGGGTTGAACGTCGTTGGATTGCGTCGTAGGGGGTTTTCGCGCGAAGCAATCGACGCACTGTCGCAGGCCTATCATATTCTCTATTTTTCGAAACACAATGTAAGTCAGGCCGTGCAAAGCATCCGGCAGGAGCTTTCATTGACTCCTGAAATCAACCATCTGCTCACATTTATCGAGCGGAGCAAGCGCGGCATCATTACCCGTTCAAACACGTGAACCCTTTTCTACACACCGCCGGTTCAGCAGGTGGATGGCAATTTTTGAATTCGGGATTTCATCCCGGTCAGTACAATATGTGGCTGGATGAACTTCTTGCCAAGCGGCTGCTGATGAATGAAGGTCGCCCGACATTACGACTGTACGGGTGGAAGCCTCATGCCATATCTCTCGGTTACAATCAACGTTACAGTGATTTTGATGAAGCGCGGTGCGCGGCCGACGGCATTGATATTGTCCGGCGGCCAACCGGGGGGAGAGCAATTCTTCATGCCGAAGAACTGACATACTGCGTAACGATGTACTCTCGCGGGAAAAACATTGCCGATTCATACTGTGAAATTAGCCGGGCACTCCTTTCAGGATTGCACCGTATAGGTGCCGATGTCGAGTACGCGCCCGCACACCCTAATCTTCCGCGATTCTATCAAAGCCGGAATGCGATTCCCTGTTTTGCAAGCTCAACACGGTACGAAATTCAGTATCGGGGAAAGAAGCTTGTAGGCAGTGCGCAGAGACGCTTTACGTTGCCGGGAGGAGGCGAGGTCATTCTGCAGCATGGTTCCGTCCTTCTCGGCCCCCTGCACAAGCGTCTCTCCGAGTTTGTCAGAGCCGAAAGTGAAGAGGTCCGAATTTTGCTGAAGCAGAGCCTGGAAACGAAAACGACAGAACTTGATTCTGTTCTGGGGAGAAAAATCGGGTTTGATGAAGTTGCAGCGGCTTTGAAAAAAGGTTTTGAGCAAACCTGGAATATTGTTTTCACCGATATCACGGCCGACGATTTGCACGGGGAGCAGGAAATAGAAGCCGTTTACAATAATTAATTCTCCAGAAAAGGAGCCGATGATGAGTTCTCATCCGAATGATTATAAGCGGATTACTACAAAAGTAATTCTGAATATGAAAGAAAACGGTGAGAAGGTCGCGATGCTTACCGCTTATGATTATATAACCGCAAAACTTCTTGACGAGGCGGGGGTCGATATTATTCTTGTCGGAGATTCTGTCGGTAACGTGTTTCAGGGATTGGAGACGACGCTCCCCGTCACTCTTGATGAAATAATTTATCATACAAAAGTCGTTCGCCGGGGAGTTAAAAGGGCAATGCTGGTTGCGGACATGCCGTTCATGTCGTTTCAAGTAGACACCGAAGAGGCAGTGCGCAATTGCGGTCGAGTGCTGAAGGAGTCCGGAGCCGAAGCGGTGAAGATGGAGGGAGGCAAAAGAATTGAACCACTTGTCCGGCAGCTGGTCGATATTGGGATTCCGGTGATGGGGCATTTGGGACTAACGCCTCAGTCAATCTATAAATTTGGTACGTATGAAGTGCGTGCGAAAGAAACAGTAGAAGCAAAACAACTTGTTGAAGATGCAAAAATCCTCGACGGTGTCGGCATGTTCGCGATCGTACTCGAAAAAATTCCGACATCTTTAGCTGCAAAAGTAACGAAGAATGTTTCATGTGCGACAATAGGAATAGGGGCGGGGCCGCATTGCGACGGACAGGTTCTCGTAACAAACGATATGCTCGGGATGAATGAGCAATTTCATCCTCGTTTTGTCCGGACGTACGCAAAGCTCACCGAGACAATGCGCAGCGCATTCGAGGGATATATCAGCGATGTAAAGGGAAAGAAGTTTCCTTCGAAGGAAGAAAGCTACTAGCGTTCTTTCGAGAAACGAAAAATAAGAAAAATAAGTGCTGGCTCAGTTTGTCGTTCCCGCGTTCCGAAGGAATCCCTTCGGGAAAAGCGGGAATCCAATAGTGTGTTTTTTATTGCAGAATGGAGTAGTGTCCTAATTTGCCAGCCAAGTCATGGCGAGCGAAGTCTCACGAAGTGATGCCTTCGGCAGAACCATGAGAAACAACTGAACGTCCTTCGACTTCGCTCACGACGACTATTCAATATTTTCTTTCAAGAACCAAATTAGGACACTACCCAGAATGGATGCCCACTTTCGTGGGCATGACATATTTTTTCTCAAATTGAGCCAGCATCGAAAAATAGGGTTCTAGGTTAGCTCTAATGCTCTGGAAAACCCGAAGTTTGTAAAATTAGACATAACCAAACTTTCCCAAAATTTTACTTGACAAATGGTTCAATTCTCGTTAAATTGGAAACCACAGAAACTTTAATAGTTTCTGTGGTGATTTTGCAATAAACAATATACAAATCCGTCCTTAAAGATGGATTGTTTTTTGGAACTATGGAAACCATTAATACGTTAAAAGTTTCCAGAGTCCCTTGGAGGCTACATGATGACAGATACTGAAGTTCGAGAAAGGATTATTTCTTTCGCGCGAGAACATTTCTTGCACGAGGGATTCAGCAAGGTAACGCTGGATGAAATTGCCGCTGAACTCGGCATGAGCAAAAAGACACTTTATAAACATTTCAAGGACAAAGAAGACTTGCTCAGGGCCGGCATTGAGGAAAACTTAAGAAATGTCGCGCGCGAGATAGAGGCCATCACGGCATCGGATGATTCTTTCGCCGAAAAACTTGCTAAGGTAATGATGCTCATAGGAAAACAAATGTCGAGGTTAAGCAGAGGGGCGATGCTCGATATGCAGAAATTCACCCCGGAGCTATGGAAACAGATTGAAACGTTTCGCCGCGAGCAGATATTTAACAAGATCGGGAAGATGATCGCGCAAGCGCGGGAGGAGAATATTTTCAGGTCGACCGTAAACGAGAAGATACTGACCCTTATGATCATCAGTTCGATTCAGGGAATTCTCAATCCGGAAGTCTTGTCGCAGAACTCGTTTTCCGCGGAGGAAGCGTTCAGGATCATTTTTAGGACAATTTTTGAAGGCGCGCTCACTGAAGATGCACGCACAAATTTTCATGTTTTTGATTCACCTATTACAAACATTTAATTTTTCAAAAGGGATTTATGAAACATTCCATTCTATTTGCAACGGTAGTTGCCGTCACGATGGCGCTCGCGGGATGCGGCAACAATCATGCAGGCACTATTGAAGCAAGCGGCACTCTTGAGGCCGTCGAAGTTGATGTGAGTTCTAAGGTCGCCGGGCAGATCCAAATTCTTTTTGTTGACGAAGGAAGCGTAGTAAAGAGCGGCGACACGCTTGCGATTCTTGATCACGCCACCGTAGACATTGAATTGGAGCAGGCGAAGGCCGGCGTAGATTTGGCCGAAGCGCAGTACAAGTTGCTGGTCATCGGTACACGGTCGGAAGACCTACGACAGGCTGAGGAAGGTCTCCGCCAGGCTGCGTCGTCATACAAAACTGCGAAGGATGATTACGAGCGAACACGTGCATTATTTGCCAGCAAGAGTGTCACACAAAAAGAGCTCGACGATGCCGAATCGAAATATACTATTGCACAGGCTGCGAATAGTTCGGCTGAGCAAAACCTCCAAAAGTTGAAACATTTTGCGCGTCCGGAGGACATCACCGCAGCAAAAGCACGCCTCGATCAGGCAACCGCCTCGGCAGACCTTTTACGGAAACAAATTTCCGATGCCCACATTATTGCACCGGTGTCAGGAACGGTGACACACAAACCAGTCGAAGTCGGCGAGTTGGTTGGAGTCGGAACGACAATTGTCACTATCTCCCGTCTCGAAACCCTTAACCTGATGATTTATGTCGGCGATACCGATTTGGGCAAAGTAAAGTTAGGCGGCGCGGCGGATCTCGTCATAGATACCTATCCCGATAGGACATTTCCTGCGAAGGTCATTTATATTTCCCCCATCGCCGAGTTCACGCCGAAAAATGTTCAGACAAAAGAGGATCGCACCAAACTGGTCTTCGGCGTTAAACTTGAAGCTGAAAATAAAGATGGAATTCTCAAAGGAGGCATGCCGGTCGACGCATATTTGAAATAAACGGTCGATAAACACTTATGAGCTTACCCCAAACAAATATCGCGATGACGAACGCCATTGAATTGCGGTCGGTTACGAAGAAATTCGGAAATATCACTGCCGTAAAGTCGTTGACGCTTGAAGTTCGAAAAGGAGAGATGTTCGCTCTTGTCGGACCGGATGGGGCGGGGAAGACGACGACGATACGAATGTTGTGCGGGATCACTGTTCCAACTGAGGGCGAGCTGTCAGTCCTCGGATATGATCTCAAAAAACAGCCGGACGAAGTGCGGAAAAGGATCGGTTATCTCTCTCAGAAATTCAGCCTCTACGGTGATCTTACTGTCGATGAGAATATCGAATTCTTTGCGGAGATTCACGGCGTCAGGGATTATAGACCGCGCCGGAACGAATTGCTGGAATTCACGCGATTGACGCAATTCCGGACGCGGCTCGCCGATAAGCTTTCAGGCGGGATGAAACAGAAGCTGGCCCTCGCCTGTACGCTTGTTCACACTCCAGAAGTGATCTTTCTCGATGAACCAACTACTGGCGTTGACCCTGTCTCGCGGAGGGATTTTTGGAAAGTCCTCTCGAATCTCCTTAAGTCCGGAATTACTATCGTTATGACAACGCCATACCTCGACGAAGCGGAACGCTGTACCCACGTCGCACTGATGAACGAAGGAAGCATATTAGTCGCCGATACGCCGTCCAACGTGAAAAAAGTGATGAAGGGAACAATTGTGGAAATTGTTTGCAGTGAGATCCGGAGTTCGTTCAGGCTGTTGAAACAGTATCCTCCGGTAAAGGAAGTTCAGGCATTTGGCGACCGGTTGAACGTTGTCGTCGACCACGCCGAGAGTGAGGTCCCCAAGGTCATCGCGTATTTGGCTGACCATAAGATCGTGGTAGACGATTGGCGCATAATTCCGCCGTCTTTAGAGAATGTATTCATTTCGTTATTATCGGATCATCCATCGCAAAAAGAAAGAGAGGTTGTTGCAAGCTGATGAACGCACGGTCAATTATTTTTCTTCTCCTTGGTACGGTGGCGTCGGTTCTTCTCGCACAGGAGCGCGTGCTTACTATCGAAGAAAGTATTGCTATTGGGCTCGAAAACAGCCGGGAGTTACACTCCTCTCAGATGAAGCTGGAATACGCAGATGCAAAGGCAGGCGAGGCTGCAGCCGGAATGTACCCATCGTTGAAAGCCCAGGCGTCGTACCAGAGGTTGAGCAATGTTCCGGAGTTTGAAATTCCGCTCCCCGGGCTCCCGTCTCCCATTGGATTTCCAGTCATTCTCAATAGTTATAGTACGAAGGCAACTCTCCAACAGCCTCTTTTCACAGGATGGAAACTGCAAAGCAACGTTAACACCGCGGAATATAGTGCGGAAGCGTCGAAAAGAGATGTTGAAAATGATAAAGCTCAGCTGGTATATAATATCAAATCTGCTTATTGGAATCTCTACCGCGCAAAGGACGTCAAACGTGTAAGCGATGAAAACATCACGCAAATTAGTTCGCACCTTAGCGATATTGAGAGCATGTTTAAGCAGGGAATGGCTACGACCAACGATGTGTTAAAAGTAAAAGTAGAACTCTCTAGTGCGAAGCTTCTTCAGAGTGAAGCATCAAATAGTGTTGAAATTGCTATGATCAGCTTTAACTCTACACTCGGCATTTCACTTAATACACAGGTCGGAATAGGATCGAACTTGACACCGACGACAAAGGAATTTCCTGAAATACAGAAGCTGCTTGAGACCGCCTTCACTGAACGCCCTGATTTGCAAGGGCTGGATTGGCGTTTGAAGGCAGCGAAAAGTGGCATAACGGGAGCCGAAGCTGGCTGGTCGCCGCAAATTTTTCTGACGGGAAATTATTACTATGCTCGGCCGAATGCGCGAATTTTTCCCGCGGTTGACGCGTTCAAAGATTCATGGGACCTCGGCGTCACGCTGCAATTCGACATCTGGAATAATTTAACGTCAGCGTATCAAACCACTGAAGCACAGGCACAGTTTGAACAAGCGAAAGATGCAATCGCAATGTTGAAGGACGGCGTGACGCTGGAGGTAACGCAGAGTTATCTTTCATTCAAACAAGCCAAGGAGAATATCCAGCTTTCCCAGCTCGGCCTGGATCAGGCGGATGAAAATCTTCGCGTTACACAGCAGAAGTTCAAAGCGGGCTTGACGACAAACTCGGAAATGCTCGATGCAGAGGTTGCACAACTACAGGCGAAGCTCCAATTGACTCAAGCGCTTGTGGATTACGAGTTGGCACAGGCGAAGCTTGAAAAGGCGATTGGCGAGGTACAGTAACAGGTTATACGTTTTAAGTTATAGGTGAAAACCCAAAACCTAAAACCTAAACCCAAACCTAACAACTAACACTTGTATAAGACATCACCGAAACCAATACTGAAAGAAGTACATGCCAATGCATGCAATTGAAGTAGAAAACCTTACCAAGCGGTTTGGAGATTTTTACGCTGTCGACCACATTAATTTCAGCGTAGAGCAGGGGGAAATCTTCGGCTTTCTTGGAGCGAACGGCGCCGGAAAGTCGACAACAATCAGAATGCTTTGTGCATTGTTGCAATCGTCCGAGGGGACAGCGCGCGTAGGCGGATTCGATATCAATAAGGAGCCCAAGAAGGTCAAAGACATTATCGGATATATGTCTCAGAAATTTTCCCTCTACGATGACCTGACGGTCGATGAAAATATTAATTTTTTCGGACGTGTCTATGGTTTGAGCAACAGCGACCTCGAGCACCGCAAAGAGTGGGTGCTGGAAATGGCAAATTTAGTCGGCCGGGAGAAGAGCATTACCCGAACCCTTCCCGGGGGATGGAAACAGCGGCTTGCTCTCGGCTGCGCGGTGCTTCATCACCCGAAAACAGTCTTCCTGGATGAGCCTACGAGCGGGGTCGACCCTGTGATGCGCCGTAAGTTTTGGGAACTGATCAACGACCTCTCGTCGGAAGGGATCACCGTTCTTGTTACGACACATTTTCTGGAAGAAGCGGAGTACTGCAACGACATTATCTTCATCAATGCGGGAAAAATTATTGCCGGCGGCAGCCCGAAAGAACTGAAGCATAACTACATTAAATCTCCGTTGTTGGAAGTCCAATGCGAGAACGTCATTGAAGCGATGACGCTCATCGAGAAGGAGCCGTGGGCGGAGGAAACGTCGGTGTTCGGTACGTATCTGCACGTCAGCGTCTCCGATGAACAGGCTGCCCGGCAGAAAATTCAGGAGATTCTTCGTTCTCAACAGATTGCCTGGACTAAAATCGACAGGATTACTCCATCGCTGGAGGATGTGTTTATTTATTTGCTGGATCAGGAAGCGAAGAAGGCGGCATGAGTAAAACCGAGAGAATACCCCGCAGTGAAATTCAATTCGAAAGGCTGCCATGATACGACGCCTTATTCCAATCATTCGAAAAGAATTTCGGCAGATCAGGCGGGACAAACGTGTCCTCGCTATATTGACCCTTGTTCCGGCATTGCTTCTCTTGCTCAACGGCTACGCGTTGAACTTCGACGTCTCGCATATCAAGATGGCGGTGATCGATCAGGAAAACAGCAAGACGAGCAGAGATTTCCTTAATGCATTTGTTACGTCGGGCTATTTCGACTATGTTCAATATCTCGGTTCGACAGATGAAGCGATGAGAATGATCGACGACGCCAAGATTCGGGCCGCCATCGTCATCCCTACGGATTTTTCGCATAAGCTTCTTTCAAACGAGACAACCAATATCCAGGTCCTCGTCGACGGGATGGATTCTAATGCCGCGTCGACTATTCTCGCCTACGTGCAGGCGGTAACGTTGCAGTATTCACAAAAGATCGTGCTCACGAACTTATCGAAAATGGGGCGAGGCAGTTACCTTCCCATTCAGTATGACGCACGGGTGTGGTATAATCCCGAATTGAAAAGCGCCAAGTTTCTGGTTCCGGGTCTCATCGGATTCATCCTTGCCATTACCGCGGTTATCGCAACGTCGCTTTCAATTGTCAAGGAAAAAGAACGGAACACCATCGAGCAAATTGACGTGTCGCCGATTACTTCCTCCGAGCTCATCGTCGGGAAAATGATTCCATACGCCCTAATTTCTCTTGTGGCAGCGACACTCGTGATTGTAGCGGCTTATTTTCTCTTTGACGTAGTCGTCAAAGGAAATTATTTCTATTTGTTCGGTGCTACGTTGTTGTTTATTATCTCCGCACTGAGCATCGGGTTATATGTCTCGACAATTGCGGACAGCCAGCAGGTTGCATTTCAGTTGGCCTCGCTTTTTTCGATGCTGCCGACGATGATCCTTTCGGGTTTTATGTTTCCGATCCGTAGCATGCCGTGGTGGCTGCAAATCCTTACCAACATCACGCCGGCGAAATTTTATCTTGTCATCTTGCGTTCCATAATATTAAAGGGCGTTGGAATTGCCGCGTTCTGGGATCAAGTATTGTATCTCATGATTTTCACTTCCTTTATGTTGTTTATCAGCATCAGACGTTTTCGAAAGACATTAGGGTAAATCTATGAACAAGCAGCGAATTATCGCTCTGTTGAAAAAAGAATTCGGCCAACTCTTCAAAGACAAAAAGCTTCTCCCTCTTGTTTTTGTGGCCCCTGTGCTGCAATTGGTTTTTATGGGATTTGCGGCGTCGCTTGACGTGAAAAACATTTCGGTGGTGCTGTGCGATTTGGATAAATCCCAGTCGAGCAGGGACCTCATCGAAAAGTTTACCAACTCCGGCTATTTTACCATTGAGTACTCGACGGAGGACTACAGTACTGTTCAGAATTATCTCGACGATAATAAGGCGACGATGGCTCTTGTTATCCCCCCAAAATTCGGAGACGATATCCTGCGGCACGAGCCGGCGAAAGTACAGGTTCTTCTCGACGGAAGCGAAGGCAACAGCACAGCTATTGCCATGGGATACGTCAATCAAATTCTTGTTCAGTATTCTAACAATGTTTTAGCTGAGGTGTCGGGGAATCGCGGTGTCGGCGGCATCAATGCACAGACCAGGGCATGGTTCAACCCTTCTCTGAAAAGCAGGAATTACATGGTGCCGGGAGTGCTTGTTATGATCCTCTTGATCACGACGATGAACCTTACTTCGATGGCGGTCGTCAAGGAAAAAGAAATCGGCACCCTTGAACAGATTATGGTAACGCCTATCACGCCGACCGAATTAATTCTCGGGAAGCTGATACCGTTTACGATTATCGGCCTCGTAAATTGGTGCGTTGTTCTCGCGGCAATGGTCTTTGGGTTCGGGATTTCAGTGGAAGGAAACATACCGCTCCTTTTCGGGCTGTCGCTTTTCTTTTTGCTCACATCGCTAGGACTCGGACTATTTGTCTCAACCATTTCCAATACGCAGCAGCAGGCAATGATGACGTCCCAATTTTTCCTTCTTCAGCCGATGATGTACATTTCAGGATTTACGTTCCCTATAGAGAATATGCCGAAACTTCTGCAAATTCTGTCGTTCGGTGTGCCGATGAAATATTATCTGGTGGTTGTCCGGTCGATAATTTTGAAAGGAGTTGGTATCACAAACTTGTGGTTTGAAGCCGGGGCACTTCTCTTTATGGGAGTTACCATTCTTGTGGCAAGTGTGCTCCGATTCAGGACAAAGCTCGATTAATGACAGTGTAAAAAGAATTTCAGGAAGGAGTCCATCGTGGATTTTGGTTTGCGAAATAAAATTGCGTTGGTCGCAGCATCGAGTCAAGGTTTAGGAAGGGCGATAGCAGTATCATTGGCAGGGGAAGGTGCGACCGTCGTTATTTGCGCCCGGGATAAGAAATTGCTTGCAGTTGCTGCAAAAGAGATTGCCGCCAAAACGAAGGCCGAAGTCTTACCGGTGCAAGCCGACGTAAGTAAGGCAACAGATATAGAAAAGCTAGTAAAAACCGTTGTAAAAAAATTCGGAACGATCCACATCCTTGTTAATAATGCCGGAGGTCCCCCTGTCGAAACATTCGACCGCCTCTCGGACGATTATTGGAAAAAGGGAGTGGAGTTGACGATGATGAGTGCAATTCGATTAACGAGAGCCGTGATCCCGTTTATGCAGAAGCAGCGTTGGGGAAGGATTATTACGGTCAATTCGATAGTTGGCAAACAGCCGATCCCGGAATTAGTGATCTCGTCCACCCTGCGTCCCGGATTGATCGGTTTGCAGAAGGTGCTTGCCTCGCAATATGCGAAGGACGGAATACTCATCAATACAGTCTGTCCGGGGTTCGTCATGACCAAGCGGCAGGAAGAAATATCGGCTGTTCGTTCTTCGAAGGCGAACATTACCGTTCAAGAATACATAAAGCTGCAGACGAAGGAAATTCCACTCGGGCGATACGGTACACCGGAGGAAATTGCGGACGTGGTTGCATTTCTGGCATCATCGCGTTCAAGTTTTTTGACCGGAGCTACAATCAGTGTCGATGGGGGGATGACAAGGGGATTATTGTAACTCATCATCACCGTCCTGAAAGGACATGGCGACGAGTTTATTTACAGCGGGTATCCGAATGAAAAGTAGGCGAGCACCGGGCCAAGGCTAAGCGGCTGAGTTAACAAATCCCTCCTGACGTAAAAACTTCTTCCGACAGAAAAGCTCGCCTTGCCCGCAGGTGTGTCGATGGCAACGCCAGCGCCGACTCCATGATGAAGGTCGCGAAGGCTTATGTTTTGTTGTTGCGGCCAGATTGAACCGAAGTCGTAGCGAACCTTAAAGTACGTGTCCCAGAAAAGTTTCACCGGGAGCAATGCGCGGTACTCCACGTTAATGGCGAATATCTGCCTCCCCCGCGAATCATCCTCATTAAGTCCGTAGAAAGAATCTTCTCCTCCAAGATAAAACTGCTGGGAGAGCGGGAGTGTTTGATCGCCAAATCCGAAAACGATTTTAGGATGAAGAGTTTGCCCCTCGAAATACGTCGAGAACCATTCATACGAGAAGAACAGCTTTGAATAACCGATCTCTCCTGCGCCGATAGTCGACGCTGTTTCCCAGCTGATATTCATCAACGAGCCAGACTGAGGGAAGGGAAACTGATCTTGGGTATCGATGGTGGATGAAAGCTTCAGCGTTTGAAGCGTGAATTTGTCCGTCGAATACCCTCTTCCGGATAAGGAGAGTATTTGATTCACACCTAAACGATATTCCGCTGTAACGGTTCCAAGGCGTTCAACTTGGCTTCCAAGGGAAAACGACCCGCCGTCTTCTACCTGACGATATTCACCTACCCGTGCTCTGTTGAACGATGTGGGCGATTGTACAGAGGGGTCGTTGTCGTACGTATAGATATCTTTCAAGTTATAGAAAGAATTTAAGTCAAAGGTATAGTATGAATTAAAAATGCGGTTTGCCTTGAATTCTAGAAGATACTTACGATTCCGTAAACCTCCGCCAAAGTATGCGCCAAGCTCAGTAGCGGCACCGAGGAAATTCTCGTCGCGAAGTTCGAGGGAAGGCTGCACCCCCCGCTCGTTGTCGATGCGCAACCCTATGCCTGCCAGCTCCGATTTTTTTTCCGTTACCTTAATGATAATGTCCGACTTATCTCCGAAGTATCGTACATCAATCAAAACCTGGTCGAACAAATTTGTCGCCATTAAATTGGTGATTGCTTGCTGGGCATTTGATACCGTGAAAATATCCCCGACGGTGAAAGGGAGCTCTCTCCATATGACCCAATCCCGCGACTTCGTCGTTCCTTCAACGGTCATGTGATAGATCACTCCTTCATCGATCGCGATTCGGAGAATGCCTTGTGAGGAATCCAATTGGACGGATTGAACCCGGGCAAGGGAATAGCCTCTGTCGCGGTAGACCTCAAGAATACCGTCCAATGCTTTTCGAGTGCTGTCGGAATTTGCCGCTTTGTTTTTTAACTGATCGACTCGCGGGAGGAGCTCCTCCTTTGCGATGACCGAATCGCCAGTGATTTCGACCGAGAGGATCTCGGGGTTTGGAATGGCGACGAATTTCACGGAAGCTGTCGAATCGTGGGGGTCGACTTCTGCGTATGCATCTTTGCAATCGCCGAGCGAATACAGTGAAGAAACTTTTTCCCTGATGAGGCCTATGCTAACTTTTTCGCGTGCGGTCAAAGCGCTCAGATCGGCTCTCACGTCCTGAGGAATGCTCAGACCCTGAAAACTGACAGTAGATATTTTGAAGGAAAGCTGATCGATCTTAGTTCCGGTAAAATAGTCGCTGGATTGTTTTTTTCGAATACTGTCTAATAAGGCGGGCATCATTCTCGTTGTAGCTTCTTCCCCCATTGCAATGAGAGTATCGAGACCGGAAAAATCTGCCGCGAGGTGGCCTTCCAAATCGGGTTTAATAACAATGGTTGCCTTTTCGAGGGATTCTTTGTTCGGCAGTTGGGCCATAATATTGATGATTTGATCAGCGATTTCCCACGGTGCATTCAATTCGTGTACATTGCGGAGGGGACTGGAAACGTCGACGGCAATGACAATATCCATGTTCATATCGCGGGCTACTTCGACGGGAATATTTGAGATAAGGCCTCCGTCGGTGAGCTCCATCGAATCTCTTTTTATCGGGCTGAATAAGAGGGGAATAGAAATGCTTGCTCGAATCGCCTCAGCGAAATTCCCCGAACTCAGCACAGTTCTTTTTCCGGATATGAGGTCGGTGGAAACCGCACGGAACGGAATTTTCAAATCATCAAAGGAACTGACCGGATGGTAAATGCCTTGAAGGGTTAGCTGGTTGATAAACGTCGTGAGCCGCTGGCCGTTCGAGAGAGACGAAGGAATAACGGGTGTAAGGCCGTCGAAACGAATTGTGAGTAGATTTCGGTCGGCCGCTTGTTTCTGACCGACAAATAGGTCTGTTCGATTTGCCTCGTCGGTAAACGAAAGAACTTGAGCCCAATTGGTAGTGTCCACAACGGTTTGTAATTGCTCTGCTGAGTATCCGGAAGCGTAGAGTCCTCCGACAAGGCTGCCAATGCTCGTGCCGACAATCAGGTCAATCGGGATATGGTATTTTTCGAGTGCTTTGAGAACCCCGACATGTGTTACACCGCGCGACCCTCCACCGCTTAAAACCAGGGCGATTCTTGGCCTTGTTGTTTTTTTCATTTGAACGATGTCATGCCGGTTACCCGAGTACTCGACAAATTGTGGATGAACGGTTATCGTGCTTTGGGCATGAAGCATTGAAGCGGCGAGAAGGAGAATATATAAGCAAGGTCTGAAGATTGAGCGAAGTTTCAGCAGAATGAGGCGGTTCATCAAGTTAGTATTTTATTCATCTGTAAAATTAAGGAAATTGCGCCCCAAAGGCAATGGAGCCTGAAGCACCGTTATTGGCTTATATTTACAGCACTTTGCAAGGGGGGTGCCGTGCATCAAAAAAAATAAAATATTCGCGGGGACGATTGTCGCAAAAAACAACGACTTAAACTCCTATGAAAGATTTTCACACTCAATGAAAATAAATGATTGAAATCACAACAGCTTTCAGATGCATTTGATATATATATGCAGGCTGATTTCAAAATCTTTCACACAAACAGGGAGGAATGAAGAATGAGTTGTCCGAAATGTGGTGCCATGGTTCATCGCAAAAGCATTATGACGTTGTTTGCATTGACATCGCTAGCCATTATATCTTTTGGTATTTCCCTCTTTGTGTTGCCGTTCGAATTGTTTTTCATATTTTCCTTCATCCTTTTTTTTGGCCTTCGGTATATCGAAAAACAATTTCATGATATCGACAAGCAGGAGGTTAGATGCGCGATGTGCGGTCACGTCGTCAACGTCGCGCACAGTCATTGAGCGGTTGCCGCGTAGGAATTACAGAAAAGCCAGAGTCGATCTGGCTTTTTGCATTATAATGTTACGAGCAGGGTCTATTCGGTAGCGTCTGAATTTGTCATTCCAGCGGACGCGGGAATCCATGTTTTTGTTCTTAATCGATATGGATGCCCGCTTTCGCGGGCATGACAGGACTTAATATTAAAAGTTATTTTCAAATTAAGACATTACCGTCTATTCGGTGCTGGCTCAATTTGAGCTTGAGTGGCTCAGTTTGAAATATATATACATACCATACGCTACCTCAAGAATGACTCTAATTGTGTCGATACTTGTAATACGGGGATGAATCTGTGCGCTCTGTTGTTGCATATATTGATCCGAAAATCTATATTCCAAGTGCCCAAAAGGATAAACATTCCGGTTTGCCTATGTATAATCCAGTTACAATGAATCTCGACGCTGAAACTTCTTCTGGTTGGATAACTACCGACAGGTTAATCAGTGATGAGATAACGAATGCTCGCGTCAGTGGGATCGAGATAGGAATGAAAGAGCATGAGAAAATTATTCAGCAACAACATATCGCTCTAAGAAACGAAGCGGTTAGAATTTCGGAAGAAATTTATTCTGAATTGAAAAGCAAATTCCAAATTCGTCCCTATGGAATGAAAATTCGCACACAAGGATTTTCTTTCTTTGGAACCCTTTACATGCTCAACTCGGATGATTTTTATTCTGAGAAAATAGAAGGGATTTACGTTTTTCTTAGAGAGAAACAAAAAATGGTTGCGGCAATAAGCTGGTCGTTTGTTCTAATGCCGGTAACAAAACAGTTAGATGATTCCGCAATGAGTTCAGACGGATATAGCCTCTCCTATGTCGAACCCACTTGAGCTTAATCATGCGAAGCATGATGAAGAAATCGCTACCATGCTTCACACGGGGAAAAAATCTGTTCAATGGACTGTAATAGTTTGCTTTTATTCTGCACTCCATTACGTTAGGTCAAAAATATTTCCCTTAACAGAAGTATCAGGAGGGGTAACTACCACGTACAATTCATTCGATGACTATCATACAAGGTTGCGTGCGGATGGTCATTCTATGCATGATCGGCTTGTTATTTTAACGTGGCGCGATTTGAATTCTATCGCGGCAAAATACCAATGGCTCTTCAATAGTTCTATAACCGCAAGATACAATAACTACGAACCCGATCCACGTGCTTCAGATATGTCAATGAAGTATTTGTTAGAGATAAAGAAAGAATGCACGAAAAAATGATCTATCCTCTTCTTACGCCGCTATCCTTTGTTCGTTATCCCAACTCAAAAAATCTTCCCATGTGGTCAAGTGCTTACTAATTCCTGCTTCCATTGCCGGGGTCACTTTCAGCGTTTCGTGAATCCTCATCCAATTGTAATGGAAAAAATGTAAAGCTAATGCGGCTTCTAAGTGTTTAAGGCTTCTTGAGAATCCATTTGTCAGCCGAGTGAATCTTCGCATCTGCATTCTCATTGTCAAATTTTGTCGCTCAATATAACTTGTAGAAATATGCTTCCGTTTCGGATTTCCAATTAAAGGACGTATTATCACCCTCGCAATCTGGCCGGGGGAATATCGCCGTTCGCCTTTGGAATCTTCCCTATACTCTTTGTGAATTTGTCCGTAGTCAATATCTTCCCCGAAAACGGAATCAACTGCATTGAAGTATGGAGCGAAAGCGTCGGTTGTAAGTTGGAAGCGTGAAATAATTCTTTGTTGCAATTCTTTCATAAACGAATGAGCCATTTCTCCGGTCCGCTTACCAACACTGAAAGCGGGAACAAGTTTAGTCTCAGCATCTAACGCAACGAATACATATTGATCGCCAAGATCTGTGTTCATCTCTTCTGGCTTTAACATCTTTTGCTTCTTGCCAACAAAAGTCCAAATTTCATCGACTTGTAATTTGCTTACTTTCAGATTTACCATTTCACGATTCATAATCTCACCCGCTTTTTCTCCTGCATCCAAAAGAAGGCTACTAATTGTGTTGCGAGCAACACCGGATACACGGGAGATTGTGCGGAGTGAATTCCCTTCAGCGAGAAGGGAAAGGATTAAGATTTTCTTTTCAATTGGTAGTGTGTTCATTGCGATAGCTCCTATATTGATTTTTAACCCGCAATGAACTACATTTACTTTGTAGAGTTGATGCTCATTCATTCGGGCATTGATTTGAAAGGGCTTGTAGATGCTCAAACATTTGCAAGCCCGTTTATTTAGTTTTCTAAGTTGATAAAGTATAACATATACACTAAGAAAGCAAAAAAAATCAGCGTTTACGTTGATGGTCTTTCCATCGTCTTACTTCATCGGCCTTCAACAACGTCAAGCTTTTAATCTTATACGTTATCAATCTTCCGAGTGATAAGTAATTTCGGATTGCAGATTCCTTGATACCTAAGAAGCTTGCCGCCTCTTCAACGGTATAATATTCATCCGAATTAAATTGTTTTATTTCTCTCGTTGTCATGGGTATAATATAAAGTATAAATTATACCTTGTCAAGAGAAAAATTAATTATTTTTCAATTATTGATTGCATTACAATACGGATGTGCTAATTGTAAATTTCCTCTTTTCCCCTTGCCACCCTCTCTTTTTTTAACGATATGATCCCCCGAAATCGATTTAGTATGCATATAACCGTGACAATATTTGCATTTAATTTCCCCCCTTAACTTTTCACTGATTACCGCTTCAGAGATTCTTGCAGCATCAAAATCTTCTGCCTCGGTATCGTCTGGGACCTTAGCAATCCGCAGATAGCTATAATTTTCATTCTCTCTAATTTTTGCTACTATCGTTTTATTTTTTAGTTTTTTCGCCGGTTCAACCCCTATAATATCCAATACAAGGCTATAAAATCCCTTAATTTTGGAAACACCGTTCGCGGCGCTTCTGTATTTTCTACCAATTTGTTGAACAAGATCATCGTTTAAAATTAGGAATCTTTCAAATTTTTCTCTTATGTCATAGAACTTTCGATACCAACTATTTCTTTCAAAATCCATTATCAATGCAACGATGGAATGGAAAGACGCTGGCTTATGTTGTCCCTGTGAAGAATAGAAATACACCGCCGGATGTAGTCCAAGAGAAGAGGGGTCTTTACTATTAATTCTTTTGATAATCTTTTTACACTTTTTAAGATATTTGATTGTATCATTTCCCCTTTTATCGTCTTTCAATTCTATGTCATTCACTAATACTTCTATTTTTTTATTCAAACCCTTTCCCTTTTTCTTTTTTCTAATAGTAACACCATTAATGTTATTAACAAGGTCAAATATCAATAAAAGGGTTTGTTCTGAATATAGCTTCCCGGCAATTGGCAGATCCAATGTCTTTACTGTTTTGTTCTCTAATGAAGGCAAAAATAGCATTTCATTGATTTGCTTAGATAAGATTTTAATTGTATTTTTTTTCACCTTTGAGAATTTGGACCAATACTCATGTCCGGTCCCGGAATTGACAATTGCTCTTGTGGCAATGGCGTTTGGCTTATTCCTACATTCAATTAACGTCAATTCAGTATCATTTATTTTTACGGGCTCCCTATTTATTTTTAAAAAGGTATTTTCGGCACTTTTCCCGCTATCGGCCTCTAAATATTGGACTGGCACCCCAATTTGGAATAATTGTCTCGCCTTTAGAGCAAAAGAACTGTTGCTATGTTTTTTGCTTTTTATGTCTGCATAGTCTTTAAATTCTCCGATGGTTGAATTGACCAATTCACGTGTTTCTTCCGCAAATTTTAATTGTGTCTTTGATATTTCATCGGTGAATAGTTTTGATTTTTCTCCATCACCATAATCGTTATTAACCCACGCCGCCAATGCGCTTAGACGATGCGAACCATCTATAATAAATCTGTACCGACTTGGCGACTGCCAAAGAATAACGGCTGGTATTGTATCGGCCTTAATAAAACTGTCTATCAATCCGCACACTTTTTCTGGGTCCCATTCTGATGTTACTCTTTGAAAATCTGGCTTTCTAAGACTCGTAAAGGTAGCATTATCAAATTTCAGCTCATTTATAGAAATGACGGGATTTCTTACACCATGTCCCGTTTTATTTTTTGATCTAATATCAAGATTTTCTCGTGCTATTAAAGCATCAAGATTAACTTTTGGCATGTGGGGACCCCTTCTTTGCGAATTGTCGGAATGATCTCGTACAATATCACACTTCCCGTTTTCAATTGCAATATCACTAACCGTGCCCGTTTCCCTCTGCGAGCCTTCATTTCGTGTGTCAAAATTCAAATTGAGCCACTCCTTTCATAATTGAGCCAGCACCGTCTATTTGGCTTCCTTGCAATTCCAGCGCAATTTTTCTATTTTAGCTGAGCATGAAAGAGCCGCTCCAAGAAACGTATGCAATCCTCATCGTTGATGATGAAAGATCTAACGTCGACGCGCTCGCAGTTGTATTGGCGCACGAGAATTACAAGGTGTTCCGGGCGGCGACGGGCGAAGAAGGGCTCGCCGTGCTGGAAAGAGAAAAAATCGACCTGGTACTCCTCGATATTCTCATGCCGGGTTTGGACGGGTTTGAAACGCTTTCCCGCATTCGCGTTCATAAAAAGACAAAAGATCTCCCCGTCATTTTTCTCACGGGCTTTGTGCGCGATCCTCACTCTATGGAACGCGGGTTTGACCTGGGAGTGAACGAATATCTTATAAAGCCAATCGACACGAATGAACTTATCGTCCGCGTTAAATCCATCCTGCGGATGACGATGGCCGAGAGAAAAGTGAAGGAGCTCCAATCCGACTTCTTTTCAATGTTGGTCCATGACCTTCGCGGTCCGCTCACCGCGGTCCGCGCATTTACACAATTGATGATGGAAGAAAAGAACCTGACCGAACAGGACAGGAATGAAATGCTGCAAACGGTCGAGCAGGCGAGCGAACAAATGCTCGACCTGATTAATGATATTCTCGACCTGTCCAAACTCGAATCGGAGTATGTAACACTCAACAAAAATCCGATGGATTTGACGAAGCTGATTGACCACTCGCTGATGCAAATGAAACCGCTCGCAATGAAGAGAGCCATTACCTTTAAAAAGGCGTATCGCTCTGCCGCGATTTCCGTGTCGGCCGACTATGCAAAGATCGAGCAGGTAATGGACAACCTTTTGATGAACGGCATCAAGTTTACCGGCCAACAGGGCCAGATCGTCGTTACGGTGGAGGGCACCGGGGAGTTGGATCCACACTTAAAGACAGTTGGAACGGAGAAGCCTTATGCCGTAATCTGTGTTAAAGATAACGGTATCGGAATTCCGGCTAAAGAAATTCCCTTCATATTCGATAAGTACCGGCAAATTGTGACATCCTCCTCAAATGGGGACAAGGGAACCGGGCTTGGTCTCGCGATCTGTAAAAATATCGTTGAAGCTCACGGGGGTAAAATTTGGGTTGAAAGCAAAGAGCACATCGGCAGTTCTTTCTACTTCAGTTTACCATTGGAATAAGCGTATGATCTCGTTTATCGTGCACGGAGGTGCATGGGATATTCCAGACGATCTTGTTGAAGCACACCGGGGCGGCGTGCGCAAAGCGCTTGCGGTCGGTTGGAACATTCTTTCGAAGGGCGGGGATGCGGTAGAAGCCGTCGAAAAAGCGATCAATCTCATGGAAGATGACCCGACCTTCGATGCGGGCCGCGGTTCGTTCGTAAACTCGATTGGTGAGATCGAGCTTGATGCGAGCATTATGGATGGTACTACGTTTCGTGCGGGGGCTGTCGCCGCAGTTCAAAACATCCGTAATCCCATTTCTCTTGCTCGGATCATCATGGATAAAAGCGAACATATTCTGCTTGCCGGTAGCGGGGCCGTGAGGTTTGCAAAAGAGCACGGAATTGCACAATGTGCGAAAGACGACCTGCTCGTCGGCCGAGAACTGGAGCGGTGGAAAGAAGTTCAGAGCGGAAAGAAAAATATCTCGACAAAGGATGCTTTTAGAAAAAAGACACCCCATGACACGGTTGGCGCGGTTGCTGTCGATCGCAACGGGGTCATCGCATCAGGGACTTCTACCGGTGGTACTCCGAATAAGTACCCCGGCAGGGTTGGCGATTCTCCCCTCATCGGCTGCGGAACGTATGCCGACAGTTCCGTCGGCGGGGCGTCGTGCACCGGCTGGGGAGAAGCGATCATAAAAGTTGTGCTGGCAAAGACACTTGTCGATTTAATGGAATACAACGGCGGCGATCCGGCTGCTGCGGCAAAACAATCGATTCAACAATTGGAAAAAAAAGCGGATGGTTTCGGGGGTGTAATCGTATTGAACAAAAATGGGGTTCCAGCCGTCGCATTCAATACGCCGCGTATGGCACGGGCATATCGAACATCTGAAATGAATTCTGACGTCGTTGAAGTATAATCCTTGAAAAAATCTTCGCTTATCGGTCATACTGTTGAAGTGTATGACCTTATTAATCGCAGTGAACATCCGGCCGATAGCACCATCGATACTTTCTTTCGATCTCACAAATATCTCGGCTCGCATGACCGCAGGTTTATTGCCGAGACCGTGTATGGAATGCTTCGGCACAAAAAAAGAATAGAGTGGCTCAGCGAAACCTCGGGGAAAAAATTTCTTACGTTACCTGAAAACCAAGCGACGTTTTTGCAGTGTCTTGTGTATCGAGCGACCGTTGCCGGAGATGAGGTGGAAACACTTGCCAAAGAGCTGGAGGCCGATTCCGTTGAAGAACAATCACTCATGCTCATCCTCAACGAAGCGAAGGAGCGAAATGATAGATTGGAGGGGGAATCCGGACCGCACGGTAGTGACGCTGCGCATCTTTCTCTCGTGTACTCTTTCCCTGAATGGATGATTAAGGAATGGCATAACGCGTACGGAGAAGATGAAACTGTTCGCATGTGTGTTGCGTTCAATACTTCCGCCCCGTTGACGCTTCGTGTGAATACATTGAAGGCTGGCGTCGAGGATTGCCAGGCAGCATTGTCGAAAGAAAATATTGACACCGAGCGTACTAAGTTTTCCCAGACAGGCCTGACTGTTCGAAGGAAGATAAACATTTTTAATCTCGATGCCTTTCGCAAAGGATTTTTTGAAGTTCAGGACGAAGGGAGCCAAATACTTGCCCTATTGGTTGACCCGAAGCCGACTTCGAAAGTCGTGGATGCATGCGCGGGCGGAGGCGGGAAATCACTTGCGCTTGCCGCACTAATGAAAAACCGCGGGGTCATCTTTGCCCTCGATACGAATTCCTATCGCTTGGAAGGATTACGTAAACGTATCCGCCGGAGCGGTGTCGATACTATTAGGATTTGCAAAGTTGATGAAGGTGAACTGCCGCCGGCGCTCGTCGATGCGGCTGACAATGTTCTCGTCGATGCTCCGTGCAGCGGCCTTGGCACTCTCCGCCGCAATCCAGGAATGAAATGGACGGTAACCCCCCAGTCGATTGAGGAATTAAAAAATAAACAATCGAAAATTCTCGATCATTATTCGCGCTGCGTAAAAATACATGGGAGGCTGATTTACTCAACCTGCACGATGATGAAGTCTGAAAATGAGGAAGTTGTTGAAAAGTTTTTAGATGCACATCCTCAATTTGAAATCATGCAACCATCTGTAATCCTCAGTCGTTATCAGCTTGAATCGTTGTCGGAGGGGAAATACTTTCGGCTCAAGCCACACATCCACGGAACGGACGGTTTCTTTGCCGCGGTGATGCGAAGGAGCCGGTAACATATTCGGTACACTACATTGAATAAGGAGCGGTTATGAAATTCACAATACGGGCCACTGTCTGCGGACTTCTTCTTCTTATCGGCTGCGCGAAAATGTCGGAAGAAGAATTGTGGCAAAAAGTTGAACAATCGCAAGCCAGCGCGAATGTAGATTCGACGATTCTCATGTGCCAAACCATCCTCACAAATTATCCGGAAGGGAAGAACGCACCAGCCGCTCTGTTCATGCTCGGTCAGGCATATAACAGCAAACATGATTTTCATGCCGCCGTAAATTACTATGGAGCGTTCGTAAAAAAATATCCGGACTTGAATTCAACTCCGCTTGCGATGTTTTTCATCGGTTTTATCTACAACAACAATCTGCAAATGTTCGACAGTGCCCGGCTTGCGTATCAAGACTTCATCGCAAAATTCCCCAATCATAGTCTTGCGGCATCGGCCAAATTTGAGCTTGACAATATCGGCAAAACCCCCGATGAAATTATCGGCATGAAGAAAGACGTCGCGATAAAGGCGAAAAAGCATTCAATGAAAAAATAGTGTTCGGAAAATGGAACAGGCGCTCAAATTTCTTCAACCTGACGTCGTTTCGAAACTGGCAAACATGGAGCTTCGGGCCCGCATGGTGGTGGAAGGGTTCATCACCGGAATGCACAAGAGCCCATACCATGGTTTCAGCGTCGAATTCGCAGAGCACCGCCAATACATGCCTGGCGACGAAATTCGGAGCATAGACTGGAAGGTCTACGGAAAGACCGACAGGTATTACATCAAGCAGTACGAAGAGGAGACCAACCTTAAATCCTACATCATCCTTGATGCCAGCGCGTCAATGTCGTTCGCGTCCGAACATTCGAAGAGAGGCGCAGGAAAGAGACTTTCAAAGCTGGAGTACGCTTCGTACATCGTTGCGGCTCTATCCTATTTAATGGTCCAGCAGCGGGATGCAGTGGGTTTGACGGTGTATGACGCAAGCATCAGACTGACGCTGCCCCCGCACGCAACGAAGGCGTACCTCCGGAGAATTCTTGTAGAGCTTGAGAACCTTTCCCCCGGAAACACCACCGGAACATCGCAGTCGCTTCATCGCATGGCAGAGCGAATAACGCGCAGAGGACTTATCATCGTTATCAGCGATTTGTTGGATGATCCGGTTAAAGTCATGGCGGCTCTGAAGCATTTCCGGCATAACCATCACGATGTTCTTGTTATGCAGGTGCTCGACCCCTTTGAACGATCGTTCGCATTCGGCGGCGACGCGGTATTTAAAGACCTTGAGACGGCAGAGGAATTGACAACCCAGCCCTATCATATCGAGCGTGCGTATCAACAAGAGATGCGTGCTTTTCTTGATCGGTATAAACGTGAATGCAGAGAAAATAATATCGATTATGTCCTCCTCGATACGGAGACGCCGTTCGATACCGCGCTTTATCAATACCTTAACAAGAGAAAAAAAATAGGATGAGCTTGTACAATTAAGAATTATGAATTAAGAATTGTGAATGAAGAATTAAGAATGAAGAATTAAGAATGAAGAAGAAAAAATCACGGCCTCAAAACAAAAGGCTGAAAGCAAACCGCGTACCGGCTGCGCCTCCTTCTGCGCCTGCATTTAACATTCTCGACGTTGGGTGCGGTCGTCGAAAGCGTGCCGGCTCAATCGGCATCGACATTAATCCTCGCTCCCAAGCAGACGTCATTCACGATCTCAACCGGTTTCCGTACCCCTTTCCCGACAGTCATTTCGATGAAATTATTTGTGATAATACTATCGAGCACCTTGATGATTTCCTCATGGTGATGGAAGAACTCCATCGCATTGCAAAACCTTTGGCCCTCGTAACGGTCGTTGTTCCTTTTTTTTCACATCAACAGGCGCATACCGACCCTACACATCGCCATTTCTTTGGGGTTCATTCGTTTGATTATTTTATCGATGGAACGCCGAACGGGGGCTTTCAGTATTCGAACGCGAAATATGAGCTCTTGTCTGTTGAGTTTGAGAAAGGGTTGGCGCAGCGTCACTGGTTCGACCGGGCTATTGTTGCCTTTGCGAATGCTCGAAAGGATACGTACGAGAATCGGCTCGCGAACGTTTTCCCGTTGCGAAATCTCACGTTCGTGCTGCGGGTAGTTAAATGATTTCTCAGATTAGTCCGGTTGGGCGCAGATTCCAGATGACTCAGATTTGTGATTAGGTAAGCCCCTAAACTTTTAGGAGCAAAAGTTGGTTGAGAATTGCTTTGCATTTCCCGCCTCCAATGAATATCTTTCATATTTAAATCCCGAAATTTTCTGTAAGAGCAACAAGCAGGATCGCCATTTCTGTCCGGTCAGAAAAGAACGCCTTCCTTTAAATTATCCAAAATGCAAGATCAGAATCTTCTCATTGTAAAAGGGGCGCGGGAACACAACCTCAAGAATATTGATGTTGAAATTCCGCGCGATAAGCTTGTCGTGATCACAGGACTTTCGGGATCAGGCAAATCAAGCCTTGCATTCGATACGATCTATGCTGAAGGTCAACGGAGGTACGTCGAGAGTCTCTCTGCTTACGCCAGACAATTTTTAGGCCTGATGGAGAGGCCCGATGTCGATTACATCGAAGGATTAAGCCCGGCCATTTCTATCGAACAGAAAACTGTAAGCCATAATCCGCGATCGACAGTCGGAACCGTCACCGAGATTTATGATTTTCTGCGCCTATTGTTTGCGAGGGCGGGGGTACAGTTTTGCGTCAACTGCGGAACAAAAGTGCAAAAGCAAAGCGTTGACCAGATCATTGACGCAATATTGAAACTCCCCGTGGGTACGAAGATTCAAATTCTTGCGCCAGTGGTGAAAGGGCGAAAAGGACACTATCGCGAATTGTTCGAGCAAATTGTACGCGATGGATTTCTTCGCGTCCGGGTTGACGGCGAGGTAAAAGAAATTTCGAAAGGAATGAAAGCCGACCGCTATAAAGTGCACGATATTGAGATTGTCGTTGATCGTATTGCCGTGAAAAAGGAGAGCCGCAGCCGGATTGCAGACTCGGTTGAGGTTGCGCTAAATTTCGGTTCGGGTGTCCTGATTGTCAACGATGGAAAGTCGGACCACCTATTCAGCAAGCATTATTCCTGTCCGAACTGCGGGACAAGCTACGAAGAGCCTGCTCCAAATTCATTCTCATTCAACACGCCTTACGGTTCCTGTCCATCATGTCAAGGGTTGGGGGAAAAGAAGGAATTCGACCTTTCCCTTATTCTTCCCGACGAAAAACTCTCCATCAATCAAGAAGGAATTGCGGCTCTCGGTAAACCGCGTCAAACGTGGTTCTTCAGCCAAGTACGTGCTGTGTTAAAACGGCATGGGTTCGATTTCGATACGCCGTTGAAGTCGCTCACAAAAGAAGCGCGGCAGGAATTATTGTACGGCACAGGAAAAGAGAAAATCGAAATCGAATATTCGCACAGCGGCAGTAGGCCGATAATTTACAGGCATCGCTTCAGCGGTGTGGTGGGTATGCTCCAAAATTATTACGCAGAAACGGCTTCACCGAAAATCCGGGAGTGGGTGGAAGGATTCATGGGGACGACACGGTGCACCCTTTGCAATGGAGGGCGTTTGCGAAAAGAAAGTCTTTCGATAAAGCTTGAAGACTCGGTCTCGGGAAAAGGAGTGAACATTGCCGATATTGTGGCATTGTCGCTGACGGATGCGCGGACGTTTTTCAAAAACCTTACTCTCAGTCCGCGGCAAATGGAGATCGCCAAACAGATCTTAAAAGAGATCGGCCAGCGAATTGAATTTATGGTGAATGTGGGTCTTGGGTACCTTACGCTTGACAGGGCTGCCCGGACTCTTTCCGGCGGAGAAGCGCAGCGTATCCGCCTCGCAACGCAAATTGGATCTCAGCTTGTCGGAGTTCTGTATATCCTGGATGAGCCGAGCATCGGTCTTCACCAACGAGACAATATGAAATTAATCGGCTCGCTAAAAGATCTCCGCGACTTGGGCAACACGGTTCTTGTTGTCGAGCATGATAAGGAGATGATCGAACAGTCCGATTTTCTTGTCGACCTTGGTCCCGGCGCGGGTGAACATGGCGGAAGAGTTGTTGCAGTGGGAGATCCGGGGAGGTTGAAAGAGATAAGAGATAAGAGAAAGGAGAAAAGCGGGGAGAACGGCGGATCGTCAACAATCAAATATCTTCAGGGGAAGAAAAAGATTGAAGTGCCGGCTCAACGGCGCAAAGGCAGCGGAAAATTTCTTACGCTGAAAGGCGCCGCGGGAAACAATCTGAAAGATATTACAGTAAAAATTCCGCTCGGAGTTTTTGTGTGTGTTACAGGTGTGAGCGGCTCCGGCAAGTCGTCGCTCATCAATGAAACGCTTTTTCCGATCCTTTCAAAAAAATTCTATAAGACAAAGATAAGCACACTGCCGTACTCATCCCTCCTGGGCATCGGTGAAGTCGATAAAATCATCGACATCGACCAGTCACCGATTGGAAGAACGCCGCGATCAAACCCTGCGACGTATACCGGTATGTTCACTATGATTCGCGACCTCTTCACACAACTCCCCGAAGCGAAAATCAGGGGATACAAAGCGGGCCGATTTAGCTTCAACGTGAAAGGAGGACGATGTGAAAGCTGCGAAGGAGATGGGGTGCGAAAAATTGAAATGAATTTTTTGCCCGACGTCTATGTGATGTGCGATGTGTGCAAAGGGAAGCGCTACAACCGTGAAACGCTTGAAGTGCATTTTAAGGAGAAATCGATCGCCGATGTGCTCGAGATGACGGTGGAAGAGGCACTTGGATTTTTTAGTGAAATGTCGCGCATCCGGCGAAAGTTGCAAACCCTCTTTGATGTAGGAATGGGCTACATTCGATTGGGCCAGCAGGCGACTACCTTGTCCGGCGGCGAAGCCCAGCGGGTAAAATTGTCTACCGAGCTTTCAAAAGTCGGCACGGGAAAAACATTGTACATCCTTGATGAGCCGACGACCGGGCTTCATTTTGATGACGTACAAATGCTCCTCTCCGTGTTGAATAAACTCGTCGATAAAGGAAATACCGTTATCGTTATTGAACATAATCTGGATGTCATCAAAACCGCAGATTGGATTATCGATCTTGGCCCCGAAGGGGGCAATGACGGAGGTTATATTGTCGGGGAAGGAACGCCGGAGGAGATAAGTAAGAATCCCGCGTCGTTTACGGGAGAATACCTTCTAAAGGAACTTGTACGATAGAGAAAAATAAAAGTTAAAAGTTAAATGCGCAAGGATTCATATCTGTAGCTACTGAAGTGGACATCACCTCCTCAATTTTTAATTTCGAAGTTGTTCATACTTGAAGCGGTTATCTTGATACCCATCGATTACCCTTCACAAAAAACCTCCATCGCTTTTCCTTTCCGCGCGAAATACCGATTCGAGTCGAAACTCCCAACTCTGATTTTGAGATCGATTTCCCATCAAGCAGAAAAATCTTGTCTCCAAGTAAATCCGTTGCATTGTCATTTCTCCTAATGCCAAAGGCCTGGCAGAGTTTTGCCGGCCCGTTGGTAAGATTGACTCCATTCATGCTGTTTTTTGCGAACCCTCTATTTCGCCCCATTGTTTCGATTCCCTCTAAAGGCTCAACAGCTCGAATAAGGACTGCCTCGCCGACGTCTTTATCGCCAGTCACTACATTGGCGCAGAAATGCATTCCGTAAGTAAAATAGACATACAAAAATCCCCCTTCACCGAACATCACTTCATTTCTCTTTGTCTTGCCACGGTAAGCATGACTTGCAGGATCCTTCGCACCACGATAGGCCTCAACTTCAACAATTTTTCCGGTGAGAGCTCTTTTACCGATTCTTCGAACGAGGGTTTTCCCAAGAAGGTCTTGTGCGACGAGGAGAGAGGAGCGGGTGTAAAAGGAGCGCGAGAGCTTTTTCAAGACAATTAAAAATTAAAGTGAAAAGTTAAAAGTGTGAAAGCCAGCACCTGGAAGGCAACCGTCTTGAATTTTTAATTTTGCACCTTTAACTTTTAATTAATCCTTAAAATCTTTCATTACTCGTTCTACGTCGTCGATCGTCATCCCGGTTCCGTATTTCGCCTCTTTGTTCTGCTCCTTCTGCATTTGTTCTTCCGCTTTAGGCTTGAATTGGATCGGCTGATTCCCGGCTTTCAACCGAATCCTTTCTTCGATTTCTTCCATCCAGCTGTGGGGTGAAGCGTTGTCATCGGTTTCTTTTCTCGGTGTCCTGAGTCCTGAGTCCGTGGTCTGAGGCGCTGACTCCTGACTTCGGGATTCTGTATTCTGAATTCTTCCCTCGCTCTTGTTGATCGGCCTCGTTTCAAAAGCAAGCCGTTTAATATTAATGAGATGTTTTGCGGAAACGTTCTCGGAGATAATCGATTTTCCGAAGGTGCCCGGTCCGAGCGTCATCGACGGAAGAAGTTCATTCGTGTAACCGACTGCACCGAGCGCCGCTTGCGTGTTCACGAGAATCCTGCACGCCGGTTTTTCCAAAGCGAACTTCATAATGATATCCCGGTCGGAAGAATGAATCACCATCGTGTGCCCCAATCCTCCAAACTCAAGCATCTCAATACACCGTTCGCAGCCTTCGCGCCAGCCGTCGACGCTAAACAATGAAAGAACGGGAGACAACTTTTCGCGTGAGAGTGGATATTCTCTTCCGATAGCAGGCAATTCGGCGATCAAACACGAGGTTTCCGCCGGGACATTGAAGCCCGCTTTTTGTGCAATGAAAGCAGGCGACTTGCCGACGATATCAGGGTTGATTCCACCTTTGGGATCAAACATTGTACGGCTGAGTTTTTCTTTTTCATCTGCTGTAACGAAATAGGCTTTCAGCCTCTTGAATTCTTCAATCGCTTGCGGTTTGACGGGTGAATCGATAATGACACCCGATTCGGTCGAGCAAAGAACTCCCCAGTCGAACATTTTTCCTGAAACAATATCGGCGACAGCCTTCTTTATGTCCGCAGTACGTTCGATGAAAGCGGGAACGTTTCCCGAACCAACACCGAGCGCCGGTTTGCCCGAGCTGTACGCGGCCCGAACCATCGGGTTGCTGCCGGTCGCCAAGATGATCGCCGTAAGTTTATGCTTCATTAATTCGTTTGTTCCTTCGATTGAAGGAACCGACATGCATGCAATCAATCCATGCGGCGCCCCAGCCCGTTCCGCCGCTTCGGAAACGATGCGCGTCGCCTCGAGCGTTGATTTCGCAGCGCGCGGATGAGGGCTCGCTACAAATCCATTGCGTCCTTTCGTGGAGATCATCGCTTTAAACATTACGGTCGATGTCGGATTTGTCGAAGGAATCAAGGCGGCAACCACACCCATCGGTTCGCCAATCTCGATGATACCTTTTTCTTTATCCTCGCGAATGACACCGACGGTCTTTAGGTCCCTGATCGACTCGCAGACACGTCTTGTAGCGAACTCGTTCTTCTTCTTCTTGTCTTCAGGTTTGCCGAAGCCGGTCTCCTCGTGAGCCATTTGTCCGAGACGTCCAGCCTCCCCATATCCGGCATCGGCCATGGATTTCACAATCCTGTCTACTTGTTCCTGAGAGTAGGCTCGAAATGCGAGCTGCGCCTCTTTGGCCTTCGCCAGAAGCTCGCGGACTTCCTGAACGGACTGCAGATCTCTATCAAGAGGCATAACTTCACCTTTAAAGTTTAGTCATTGTTTTTCTCCGTGCCACTCTGTAATTACTCAGTGTCTCTCTGTGAAAGAGTTTTTTTACACAGAGAGACACTGAGGTTCACGGAGTTTCACAGAGGAAGAAGGTTTTGCAATCTGTCTTTAGAACAAATTTTCCTGACCGGCTGTTTTCTTATTTATCCCGAAATGTTTATAGGCTATCGGTGTTGCTTCTCTCCCGCGTGGGGTTCGTTTGATAAACCCCTCCTGGATTAGAAACGGCTCATAGACTTCCTCAATTGTTCCCGGCTCTTCGCCTACCGCGACCGCAAGCGAGCTGACACCCACCGGACCGCCGGCGTATTTCTCGATAATTGTTCGAAGGATGCGTTTGTCCATCTCGTCAAGGCCAAGGTCGTCGACTTCAAGCGCATGGAGCGAATATTCTGACACATCTTTTGTGACGATGCAGTGATAGCGGGCGAGATTTTTGTCTGCCATTGCGAAATCGCGGCAGCGCTTCAACAGGCGGTTTGCGATGCGGGGTGTCCCCCGTGAACGCCTCGCAATTTCTGCAATGCCGTCAGAGTCGGTTTCAATTTTCAGGATATCAGCAGAGCGGTTGATGATTTTGGAAAGCTGATCGGGCACATAATAATCGAGTCTGTTTGTGACGCCGAATCGCGCGCGAAGCGGAGCCGTTAAGAGACCTGCACGAGTAGTCGCGCCCACGAGCGTGAATCTCGGTAGAGAGAGTTGGATGCTCCGTGCACTTGGTCCAGAATCGATAATGATGTCCAGCCGGAATTCCTCCATCGCTGAATAAAGATATTCTTCGACAACGGAATTCAACCGGTGAATTTCGTCGATAAAAAGTACGTCCCCTTCCTGTAGATTCGTCAACACACCCGCCAGGTCGGCCGGCTTGTTGAGAACGGGCCCGGAAGTAATTTTAATATCAGCCCCCATCTCATTGGCGATAATGTAGGCGAGGGTAGTTTTGCCCAGCCCCGGCGGGCCCGTGAGGAGAACATGGTCGAGCGATTCGTTGCGCTGTTTTGCAGCCGCGATGAAAATTTTCAGGTTGTCGACGATGTTTTTTTGCCCGACAAATTCGTCGAAAGCGGAAGGTCGAAGCGCCTGGTCGAACTCGCTTTCATTGTCAAGCCGTTCCGGGGTTGTGAAATCGGAATCGCGTTTGGATGGTTTCATTGAGGATGAATCTACAAAGAAACGGAGTGAATTTCAACGTGATGCGTTTCATGGCGGTTTTAGATGTCGGACAACCTGTCAATGAATCCGATCAAATTTTTCAAACAAGAGCGATTTTCCATAAGATGTCCGGAATCTTATGGAGTCCGTCACTTCTTTTTCTCCAGCGCCTTCCACATGTCTGCTACTAATCCGTCGAGGTGCTCTCCGGTGACGGCAGAGATATAATGGACGGATATTCCTTTACGGAATTTTAATTTTTTGAGTGCCTTTCGGAGTGCCGTATCGGCAATGTCAAGTTTTGTCAAAGCCACCAGCGTTGGTTTCTTTGGCAGGTCTTTATTGAACGATTTCAGTTCGCTTGCCAATGTTGCAAAATCTTTTTTCGGGTCAGGGCTTGCACATTCAACCAGATATACAAGGACTTTCGTCCGTTCGATGTGCCTGAGAAATTGGGTCCCGAGCCCTTTACCTTCGTGAGCCCCTGCGATGAGGCCCGGAATATCTGCGACGACGAAGCTCTTTCCCTCTTGAAAATAGACCATCCCGAGGTTCGGTACCAGCGTTGTGAACGGATAATCGGCGATCTTCGGCTTTGCCGCCGAAATTTTTGAGATCAATGTCGATTTTCCGGCGTTTGGAAATCCTACCAGGCCGACATCAGCAAGGAGTTTCAATTCAAGGTCCAGGTTAAATTCTTTACCGTCTTCGCCCGGCGTGCAGATGCGTGGCGCCTGGTTAGTCGAGGTGGCAAATTCTGAATTTCCTTTTCCGCCCTTCCCGCCCCTCGCGACGACGATTTCAGCACCGTGGTCGATCAGGTCGCCGATGATTTCGCCGTTCAATGCATTTTTCACAAGTGTCCCGCAAGGGACCTTTATTAAAATATCTTGAGCCGACCTCCCCTCCATATTTGAGCCCTCTCCGGGGTTTCCATTTTGCGCGATGTATCTCCGCTTGTAACGAAAATCGAGCAGTGTTGTCAACTGTTTTTCTGCACGGATAATCACGGCGCCTCCCTTGCCGCCGTTTCCTCCGTCCGGGCCTCCTTTCGGGACGTACTTCTCTCGGCGCCAATGGATAATGCCGTTGCCGCCGTTGCCCGATCGCACGAAAATTTTTGCGGAATCAATGAACATAAAAGGACAAATCCTAAATTCTAATGCCTAAACCCTAAAACAATAATCGTGTTATTTATTTGCTTAGGTCTTCTCTTTACTTGTTTTTCACTCCTTCGCCAAATCTGCTCTGCACTCTATTTGTAAAAAGAATAGCTTCCTTCGAGAAAAGCTCGACATCGTTCATCAAAAAGAAGTGATCGATCGCAAGCGCTGCCTCGTCCCACGTCGAAGCAGCGAGTACTTCCTTCACCGCCGCTCGGAATTGTTCTTCGTTCTGGTGAAAGACGTGTTTGATAATCGACCGTTCTTCTTCAAGGGAAAAAAGAGGGGGGATGGGTTTCGGAGGCTCAGATGGTATTCGGAATGTTACATCCGGTTCCCTGGTTTGTGGCGGGAGAGGGGGGAGTTCCAGAGAAACGTCGTCAAGCGCCGGCAAGGGCTCGGCCGTTTCGTCGAAGAGATGGGCGTGTTCGTCTCCAGTCTGAATTTTCTCAATGAGGTTGACAAGCTGGCCGTAACTCAATTCTTTTAAGTTATTCGTCTCACGCTCCCGGGATAAGCGCTCATGTATTGCGGCCATTTTCTTGTCGTCAAAAAAGTACATCAACGCACGGGTTGGAATTGTTTTGGCAGTGGCGCTCATGCTGTGCGACCGGGCGAAGGCGACAAAATCGTACAGAGGCTGCGTCATCCTGGCCAGCTCGACGCTCGAATGATTTTTTACTACCTCGGCATCGATCCTCGCTATGAGATTTCTCCCCTCCTCGAGCGTCATTTCTTCAATGCCGCGCTGCTGAATATAACTGCGAAGGATCTCCGGGAAATAAGCGTAATCCCTGCAGTAGCGGAGCTTGACGAGCATCTGTTGTGTTGAAGCACGCGCAGACTCTTCGAAAAGAAAACTGTTAAGTGTCCACTGAGGCCGGCACAGATAATTCAGCGTGAAGTGGACCCCTTTATCGAGAGTGGCCTCGAAATCGGGCTTTGAAAAAACGAAATTATGGATGAGCAGTGCATTAATTTGATCCTGCAGCATGGCAATCTCCGGAAGATTGCAATTAAATTTTGCCGACCGCGGCTCCGGTTTTCGTTCTCCATTGAGCATCCATTCGACTTCGGCGCGAAAAAACACCTTCACGTTAGACGGGATATTCGATTCGAAAATCTCCCGCAGGCCGATGGCTTTCGTTTCACCGATTGTTGTCTGGCGGATTAAAGCGATAAGTTGTTCAGTTTCTTTTTCGAACATAATTGCGTCCGTCTATATTATTGGGAGTCTTTCTTTATACCGCTTTTGACTCGATTGATTTCTTTTTGAGCTGCTGTTTTGAACGCCGGGTCGATTCCCGGTTTGTCAATGATCTGCTGGTACATATTCAGCGCCTGGTCGAATTTGCCCATCTTCTCGTATGCTTGTGCCGACATATAATAGGAATTCGGAGTCCAATCAATTTTTGTTTTCTTTGTGATGAGGTAGGGAACTTTCAGGAATTCGAGAATGGCCTGCTCGTAATCGCCCTTGTAGTAATACGACTCGCCGAGGTAATACCGGATTTCAGATTCAAAGTCCTTGTTGGTCGTCTCTAGCAGCGCTTCGAGTTGCACGATGGCTTGGTCGTAGTATCCGAGTTTTTGATACAGCACTCCGAGGTCGACTTTTTTGTCGAGTATCGATTCGTCGTTTGGGTATTTTTCGATGAAACTCCGGGTGAGTTCGAGTGCCCCATCATATAAAGCGAGCTCTTTGTAGGTCTCGATAAGATTGCTCATCGCAAAAGGAAGAATGTCGGACGAGAGATCCGGTTTGTCAACGATGAGCCGGTAATACTTCACCGCTTCATCGTAATTCTCCTTAAAGAAGTAAATATTACCAAGCGCCAGGTACACTTTAGGAAGAATGGAGGAGCGAGGGAACGTACGCATTACGAAATCGTATTGTTTCAAGGCGCTATCGGGCAATTCTTTTGTTTCAAGAATTTTCCCAATCCAAAAACATGCTTGCGGGAGCATTTCGGTGGAGTCATATTTCGTTGGGAACATCCTCAAGATTTCCAGTGCGCGGTCGGATTCTTCCCCGCGATACAACGTCATGGCTTGTTCAAATTCAAATTCTGCGAGAGCATTTCTATCTGAGCCGTATAGATTTAAATACTCTGCGATTTTTCTTTCAGCTTCTTTGCTCTTGTCAGAACGGTAGAGGGCAATAATGACGTTAACCCTCGCGGACCTAAGCATCGATGAATCCGCATCGCTCAATCCGGCAAGAGATTCGTAGTCGGCTATGGCTTTTTGATAATCATTGTTGGCAAAATAGAGCGATGCAAGCTGTGCGGTATTGACCGCCGTACGTTTGGCTTCGATTGATTTTTCGAAAAACTGAATTGAAGCGTCGATTTTGCCCGCCTGTTTTTCAAACGCCGCCAACCTGGCGAACGCCTCCGATGCCTCCGGGGAATGAGCATCTTCGTCAACGAGATCGAGGTACTCTTTTCGTGCGTCGACTGTATCCTTTGCTGCATCGTAGGTTTTTCCAAGCTGGAAAACGACCTGCAGTTTCCCCTTCGAACTTGCGTGTAAGGGAGAGGAGAGTCTGTTAAGCTGCCGGCGATACAGTGCAACCGCTTTGTCAAATTGGTTCGTTTTCTGATAACTCTCCGCGAGCATTTCAACGCAATCGACCGCGCGCGCCGAGTAGAAGTATTTTGTTCTGAGCTGCTCGAAGAGTGTTACAGCACCCAATGGCTTATCTTCACGCGCCGACAGCATTCCGTTTTCATACAGTATATCCGCGGTAAAAACTCCTTTCGGATAAGCCCGGAGATAATCATTGAACACGATCGAGGCTGTATCGCTGCGGCCGAGATGAGCGAGTTGAATTCCGAGTTGCGCCGTCGCTTCGTCGGCCTCAGGCTGGATCGGATATTCGTTTGCAATTCGCTTATACGTTTCTATGGATTCATTCATCATTCCCATTTCTTTTTGCGCGTTACCCAATGCGAGTAAAACCTTGGCTGTGAAAATTGACGAAGGCCGCTCTTTCAGAAACCGGTCTGCCAATCCAGCCTTCGCTTTAGCCTCTCCTTTTTTGGCTTGAAGGAGAAAACGTTTGTATGCAGCTTCGTCGCTGAACCTGCCCGCCGGATATTCCTTTAAGAATATTGTGAGAGCCTCGATTGATGCCTGGGTGGACGAGGAATCAATTTCGGTTTGCCGGTACAAAGCCACTGTGCGCTTGAATGCGGCTTCTTCGCGCTCTAGGGTGTCTTTCCCGACCGATTCAGCTTTGCCGAACTGGATCGCCGCCTGCGGAAAATCTTGGAGTACATTGAGGTAAATATCGCCGAGCCTCATCGCGAGTTCGGATTTTTCTTTTTCTAGGATCAAGTCGCCGATGAGAAGTGCCAACTGCTTTACCGTTTGTTCTTTGTCCGGAGATTTATAGTTCTGGAGATAATTTTTTTTCTCTATTGCCTCAGCCGTAAACTTGCTCGCTGGATAGATATCGATCAGTTTGTTGTACGCCTTCATCGCCTCACCGGTTTCCTGAAGGGCTTCGTAAGCTAATCCGAGTGAAAAGGTCGCATCGTCGCACTCTTCATCATTCGGGTACCGTACAAGAAATGAGGTATAGAGGTCGATTGCTTTTTGCGGCTCTTTGAGGTTTACTCGATGCAACTCCGCGATGCGAAAGAGGATGTCCGGCGCTTCTTCATCGTTTGGAAAAAGATCGAGGCATTTCGTGTAATATCGAACGGCCGTCTCGAAATCTTTCAGGGAACTCGCTAACGTCGCTGCACGGAGGAGCGCGTACCGCTCTTCGGAGGCGGACGCGGGCTTCTCGACTGCCGCCGAAAATGCAGCGAACGACTTCCGGTATTCTTTCAGAGCATCGTATGATTGGCCTGCACCGAACAGCGCCGTTACAATGAGAGATGAATCTGCAGAGTGAAGAAGCGAGCGCTCGTATGCATCGGCGGCTTTTTTGTATTCCCGTACTGAATAATAACCATTGCCCAATGCCTGCAACGATTGCTGGAGTATACCTTGTGGCAGCTTTAGAGAGTCCCCGGCTAGATTTTGAAGACCTTCAATCGCTTCCGCTTGCCTTCCGGATGAAAAATAAAATCGAGCAAGTTGTAACTTAGCTTGGGCAAGCGTGGCCGTCGACACTTCCGTTTTTTTCCCGTCGATAATGGCATGATACAATTGTTCTGCTTCTGCCGGTCTTCCTGAAGACTCGGCGACGGAAGCCAACTGCAGCGAAGCTTCAGCAATCAATTCCTTGTCACCGCCGCTTTCGGTCACTAAGAGCAATTCACTTCGGGCTGCAATGAGATTATTTTCCTTGAGAAACAATGTTCCCAGTTGAGCGTGGGCCGCGGTAACAAGTTCATCTGTCGGGTAATCGCTCACGAGCGACCTTAGGCATCTTTTTGCATTGTCGTTGTCGCCGGCACGCTCGAAATACTCGCTTGCAGTCAACAACGCTTTTGGCGCCAAAGTACTTTTTGGCTGGAATACTTTGATACGCTCAAAAGCCGATGCAGCGTCGCCGAACTTTTTTTCCTCGCCGTACATCTCACCGATATTCCACCATGCATCCGGCGCTTTTGGATGATCGGGATAGGTAAGGGCGAAATTTTGGAATGCCGCCCGAGCATCGTCACTTTTTTTTAATGCACGGTCCGCAAGCGCGATGTAAAATTTTGACTCAATACTCTGGGGGCTGGATGGGTATGTGGAAATAAATTGTTTGAATTGCTCCAGCGAGAGGTCGTACAACTTATCCCTAAACAAATTGAAGGCAAGCTTGAAATCAGCGTTTTCTTTCGTGTTTTGTGCCGCACAAAATGTGACCGCAAATAAGAGCAGGATTATGCTGGAACGTCGTAAAAACATCGGCATTTATCTGGACGTTTGAAGAAAACCTCAATTACACGAACAAGATAACGCTAATTTCGATTGCAATCAATTTGGCAAACTGTCGCGTAATGGCTCAATTTGTCTTGCCCGCGTTCCGAAGGTCCCAAGGACTCCTTCGGAGGATTCTTTCGGAACGTGGGCATGACATATTTTTTCTCAAATTGAGCCAGCACCAGTTGTCGGAAATCAACGAAGGGGTTGGGTCTCAATGTGAGTGCTAGGTGAACTATTATTTTGCGTGATCTTAGCCGGAGGGGTCGGTTTATCGCGTAAGACAGAACCCCAACGGAAATTCTCCGGGGGAAAGCTGTGGCATTTAATGCAGGTATTGCTCAGACCAATTTTTCAAATGGTTGATCTATATTTGAATACTCCTTAGAAATTCTATTAAATTAAATGACAAAGCCTCTTTGTTTACCTAACAAAGAGGCTTTGTCATTAAGAAAGAATTTGGAATGATAGTCAACTATCAGCGACGCGAAGCTGTCGTGTTAACTCTTTTTTGTGCTATCCATCTTCATATCATTCTGCTCGGGTTCCATTTTTTTCATTCCTTTTTTGGATCCAAGCGACTTCACCTCTTTTATCGAGGTTACTTTAAAGACGTCCCCGTCGTGCGTACCTGTTACTGCTACCATTATTTCGTTTTTCTTTTCAGTCTTCTGCAGCAATGCGAGAGCCTGTTTATCTCCGTTGTCGTCAAATTTATACCACATACCATCCGACATTAAACCGAAACCGCTTTCCTGACAGCTTTCTTCGAGCGCACAGCTTTTTGTATGCTTTGCGGCCTTTGCCATTGCTTCATCCGGTGCCTTCTTGGCCATGCCCGTCGCGCACATTCTGTCTACAAGATATCCTTTCATAGTATGGGAAGTGGCCTTCTCCATTTTTTCTTGGGCAAACAAAGAAATGGATGCCAACAAGAAAAGCGAAAGAAAGATTGAGATTGAACGTTTCTTCATTGGGATTTTCCTTATGATGATGAGATGTCTGTGAATTAGTGATATCTTGCTAACCTTTGTTAGCATAACATGGGGGTCAGATCTAAAAGTTCCTTGTTTTTGCCCAAAAAATGGGGTTGTGGGCCCATTTACAGCGAAATGAAGGAAATCGGCTATAAACGCCACTTTTCTTGGAATGTAAAAAAACATTCATTTTTCCTAAATAATGCTTGGTTTTTGATTTTCGATTTTCCTATATTTCCGATAAGTTTTTACAGCATGAGTCTTATGCTCTTATCGGTTCTATTTACTATTTCACATAATCAATTATTAATTAACTAATTCAAGGAGCGTCCAATGGCAAAGGCCATGACAAAATCCCAGATTGCTGACCACTTTGCGAAGAAATTTGGTCTGAAAAAGAAACAGGCTACAGCTTTCTTTGAAGAGCTGGCAACACTTGCATATACCGAAGCCAAGAATCAGTTTACAATTCCGGGCGTCGGTAAGCTTGTTCTGGTTGACCGTAAGGCGCGGCAAGGACGAAACCCCGCTACTGGCGAGATAATTCAAATTCCAGCGAAAAAAGTTGTTAAATTCCGCGTCGCAAAGGCTGCGAAAGACGCGATTCTTACCCAGAATTAATCGGGCTCTTTGCTTGTTCTAATCCATGCGACCCCGCCGGCTTTTTTCCGTCGCAGTGAACGGGGTGCATGGATTTTTTTTCCCCCATCCTAAACGTGCCATAACATAAAGGTCTCTCATGATACATTCTTCAGATTCTGAAGAAAAAGACGAAAAGCATTTGTTGTCGGCCAAATTTGAGGTCCTCTCTGATATGGAGAGCATCGTCTCAGATCTGATACAAAAGCATGAAGAAAAAAGGGAATTATGGTTTCCCTCGGATTTTCTACCCGCCGATGAAACAACAAACGAAGATTTGTATCTTAAGCAGGTCCGTGACCGCGCAAAGGGCATTCCGTTGAGCGGGCGCGTTGCCCTCGCTTTAAATCTGATTACTGAAGAAGGGCTTCCTCATTTCCACCGCTTGATCGCAGTGCATCTTGGGAACGATTCATTCTGGAAAAATTGGAATTTTTTGTGGACGGCTGAGGAAGATCGCCATGGAAATGTCATCAGAGACTACTGCCGTGATTCTCGCATCATGAATTTTACGGCGGTGGAAAAAGCGCAATTCCAATATGTCCGCTCCGGATTCGACCCGGATTGGGACAAAGATCCATATAGAGTATTTGTTTATACGTCGGCGCAGGAGCGGGCAACTCAAATTTCCCACGACGGCACTGGGAGAGTGTGTGGTGCGTATGAACCGACGCTCCAAAAAATCCTCCATAGTATTGCAATGGATGAGGCGCGCCACTATACGTTTTATCGGACGGTCTTCGGCGAGGTATTGAAACGCGATCCGGATGAAGCACTCGCATCGGCAGTCGCAATTCTGCCCAGCATCGACATGCCGGGACATACGTTGCGTAATTTTAACGAGTATGCTGACGTTGTCCGCCGGTCCGGCATTTACGGTCCCAGGGATTACATTTCCGTCGTCGAAGCACTGATCAAAGCTTGGGGATTGGAAACACTTTGCAATTTGAAAGAAAAGGGAAAGCAGGCACAGGAAAAGATCCTTGCGATACCCGGGCGTTTGAAAAAAGTAGCCGACTATATTGAAAGCCGGAGCTCTTCGAAAACGTTCCAGCTCGAGTTTGTCTTTAACAAAGTATTTCAAATGGGGTAGGTTGTCCGGAAGCTGTAGGATGGAATGGGATGTATCAGCTTAGAGGACTAGACATAATCTGACAATGCAACTAAGAGTTGGAAGTAAAAAATCTTTTCTCTATTTTTGTGAGGATATCTTTACCGAACGAGAAGTTTATGAGAACCCCAATACTCTTATTGGTCGCAGCGTTGTCGATTACGGGATGTACAAAAACGAATATAGGAGTGACAGAGTCTGGTATGAAATATGAGATCTTAAAAGAAGGAACCGGTCCGTCACCGAAACGAGGGGACTCGGTCACCGTCCATTATACAGGGTGGCTGGAAGACGGCACCAAATTCGATAGTTCGGTCGACCGAAACCAACCGTTTACGTTCAAGCTCGGCGTGGGGCAGGTAATTCAGGGATGGGACGATGGAGTTGCGACGATGAAGGTTGGAGGTAAATCCAAATTTTTTATTCCTCCGGAGCTCGGGTATGGAAGTCGGGGTGCCGGCGGAATCATTCCTCCTAACGCAAAGCTTATTTTTGAGGTAGAGCTTTTGTCGATTAAGTGATTCACTTCCTTCAGAAGAATATTTCCCATGGCTAAACCGTTCTTAATGATTTACATCCGTCCGGGCAAGTGCGATTATTGCGGATGCTGCGTCGGCGTCTGTCCGGAGGATGCAATCGAACTTCAAGAATCGAAGATTGCGGTGATTGAGGAACGTTGCACAAACTGTCGCAAATGCGTTTGGGCTTGCCCGTGGGAAGTGATTGAATTTCATCGCGAAGGTGTTCAAGAACTCCCTAAGGAGATTTCTGCGCTAGACAATTTTCAATTTGCACATTCATTGAAATGAAACAGCATTATGATGTCATCGTTGTGGGCGCCGGTCCTGCCGGCTCAACTGCTGCGCGCTACGCTGCGGCCGGCGGCGCATCCGTGCTGATGCTCGAAAAGGATCGCGACGTAGGTTATCCGGTTCGGTGCGGAGAAGCTGTCAGCCACGAGGGAGTCATTCAATTTATCGAGCCCGACCAAAAATGGATTGCCTCGACGGTGACAAAATTCCGTTTGGTTGCGCCGAACGGCAAGAGTGTTGTCCCGCGCCTCGACGGAACCGGCTACGTACTCGAGCGTCGAATCTTCGATTATGAACTTGCAAAGCTTGCCGCGAAAGAGGGAGCCGAAGTCGTGACTAAAGCGTACGTCTATGATCTTTTAAAAGACGACAGCGGCGCAGCAGTCGGAGTCCGTGCACTGATCAAGGATGTGAAAGTCGACATTGGCTCTGCAATAGTTGTCGCAGCGGACGGAGTCGAATCGAGAGTGGGCAAGTGGGCGGGGATCGATACGACATGTCACATCCGCGATATGGAAAGTTGCGCTCAAATGACGATTTCAGGCATCGACGTCGAACCCGATGTGCTCGATTTCTACTTCGGCGATGAAGTCTCGCCGGGAGGATATCTATGGGTATTCCCCAAAGGTAGAAACACAGCAAACGTTGGGCTCGGCTTAAGTGTTGAGGAGGCGAAGAAAAAGCCTGCAATTAAATTTCTGCACGAGTTTATGGAAAGAAAATTTCCGAACGCGGCGGTTCTTACGCACATTGCCGGAGGTGTACCGTGTGCAAAAACGTGCGACCGGATTGCTGCGCATAATGTGATTCTTGTAGGCGACGCGGCTCATCAAGTCAATCCGGTCTCAGGAGGCGGCATCATTAGCGGGATGATCGGCGGAATGATAGGGGGACAAGTTGCTGCGGAAGCCATAGCGAAAAACGATTTGTCGCATCTTGCCGAATATGAAAAGCGCTGGCACAAGCGGCTGGGATGGCGGCATGAAGTGTTCTACAATATCAAAGAAGCAGTGGCGAGTTTTTCCGACGACACCCTCAATAATATTTGCGACAGCGCTTTAAAACTCCCCGAAGAAAAGCGAACTCTTGGAGGTATTTTCCGCACCGCACTATGGAATAAGCCTTCGATGATGCTCGAAGTTGCGAAAGTCTTTGTCTCTTGATTTCGCGGAGGCGCAGATTCACCGCAGATTGCAGATGAACTCAGATGGAGCAAAACGTAGTCGTTGATCGGAAGTCGAAAATCTGTACGCAGATGAAAGTGCGGATTGCCTACCTCTTTACAGCTTACTTTTTAATCCTTCCTTCCCCTGATCTTGGCCAACAAAAACCAAAACCGGAACTCGTCGACATCCTTTCCGTTAATCCGACCATTGTTCTTGACATTCGCTACGCTACCGATAACAACTTTACTCATCATAAGCTTTACCCTGTCGCGAAATGTCTGCTCCGGCGTGAACCGGCTGAAAGCCTCAGTGCCGTACAAAAAGAATTAAGAACCCGCGGACTTGGGCTTAAAATATTTGATGGATACCGCCCGCTTTCCATCCAAAAAAAATTGTGGGAAGCGGTGCCCGATGCCCGGTATGTCGCAGACCCTTCTAAAGGTTCTCGTCACAACCGGGGTGCAGCAGTCGATCTGACGATTATCGATTCCCTTGGTAACGAAATTGCAATGCCGACGCCGTTTGACAATTTCACCGTTAAAGCCCATTGTGATTATATGAAGCTTCCTAAAAAAATTTTAAAAAACCGTGCCCTGCTTGAAAAGATGATGGAGCGTCACGGTTTTTTGCGGATGTCAACGGAATGGTGGCACTTCGATTTTCACGGATGGGGCAAGTATAAGATTTTGGATATTCCATTAGAATGACCACTCAATCGTTGACTACCCTCAGTTACCTTGCGCCTTACTCGTGTTTGCCGTATATTAAAATTGAAAACATTTGCAGGAGAGGTATTCCGGTTTCCATCGGCCGCTTGTTTTGAACGACGACGTTAAAAATATCCTCCTTGTCCGCATCGATAGAATCGGAGATGTGATACTCTCGCTGCCGATGCTGCCGCTTCTCAAACGCCGTTTTCCTAACGCCACGATCTCCGTTTTAATGCGCCACTATACGCGCGAACTTGTCGACCACCATTCGTGTGTTGACGAGGTTTTAATCTACGAGCATGAAGACAGAATTTCATCGCTCTTGGCAATTCTCAAGAAAATTCGCGGGAGGCACTTCGACATTGCAATAATTCCGTATCCGCGTTTCCGTCCTGCGCTGCTTGTTTTTTTTGCTGGAATTCGCGTTCGCGTTGGGTCGGGGTACCGATGGTATTCGCTTCTGTTTAACCGAAGAGTATTTGAGCACCGGAAAGATGCACAACGGCATGAAGTGGAATACAATCTCAACCTCCTCCGGCCGTTGGGAATCGATGCAACCCGAACACCGGAATTCGAGTTCCCGATTTCCGCTTCCGCCTTTGATGCCGTTGATTCTTTGCTCGCTGAGAATTCTATTTCCCCGCAAGAGAAATTCATCGTCCTTCATCCGGGGAGCGGCGGTTCCGCGCGTGATTGGAGCGCACGAAATTTTTCCGAGCTTGGGAGCGAGGTGCATCGACGGCTAGGGGTCAAGGTTATTGTCACCGGAGGGAAGGGGGAAGAAGCATTAGTGCAAAAGGTTGTCGGCAATATGACTCCTAAGCCTCTTGCCGTCGTCGGTAAACTTTCCCTTACCGAACTCGGTGCGTTGATCCGCCGCGCAAAAGTTTTTGTGTCAAACTCGACCGGTCCGATGCATATCGCTGCATCCGTCGGGACTCCTGTGGCATCTTTTTTCCCGCCGATCGTCCAATGTAGCCCCGTCCGGTGGGGTCCATACACGAACAAAAAAAAAGTCTTTCTCGCCGACAACAAAAGTTGCATGTTGTGCAAAGGGTCGCCGTGCCGTTCGAACGTCTGCATGGATCAGATTACCGTCGATGAAGTTTTTTTCGCGATCAAAGAATTTTTGAATGATTAAAACTACAACATGCTTTTCAGCAGTCAGCATCGCTGCCGCTCTCGTGGTCTCTCTTGTGATCGGAGTCGAAGAGGCATTGGCTTTTCAGGCAGGAGAGGCGCAGCAGACAGTTTCTCAACATGCGTTCTCCGTCGGTGAAAGACTCGTCTTTGATGTCGGTTATGGATTTATTACCGCAGGCGAAGCGATCATATCTATCCCTGGCTATGACACCATCGCAGCACATCAATGCTACAAGGTCATGTTCCAGGTCAATTCAACGCCTACATTTTCCTGGTTCTTCGAGGTGCGGGACCGGTACGAAACATATCTCGATGTTGACGGAATTTTTCCATGGCGATTTGAACAACATGTCAAAGAGGGACATTATCGCCGCGATTTTACCGCTGACTTTGACCAGTTGAATCACATCGCGAAGACCTCCGAAAAGCAGTACCCCATACCTCCGAAGGTTCAGGATATTATGTCGGCGTTCTTTTTTGCCCGGACGCTTGATTATTCACAGATGGCCATCGGAGATAAAATTCATCTTCATAATTTCTTCAAAGATTCTACATATGATCTCGATGTTAAGTTCATGGGCAGGGAAACAATTAAAGTAGAAGCGGGACAATTTAAATGCATTATCATAGAACCGTTGGCGAAGGAGGGGGGATTGTTCAAGAGTGACGGGAGGGTCCTTATTTGGCTTTCGGATGATGACAGGAAAATTCCGGTGAAGATCAGTACGAAGGTTCTTATCGGATCGATCAATTCAGAATTGCGTGATTACTCCGGCATCAACGGCGATTTGAAAGCGAGGATAAAATAAATGTCAAAGTATATCCAGGCGGACCTCTCAAAAGTCAAAACCATCTCAATCAAGACGCGCAAGAGCAAAGTAACGCCGAAAGATTTTGCCAAGCCGTTCGACCCCTTGAAGCAATCGTTTGCTGATTTCTCCCTCTCCTTGCCGAATATCTTGGCTGCGGCCCAGCTTAAAAGTGTAGCGGCTGATATTGTCCGAGCGCGAAAGAAGAATAAACCTGTCATTGTGATGATGGGAGCCCATGTCGTCAAAGTGGGCTTATCGCCGATCATCATCGATTTAGTGAGGCGGAATATCGTTACGGCAGTTGCCATGAACAGCGCCGCCTCGATTCATGACGTAGAAACCGCATTGTGGGGACAGACGTCGGAAGACGTTGCAGAAAATATTCTCGATGGGAAATTCGGCATGTCACAGGAGACGGGAGAGTTTATCAATAACACGCTTTCCATGGGATATTACATGACAACAATGGGCTACGGAGAAACCCTCGGACGTGCATTGGTCGAAGCCCGGGCAAAAAACAAACGGTTGAGCATTCTTGCCACGTGCTACGAACTCGACGTACCCGTAACAGTCCATGCTGCGATCGGAACAGACATTATCCACCAGCAGCCGACGATGGACGGGGCAGCAACCGGTGAACTGAGTTTTCGTGATTTTAAAATATTTGCCAACACGGTCAAAGATCTAGTTAACGGCGGCGTCGTATTGAACGTCGGCTCTGCGGTCATTATGCCTGAAGTCTTTTTGAAGGCACTCACCGTTGCGCGCAATCTCGGCGGCAAGGCCCAGGGATTTACAACGGCGAACTTCGATATGTTCCGGCATTACCGTCCGATGATGAACGTTGTTCTTCGTCCGACACAAAAATTCGGTAAAGGATACGATTTTTCCGGCCATCATGAGATCATGATTCCGCTCCTTGCTGGAATGATCAAACAAAATTTCAGGTCAAATGGACGAACCCGTCACACATGACACAGGCGTCGCCGCCGGAGAACAGCCGACGGCGACCCCAATTGAGGGTGCTGAACGTCCGAGGATGAATCCGTTGGGATTTGTCGCCCTTGCTCTGGCGGGAATTTTCTTCCTTTACCAGATTGTCGGGGGCGGCATTACGCTCCTCCTCTTCGGTCAATCCGTTACGGACGCCAATGTACAATGGATGCGCGCTGCAACCATGCTCGCCCAAATAATATTTTTGCTGATTCCTACGGTGATATTGATGAGAATCCAGCACGGCACCGCACGTCCCGCTCTCCCATGGCGAGTTCCGAAAGCAACCGAGTTTGTACTCGCGGTAGTCGGAGTTTTCTCTCTCCAGCAAGTCATGGAAGGGTACCTTTTTTTCCAGGATAAAATTCCGCTCCCCGAGTCTCTTCGACCGTTCATTGAAATGGTCCGAAAGATGATCGAAGAGACGTACACTATGCTTGTTCAGGCGCATACGCCGTCCGAACTCTTTTTTGTTATCGTCGTTGTCGCGTTGACGCCCGCTGTTTGTGAAGAATTGCTCTTCCGGGGGTTGATCCAGAAAAATATGACGCTCGCTACGAACAAGAAAGCCGGATTCATTTTCACGGGGATCATCTTCGGCCTTTACCACGTGAACCCGTTTCTCATCGTCCCCCTCGCCGGGCTTGGAATCTTATTCGGGTTCTTCATGTACAGATCGGAAACAATTTTGATCCCAATGGCCGCACATTTTATCAACAACCTCGTTTCCATCATCGGCGTGTACTACGAATCCGATATAAAAAATTCGGCGGCTCTGTCGATGTTCAATTCGCTGTCCGACTATTCCTCCACATTTGTCCTTTCCGAGACACTCGGTTTTGGAATCATCTTTGTCATCACGATATATTTTTATTGGCAGGTAACTTCTGGACCCCGCTTGACTCCGGGCGCGGAGCATACCGTATGACGTGCCGTCACTGCGATACCGTAAATACATCAGCGGCGTTGTTTTGCGTACTGTGCGGCCACGCTCTTCGTGATCAGGACGAGGTTGAATGTGAAATTCATTCAGGTACGATCGCGACCGGCATCTGCACCATTTGCGGCAAACCGGTGTGCGACGACTGTTCGGTCGGAAAAGAAAACAAACTTTATTGCGACGATGTTGCCCATTCTCAATTGACAACAGTGTACACCAAACTCGCAGCAGTTGCCAGCGAGTTTGACGCTGACATGCTTGTAAAAAATCTTTCCGTGAACGGTGTTATCGCGCTTTACCATTCCGCAAAACAATATTCTCAGTTTTGTCGGTTCACGGACGATGCTTCAATTTCTGTCTTTGTCAGGACGGAAAAGATCGATGAGGCCAAGCGGCTTCTAAAAGAGATGGATATTGAAGATTTTCTCATTCATAAAGCCATTCGTTTATGACTGCAAAGAATTCAAACCTTGTCTCCCGCGTACTTGTAGCGATCGTCGCCATTCCGGCGGTTGTTTTCATATCATATACCGGTGGGATTTTCTTTTTTCTTTTCGTTTGTGCAGTCTCCGGTCTGGCATTAAACGAATTTTACTCCTTGTCGGTTTTAAAAGGAGCTTTGCCCCAACGGATGCTGGGAATTGCTGCCGCGATTTTTCTGAATGGAGCCTTTTTTCGAGACCCTATTCAATCATTCATCGCGTCGATGTTATCCGGCTTGGGCATCACGGCCTCTCTTTTCACAGCGCCCCAATTGTTCTTGGTTGTTCTTCTTCTTTTCCTTTTTCTTGCGCTGACGTTCGAACTCTTTCGCAACAAAGGATCGGTGTTTGTAAATGTTGGATACACAATCCTCGGAGTTGTTTACATCGGCGCGTTTCTCGCCCCTCTTGTCGGTATCCGGGAATTATTCGCGAATGAATTTCCGTCTCTTCTCGCCCAGAAATCTTTACAGGGAGTATCAGGCGCAACTGCCCAGTCCGCCATTTACGGCTGGGGCGGACTCACGATTATTTCTATTTTTGCCACCATCTGGATATGCGATTCGGCTGCGTACTTTGGCGGCATGGCGACAGGCAGGCACAAGCTTTTTCCCCGTGTCAGTCCGAATAAGACATGGGAAGGTGCGGCGTGGGGATTCTTCGCGGCCGTGGGAACGATGATAGCGGCTCAGAAGTTGTTCCTGCCGTACTTGCAATTCAACCAGGCGATCGCAATCGGCGTCATTATCGGTGTGTTTGGTCAAATCGGCGATTTGGTGGAATCTTTGTTCAAACGGGATGCAGGAGTGAAAGACTCATCAACGATGATCCCCGGCCACGGTGGGGTGCTGGATAGGTTCGATAGTTTGATATTTGTCTCACCGATTTTGTATCTTTATATAGACCTTGTAGTATTGTCATGTAGGAGCTGAAAAGAGGACCTGGTGTGGACAAGCTGACGCAAAAGATTACCATAATTACGCTCGGGTGTGCGAAAAATCAAGTTGATTCCGAGGCGCTCTGGGGTCAATTGAAGGGGAACGATCTGGAAATCACTTCCGATATTTCGAAGGCATCAGTCGCAGTGATCAATACGTGCGGCTTTATTGACGAGGCAAAAAAACAGTCAGTCGATACGATTCTCGAAACCGTCAAGTTGAAGAATGAGGGGAAGCTCGAGAAAGTTATCGTTATGGGCTGTCTCTCCGAGCGATACCATGACGATCTTGCCAAGGAAATTCCCGAGGTTGACCGTTTCTTTGGATCGAACGATATCCCGATGATTGTCAACGCTCTGGGGGGCAATTATAAATACGAATTACTCGGGGCGCGCCAGCTTTCGACGCCTCATTATTCTGCGTACTTGAAAATTTCGGAAGGCTGCGATAATCCCTGTTCATTCTGTGCCATTCCACTTATGCGAGGCGTCCATCGGTCAAAGCCTGCCGAGCAGATCATGGACGAGGTGATGAAACTTGTAAACAAGGGAGTCAAAGAGCTTATTATTATCGGCCAGGATACGACGTACTACGGACTGGATCGCTACGGGACAAGGAACCTCGGATCATTGCTCTATTCACTTGCAGGTGTACAACAACTTGAGTGGATCCGCTTGATGTACGCATATCCCGCAAAATTTCCTTCGGACATCTTGCAGGTGTTTCAGGATAATCCCAAAATATGCCGGTACCTCGACATGCCTATTCAACATGCTGCCGACAACGTCCTTAAATCGATGAGGCGTGGAATAACCAGGCGTGCTACCGAGTCGCTTATCGGTTCGATACGAAGTGCAGTCCCGGATATCGCTCTCCGGACGACGCTCATCACGGGTTATCCGAATGAAACCGATGATGACTTCGAGGAATTGGTCGAGTTCATTAAAGCCGTTCGCTTCGACAGACTTGGCGTTTTTACGTACTCCCAAGAAGATGGGACCGGGGCATATGGACTCGGCGATCCGATTCCCCGTGATGAGAAGGAAGCACGTCGCGCGAGGATCATGGACGTTCAGAGAGAGATTTCACGAGAGCGAAATGAAGAACGCATAGGAAAGACGGTCCGTGCTGTTGTGGAGCGGTGCGATGACGGAACGTTCGTGGGGCGAACCGTGTGGGATGCTCCGGAAATAGATAATGAAATTTTTATCACGCCGGCGGATGGACGACACCTTTCGGTCGGCGAATTTGTTGATGTACTGGTGACCGACGCCGCAGAGTACGATCTTTACGGCGAGACGGTCTGACTATACCGTACGCATGAAGTAAGAATCTCACTTACCGGTGGATCACGCCAATGCGAACATTCATTCTCTGCGTTATCTTTCTCATCTCCCAATTCATTTCTCTTCGAGCTCAGGAGGAACGCCGCGCTGAACACCTCGTTACCGACAATCCCGATTATTATCTCGACGCAATGAGTTTTCGGTCCGACGATTCGTCCGCAGCGAGAATTGATATCTACGCTCAAGTTCCGTTCAACGAGCTGCAATTCGTTACCGTTGACTCGGGGTTTATTGCCCGGTACGAAATTACCATCGATATCCTTACACTTGATGGAAATGCAGTTTTGGAGAAGACATGGAACCAGGAAGTTCATGTCCATATGTTTGATGAGACGCAGTCCAGAAAAGAGTATAGCACCACCGCCGGTTCGTTTAAACTTGCCCCGGATGATTATGAGATGCGCGCCGAATTGCGGGAGGGGGATTCTCGGAAAGCTTCCCTGCAAACCAGGAAAATACACGTCCAAAATTATGCGGAAACCCCTTTTTCAGTAAGCGATATCATGTTGGTGAATGAGGTTACGAAAGAGGGGAAGCAATCGACAATTGTCCCGAATGTATCGGGGAACCTCTATGATCTTCCGCATGGGTTTTCTTTTTTCTTTGAACTTTACAATCAGGCCGGCGCCGATTCGGCCGCGCTGACGTATCGGGTATTTGACAGGAAGGAAAAGTTGATATACACGCAGAGCGAACATCGCCGCCTCGATGGAAAAAAGTCTGAAGTGATAGCAAAGATTGACAGCGCGCGGTTTCCGGCCGGCAGCTATCATCTGGATATCACAGCGGAAACTATCCGGAATTCTGACTCAGCCCCAACGTACAAGTCTGAGAAACGGCGCGACTTCGTGATGCGCTGGGGCAGCGTACCCTTGACGATGGATGACCTTGAACTGGCGATCAAGGAAACAAAGTATATTGCAAGCAGTAAAGAATATAACGCGATGATGGATGCGCCCACCCTCGTGGAAAAGCAAAAGCTCTTCCGCGAATTTTGGAGCAAACGAGATCCCAGTGAAGGTGCACAGCGCAACATTAATATGGATGAATACTACAGCCGCGTTCAGTATTCTAACGATCATTTTTCCCATTTTATTGAAGGCTGGCGTACTGATATGGGGATGGTATTCATCCTATTTGGTGCTCCGAATACCATCGACCGTCACCCGTTCGAGATTGATTCTAAACCGTACGAAGTTTGGACCTACTACGATATTAACACGCAAATTGTTTTCCTTGATGAAACTGGTTTCGGTGATTACAGGCTCGTTACGCCGATTTGGGATTTGGTGCAACACACTAATTAGCGGTGCCCTCGGCATCGCACAATCCGCCGTATCACCTACCATGTGCCGTCGACAACATCTCGGGTTTTGTATCGTGATCGTTTTCTTTCCCGTCGTTCTCCTCTCTCAGCCGAAAATTACTTCGATCGAATTTTACGGTAATCATTATTTTTCCCAAAGGGAACTGCTTGAATTTCTCCCTTATTCGCGCGGGACTGAGTTTTCTCAAGAGCAGTTGCCCGCCACCGTTCATTCGTTGGTGAACCATTATCGTGATGAGGGATTCTTTTTTTCGAGAATCGATTCAGTCCGGCGGATTTTTTCTGCGGATAGCGCGACCGTTGAGTTGGATTTTTTTTTGGATGAGGGGAAACAATCTCTGATCGCACGCATCGGAATTTCAGGGGTAAAGGCTTTTTCCCCCGATGACATCCGCAAAAAGCTTGAGACTGTGCCGGGTGGACTTCTCAACCAAGTGACTCTCGAAAAAGACATCGACGACATCCTCACGCGATACGAAAACATCGGCTATCCTTTGGCGAAGGTGCATGTAGATTCTCTCGCCCTTGATTCTTTAGACGCCTCAAAATTATCGTTTGTGCTTGCAGTGACTGAAGGTCCCCGAGTACGCCTCACCGAAATCAAAGTCGAAGGGAATACATTGACCAGAACCAATGTGATAGCGCGCGAGGCGTATCTTCAGCCGTCCGAAATTTATGACCAGGAGAGGGTAGATGGCATCCGGCGAAGACTTGAGCGGCTCGGAATTTTTTCTTCTGTTGAGGAACCGCAATTGTATCTTCTGCGGGACCCCGGTGCAACCGACAGCGTTTCAGGAGGATTATCGATCGCCGTGCGGGAAGGGAACACGAATAATTTCGACGGGATTGTCGGCTATGTCCCCCCCGTTGCTGGAGGGAGAAGCGGCTATTTTACCGGCGATGTATTTGTCTCGATGAGGAACTTGTTCGGGACCGGGCGGAAAGCCATTGTGCGATGGCAAAGAGAGGATCAGCTTACACAACAGCTTGAGGTGAACTACAACGAACCTTGGGTTGCCGGTTTACCTGTCAATGCAGGGCTGGACCTTCTCCAGCGAAAACAAGACTCAACGTATATTAAGACTACGTTCGATGTTCGGGCTGACATTAATTTTACGACCGAATTGTCAATTGCCGCTACGCTCAGCCAGGAGTCCGTTGTGCCTTCGGCAGATTTAACCTACTTTAGCGTCTTCGAAAGCAGCATTCTCTCGTTGGGGGGCGAAATCCATTACGATACGCGTGACGACCCACGCAATCCGACGTCGGGAGTTGAATACGCAACGTCATACAGCCGTGGTACTAAAAAAATCACGGGGCCTGATCAATATCTATCTCTTGCGCCGGATCAGAGCTTTCTTGTCGAGAAATATACTATGGATATGGAATTTTATCTCCCCCTCTTCACGAGACAAGTATTGCTGTTCGGGTTTCACGGAAAGAAAATTACATCCAGCCAGCTGGAAGTGAGCGATTTATTCCAGATCGGCGGTACGAATACCGTTCGTGGATACCTCGAGAACCAGTTTTTCGGCTCTCAAGTGCTCTGGTCAAATTTCGAATATCGCTTTCTGACCGGACGGCTTTCCAATTTTTTCGGATTTGTTGATGCCGGATATTTTTCAAGACCTCCCGATGTTCTTCACTCCATTCCGTCCCAGGAAAAATTTCTATACGGATACGGAGTAGGGACACGTCTAGAAACGTCGCTTGGCATTTTTCAAGTGAGCTTTGCACTCGGCCAGGGAAATGGGTTTAGCGATGCAAAAATCCATTTCGGGATAGCCAACGATTTTTAATTGCAGCGAAGCTGCTGAGTCTGGCAGACGGGCGTAACGCTCCGCAGAACTTCAACCTATTACTCCAATACGTATTCCTCGTGAATCGTTATATTCTTCTTATCAGACCTTCAAATTTCGTTATTACCGTCGCATCGGTGTTCGTAGCGTGCCTCCTTGCCGGCGGAAAAACCGAACTGATGCCTGCTATGATCATTGCATCGCTCGCTGCAGGACTCATCGGCGCCGGGGGCATGGTCGTGAACGATATTTTTGACGCAGAGATCGACCGCATCAATAAGCCTTCTCGTCCATTACCAAGCGGCGCAGTTTCTCCCCGGTCGGCTTCTTTCTTGTACGCTTGTTTAACCGCCGTCGGATTGCTGTTAAACCTTTTTTTACAATCGAATGCGCAGGCGATTGCGATTGGCGCCGCCCTCCTCGTTTTTCTTTACAGCTATACCTTAAAAAGCACTCCCCTGTTCGGAAATTTGGCGGTAGGCCTTCTTACCGGACTGACGTTTATTTACGGCGGCGCTGCGGTCGGGAATATTGAGCGTGCAACAATTCCTGCGCTTTTTGCCTTTCTCATCAACGTCGGCCGGGAACTTATAAAGGATATGGAAGATGTTGAGGGCGATGCGCGTCACGATGCGGCAACGTTCCCGATAAAGTACGGGATGAGATCGGCCGCTCTCGTCGCGACGTTGTTCCTTCTTGCGGTTGTCGGTTCAACAATTATTCCGTTCGCTAACAGGCAATACGGGATGGCTTATTTCATTATTGTCATGGCCGGCGTTAATTGCGTCATCGCGTTTGTTCTTTACTCGATGTGGAAGGATACGACTCCGAAGAACCTGAACCGCCTTAGCACGATTTTGAAATACGACATGATCATCGGCTTGATTGCGATATACCTTGGCTGATGGTTGGTGCACCCTAAAGAATTAAAAAACAGATTCGATGATCGATAGCGAGCTTCTTTCAACGAAAAAGACCAAAGAGATAAGAGACCCCCATTATTTCGAGCGAAAGTACTGGGAGCGGAACATCATCCGCGTTGCCGGCGTCGACGAGGCGGGAAGAGGTCCGCTCGCCGGCCCAGTTGTTGCTGCCGCCGTTATTTTTGCCCCGAACGTTTATATCCCATTCGTTGACGACTCGAAAAAACTTTCGGAAAGTAAACGGAACGACCTTTATATCATTATTTGCCAACAAGCTATTGCCGTGGGTGTCGGAACGGTAAGTCATGAGGTGATTGATCGGATCAACATTTTACAGGCATCGATGCTTGCGATGCACAAAGCGATCGACCAGCTGAACGTTCAGCCGGATCAGCTGCTTGTTGATGGAAATTTTTTTCGGCATGAACATATTCCGGTAGAAAATATTATAAAGGGGGACGCACTGTCTCACACTATTGCAGCAGCTTCGATTATTGCAAAAGTAACGCGCGATCGACTCATGAGAGAATACGACCGGGAATTTCCCCAATACGGATTTGCTAAACACAAAGGGTACGGGACACGGGAACATATTGCCGCAATTCATCGGTATGGTTTTTCCGAAATTCATCGAAGGACTTTTCACGTGCCGGATTTGGCATCGACAAATGACGTTACCGTCTCATGATTTTTTGGAACTCCAGCTTCATCTAAACCTGACCGGCAACGATCTGACAGGCGGCAAGCCGAAAAGTATTATGACGAGCAAGATGAATATTAGGTGCTGGCTCAATTTGAGAAAGAATATGTTATGCCCACCTGCCGAAGGCATCCCCTTGGGAAAAGTGGGCATCCATTCTGCAATAAAAAACACAATACTGGATTCTCGCCGAGTCGTCGACGACCCTACGGGTCGATAGACCCGTTGGGCGTCTTCGACCCGCTTTCGCGCGAATGACAAATTGACCCAGCGCTGAATATTGGAATTCATTTCGGTGAATTGTATCTTTCGGAAGAGGCATTCGGCTGATGTAGGGCAATGGGGGATAATGTCTACAAAAGAAATCGGGAATAGCGGCGAACGCAATGCTGTTTCATTCTTACAGCATCAAGGCTTCGTTATCCTTGAGCGGAACTATCGATCCAATCACGGGGAGATCGATGTAGTAGCAATGGACGGGGACAATCTTGTCTTCGTTGAAGTAAAGTTCCGACACGGGACACGGTTCGGTTCACCCGAGGAAGCAGTGACACCGGCGAAGCAGGGACTCATTCGCCGTACGGCAGAAGGTTACGTTCAAGAAAAAAATTTAAGCAATATCCCTTGCCGGTTTGACGTTGTTGCAATTACGGCGGAGAAGGGAATGAAAAAATTTGTGCATTACAAGAATGCTTTTTGAAATTTACGATTGACAATTTCCGATTTACGATTGGAAGAAAAACGGTTGATATTAAATCGGCAATCGGAAATCGTAATTCGAAAATAATGTAATATCATAACCCTAACACATTCTCGCGATTCCATGAATGCCTTTCCGTTTTTGCTCGGCGCCATGTGTGTCATGGCGATCATGTACCGGTATTACAGCGCCTTCATCGCTGCGAAGGTAATTGCGCTGAACGACAGCCGCACGACGCCGGCGCATACGTTTAACGACGGCAGCAACTACATCCCCACAAATAAGTGGGTGTTGTTCGGGCATCATTTCGCTGCCATCTCAGGGGCCGGGCCGCTCATCGGCCCCGTTCTGGCGGCGCAGTTCGGATTTCTTCCGGGATTCCTTTGGCTGTTAATCGGAGTTGTGCTCGGAGGCGCCGTGCACGATTTTCTCATCCTCGGCCTCTCCATACGCCGGAATGGAAAATCGCTGGCTGAAATCGCAAGGCATGAGGTAAGTCCGCTTTCAGGGATGATTGCTTCGATTGCAATTCTTTTTATCGTGGTGATCGCTCTTGCCGGACTCGGACTTGCCGTCGCAAACGCTCTCCACGACAGCGCGTGGGGGACGTTTACCATCGCGATGACGATCCCGCTAGCCCTTTTTGTCGGCCTCTATATGTACAGAATTCGAAAGGGGAGAATTGTTGAAGCGAGCGTTATCGGAGTTATTGGCGTTCTCATTTCTGTTTTTGTAGGAAGTTATATTCCCGGATCGTGGCTCGAGCCCTATTTTACATTTTCAAAAGCCGGGATAACAAACCTGATGGCGGCCTATGGATTTGTTGCATCGATCCTTCCGGTGTGGCTCCTCCTTGCCCCGCGCGATTATTTAAGCTCTTACATGAAGATCGGTACTATCGCGGCACTTGTGGTGGGTGTATTCGTCGTTATGCCGGAATTAAAAATGCCGATGGTGACTGAGTTTATCCACGGAGGGGGTCCGATTATTCCTGGAAAAATATTTCCTTTCGTTTTTGTGACGATTGCGTGCGGGGCTATTTCCGGTTTTCATGCGCTCGTTTCTTCCGGCACGACGCCTAAAATGCTCGATAAAGAAACCCAAGCCCGAATGATCGGGTACGGTGCGATGCTGATGGAAGGATTGGTTGGAATCATCGCCCTCGTTGCGGCAAGTTCATTGTTTCCGGCCGATTATTTTGCGATTAACGTCCCCGCTCAAAAATTTGCGGCGATGGGAATGCCGACGGTAAATCTTGCAGTTCTTTCAAGGGAGGTCGGCGAGACCGTAGCAGGGCGCCCTGGCGGAGCAGTATCGCTTGCGGTTGGGTTTGCACAAATCTTCACTGCGCTGCCGGGAATGAAAGGGCTGATGTCATATTGGTATCATTTTGCCATCATGTTCGAAGCGCTTTTTATTTTGACCACGATAGATGCTGGAACGCGCATCGGTAGGTTTCTCGTACAGGAATTTGTCGGCAAGTTTTACAAGCCTTTTGAAAGAACGAACTGGTTGCCCGGAACCCTTATCTCCACCGGGTTCATTGTCTTTGCATGGGCGTATTTTATTCATACAGGAAATATCAGCAGCATATGGCCGATGTTCGGCGTGGCGAACCAGCTGCTTGCAAGTGTGGCATTGTGCGTGGCAGCGACGGCAATTATCAACTCGGGAAAGCAAAAATACGTATGGGTAGCAATTGTTCCTCTCGTCTTTGTCTCCGTCACGACTTTTTCCGCGGGCTTTTTGAATATCACCGATAACTTCCTACCGATGACGAACAATCCGGCGACGATGTTTCAAGGGTATCTCAATTCTGTTCTCACGGTTATTATTATGCTCTGTGCTGCCATTATTTTGATCGATTCGGGAAGGCGATGGTATCGAATTTTGGTGAAGAAAGAATATTTTACAGGGGGCCATCTGGTTTATGCCCGAGACGGGAAATCCGACCCGCCGGAATTCGGCTGCTGTTGAAAGAAAATCGTAAACAAGAATTTCCCAGCTTTTGTTTGGTTTTTCTTTTGAGTTGAAAATACATTCGGGGGTCGTCAATTGCGCATTTCCGCAGAATTTTTTTCGTGTAAATTGTAATCCTCCTAAATTCTTCGTATTATGGTTTTTAAGTGAAATGAACCTGACGCGCTTTACGCCGTCAGGTTTTTGTGTACCTAATTCAATCCTGTAATACCCATGCCAAAACGAACAGACATCAAATCGATTCTCATTATCGGCAGCGGCCCGATCGTGATCGGCCAGGCGTGCGAGTTTGACTATTCCGGAACGCAGGCGTGCAAAGTCCTGCGTGAAGAGGGGTACAGAGTCATTCTCATCAACAGCAATCCTGCCACGATCATGACCGATCCGGACCTCGCCGATGCCACGTATGTTGAACCAATTACGCCGGAGTTCGTCGAGCTGATTATCGAAAAGGAACGGCCGGACGCAATCCTCCCGACCATGGGGGGACAAACTGCGCTGAATACGGCGGTCGCCCTGGCTGAACGAGGAGTGCTGGAAAAATACGGGGTCGAACTCATCGGTGCAAAATTGGATGCGATCAAAAAGGCGGAAGACCGTCAGCTTTTTCAGAAAACGATGCGTGCAGCGGGGCTCGAAATGCCTCGCGGCGGTTTTGTCTACAGTTATGAAGAAGCGCTGAAAATTGTTGACGGCATCGGCTTTCCAATTATCATCCGACCATCGTTTACGCTTGGAGGTACCGGGGGGGGGATTGCATATAACATTGAAGAGTTTCGTACCATCGTCGAACATGGGATCACGAACAGCCCGATTCATGAAGTCTTGATCGAAGAGTCAGTGATTGGATGGAAAGAGTATGAGCTTGAGGTCATGCGCGATGCAAAAGATAATGTCGTGATTATCTGCTCGATTGAAAATTTCGACCCGATGGGTGTCCACACGGGTGATTCGATCACCGTCGCGCCCGCACAAACACTGACGGACAAAGAATACCAGTACATGCGGGATGCGGCAATCATCGTGATGAGAGCTATCGGCGTTGATACCGGAGGGTCGAATGTACAGTTTGCGATCAATCCTGAAAACGGAAAGATGTATATCATCGAGATGAATCCTCGCGTTTCCCGCAGCTCGGCCCTCGCGTCCAAAGCGACGGGTTTCCCGATTGCGAAGATTGCTGCCAAGCTCGCGATTGGTTATTCACTGGATGAAATTCCTAACGACATCACGAAGCTGACGCCGGCCTCGTTCGAACCGACAATCGATTATGTCGTCGTGAAAATTCCCCGATGGGATTTCGAAAAATTCAAAGGGGTCGATGAAACCCTTGGCGTACAGATGAAATCTGTCGGCGAAGCGATGGCCTTCGGCAGGACATTCAAAGAAGCGCTGCAAAAAGCGCTGCGGTCTCTCGAAACGGGACACTCGGGGCTCGGAGCTGACGGAAAGGATGCATTCAATCATCACAAGCTTACTCCAAAATCGAAGTCCGAGTGGATAAGAAAAGTAAAGGACCAGCTCCGCAGGCCGAAGCCGAGCAATATTTTTTTCCTCCGATACGCCTTTCAGCTTGGGTTCACAATCGAAGAGATACAAGCCCTCACTAAAATCGATCCATGGTTCCTGTTCAACATCAAGCAAATTGTTGAGACGGAAGACGAGCTCGCGGCATTGGTGGAAAACCATGATGAACATGTCCGGATGAAAAATAAATTTTCTGCAATGACAGCCGAAGTTCTCACCAAGGCCAAGCAGTACGGATTCTCGGACAGACAGCTCGCATATCTATGGAAGGCGGACGAGGACTCGGTCCGGAATTTGCGAAAAAAACTTGGCGTCGTTCCTGTGTTCAAAACAGTCGACACGTGCGCTGCAGAGTTTGAGGCTCATACGCCCTATCATTACTCGACGTACGAAAAAGAAAATGAATCTGTCCGCTCGGCAAAAAAGAAAGCGATAATCCTCGGGGGCGGGCCGAACAGGATCGGACAGGGTATCGAGTTTGACTACTGCTGTGTACACGGCGTCTATGCCTTGCACGAAGAAGGGTACGAGACGATCATGATCAACTGTAATCCCGAGACTGTTTCAACCGATTATGATACCACCGATAAACTCTATTTTGAGCCGCTCACTGTTGAGGATGTATTGAATATATGTGAGCATGAGCGGCCTGAGGGGATCATCGTGAGTTTCGGGGGACAAACGCCCTTAAAGATTGCGAAAGAACTTGAATCGCACGGAGTCCGCATTCTCGGAACATCAACGGAGGGAATCGACCTTGCAGAGGACCGCAAGCGTTTCGGCGCACTATTGCGACAGCACAATATTTCGCACCCGAAATACGGGACAGCGTTTTCAATCAAGGACGCTGTTCTCGTGGCGGAAGAGATCGGATTTCCCGTGCTTGTTCGTCCATCGTACGTTCTCGGCGGACGCGCGATGGAGATCTGTTACAACACGGCCTCGTTGAAGGAGTACATGAAAAGAGCAGTAGACGTTTCTCCAGAACATCCGATTTTAATCGACAATTTTTTAGAGGATGCGTTCGAATTTGATGTCGACGCGGTGTGCGACGGCCACGATGTTCTGATCGGCGGAGTGATGGAACATATTGAAGAAGCCGGAATCCATTCTGGGGACAGCGCATGCGTTCTTCCCCCGTTTATGCTAAGCGACGAGAAAACGGAAGAAATCATTGAAATAACGAAGAAACTCGCTCATGCCTTGAAGGTCATCGGATTGTTGAACGTGCAATTCGCGATGAAAGACTCGGTTGTCTACGTGTTGGAAGTAAACCCGCGTGCGTCGCGCACGGTCCCGTTTGTCAGCAAGGCAACGGGCCTACCTCTCGCGAAAATTGCTGCAAAGGTAATGGTAGGCAAGACACTTAAAGAACTCGGCGTACTCGATTTTGACTTCAAGAAAGTGAAGCATATCTCCGTTAAAGAGGCTGTTTTTCCCTTCTCCAAGTTTCCCAAGGTAACGATGTTCCTCGGCCCTGAAATGCGCTCCACCGGGGAAGTGATGGGAATATCTGGGACGTTCGGTGCATCGTTGGCGAAATCTCAAATCAGTGCCGGCAACGCGTTACCAGACCACGGGACGATCTTTGTCAGCGTGAACGAAAATGACAAAAATGAAAAGACACTGGAGATTGTCAAGGAATACATTAACCTCGGGTTCAAGATTGTTTCAACTGAGGGGACATCAAAGTTTCTCACAAACCATGGAATATCCAATCGACAGGTGTTTAAAGTTCAGGAGGGGCGGCCGAACATCGTCGACCATATTAAAAACGGTGAAGTCGATTTAGTTATCAACACCCCGCTCGGCGAAGAATCCCGTTTTGATGAGTACTCAATCGGATGGGCTGCGATCGAGCATAAAGTTGCGTTTATTACTACGCTTTCAGCCGCAGCAACTGCGGTGAGAGCCATTGAAGAAATCAGACACGGCAAAATGTCGGTGAAGAGCCTGCAGGAATTCCACCAGCCGTAATTTTAGGATGCCTGCCTGATTTCGACCAAATCCGCCTCCCATTGCTACGCCACCTCTTGACACATACTATCCCATGTATTAAATTGATTAAGTTAATAAATCTATTAAAACCTTTACTTTAAATGGACAATTGTGAGAGGCAAGGACGCGCAGTGAGAAGAATTGTTCATCTTTTGCTTGTAATTCTATTCTTTAGCAGCCTCCCCCTGGATTCCCTTCCATGCCAAACGGTCTCCTCAGGAATTCAGGAAGAGCAGGATTACGCGTTTGCGTTCGGGTTATACCAGGATAAGCTTTACCAGCTCGCCTCAGACCAGTTTCAGAAATTCATAGACCAATACCCCTCCAGTTCCAAACGCCCAGACGCTATTTTCCTATACGCCGAATCTCGTATGGCAATGGGAAATTATGACGAAGCTATTTCAGTGTTAAATTCGTTCGTCCGGGAATACCCGGTGAACAAACTCCGCCCGGACGCTTTATTTAAGCTTGGTGAAGCCAACTTCAAGCTTCATCATTTTGCCGATGCGATCCCATGGTATAAACAAATCGTGGAAAATTACGGGCAAAGTGACCTTGCGGGGGAAGCATCGTACTGGATCGGCGAGGCATACCTTAAATCCAACGATTTTGCATCCGCTTCAAAATATTATTCCATCAGCGTAGAAAAATATCCTTCAAACCGGCTTTCTGATTATGCTTTGTATTCACTCGGCTGGACCGCAGAACAACAAAAGGAGTATCAAAAGGCAATTGAGTTTTATCAAAGATTGTTGAACGAAAAAAAGCAGAGTGATCTTTTATCGACGACGGCTGTCCGTATCGGCGAATGCTACAGCAAGAGCGGGGAGTTTCAAAAAAGCATCGATTATCTTCTTACTGCAAAGGCTTCCATTGCAGATTCATCGGAAAGAGCTGCAGCCGATTATTGTGTGGCGGAGGATTACTATAATCTTCAAAATTATACGAAGGCACGAACCCTTTATGAAGGGTTTCGAAAAGATTATCCTTTAAATCCGCTCGTTCGCACGGTAACCTACTCAATAGGCTGGACATATTTGAAGACAAACGAATACGAGCGGGCTGCCACCGTCTTTAGCGATCTTGCAACCGGCACAGATGACGTTGCATACAACGCTCTCTTCCGCAAGGGGCAGGCGATTCGATTATCGGGCGATGCCAAGAAAGCTCTTGATATATTCAATCAGGTGGTCACCACACGCCCGGACGGGGAATACGCGGATAACGCTTTGTATGAATCGGGGATGATTTTCTACGAGCAAAAGAATTACGACGCCGCTATTTCTTTTTTTGAACAAGTGACAAAAAGATATCCGTCAGCGGACGCAACCGGCGATGCTTACCGAATGCTTGGAGAATCATACATCGCGAAAAAGGAGTATGAGGAGGCTGCAAAATCGTTCCGTGCGGTTAAAGGAGTAGTTCCGGCGGATGATTCGGTAAAAGGCGACGCGGCTTTTCAAGAAGGTTGGGTACTGTACAAATTACAAAAGTTTTCCGACGCCTCTGCACAATTCGTTTCCTTTTTGAAAGAGCATCCGCAAAACGCGAAAGCCGCCGAAGCATTGTTCTGGGCCGGAGAATCTTTTTTCCAAGCTGGCCAATTTGGAGATGCGGAAAAATATTACAGTCAATTTATTAAGCAAGGTGCGGGACAACCGAAATTTACAGACGCGGAATATGGCCTAGCTTGGAGCTATTTTAAGGAAGCGAAGTATAAAGACGCTGCGGTGACGTTCGAGAAAGTGCTGAGCGGTAGCGGCTCTTCAGAGTTTGCATTCGATGCGCAATTGAGGCTCGGCGATTCGTATTATTACGTAAAGGAATATGCCAATGCGGCCGAGGCTTACCGCGGGACAATTCAATCCTTTCCTTCGAAAAGCGGAATCGACTACGCATACTATCAGCTTGCCCAGTCCGAATACAAATCCGACAAGCTGGACCTGGGCATAAGAGATTTCGAGAACCTTATCTCGAAATTTCCGACGTCCGACCTTGCCGATGATGCTGAATACGGCATCGGATGGATTTATTTTCAAACAAAGAAGTACGACAAGGCGATAGGCGAATTCCAATCTGTCATATCGCGCTATCCGAAAAGTGAGCTCGTACCCAAAGCGTACTACAGCATCGGCGATTCGTACTATAATTTGGAGAAGTACACCGAAGCAATCCAAGCGTACCAGGCCGTCGTTGCGAAATATCCCGGGTCACAGTATGCAAGCGATGCGGCAAACGGCATACAGTATTGTTACGTTTTACTCGATAAGCCCGGAGAAGCAGTTCGCTCGATAGACGATTATGTGAAGAACAATCCGTCGGCAAAGGCGGCGGACGAGTTATTCTACAAAAAAGCCGACATTTACTTCGGGCAAAAACAATATGACGACGCGGTCAAAGCCTACCAAGAATTCCTTCAGCGATTCCCGAAAAGCAAACTTGCGCCCGATGCGTATTACTGGAGCGGAAAATGTTACAGTGCGTTGAACAACTATGAAGCCGCTCTTGAGGGCTTCCAGGCGATAGCTGCAAAGTATCCTTCGAGCAAGCTCGCAAGCGCCGCAATGTTTGAACAGGGCGGTGTATTTGTTCAACAAGGCAAGCCGAACGAAGCACTCGCAGCGTTCGGGAAAGTCCAAGAACAATATCCAAAATCGGATGAAGCAGCAGAAGCATCGTACCAGCAAGGGGTAGTCTTCAAATCGACAAACCAGACCGATGCCGCTGTCAGGAAATTTGAAGCGACGATTGCGCAATATCCGAAAACAGCTGCAAGCGACAGAAGCAAAGTCGCGCTTGGATGGATGAATCAGGCGGTGGAAAATTACAAACAGGCATCGGAGTATTTCCAGGCTGTCGCGACGAGCCGGACGGACGAGCTCGGGGCCGAAGCGCAATACGCCGTCGGAATGACGCAGCAATCGTCGAAAAATTATTCCGAAGCGATCATTTCGTATTTGAGAGTGAAGTACGTGTTTCCGGCGGCGGAGGATTGGATTGCGAGGTCGTATTTTAACCTCGGCGATTGCTATGAGAAGACAAATCAAACACAAAAAGCGAAGGATGCGTACAATATTGTTATCAAGCAAGGGGGCGAACTTGCCGCAGAAGCTGAACAAAAACTTCGGAAGTTGGAGCAGCCTTGATGCACCCATTGCGCTTCCATAGTTCTCTGGTCGTAATGTGCCTGCTTTTAAGCTCGTCACTTCACGCGCAGGAAAAAAAAGAGCCGGAACACCGCGACGTCACTGTGCCAGACCAGGCCGCTGCACCGCTTCCCAAGATCGAACTTCCTGAATTTCTTATTACGGGACAGGAGACGATCGACCTCCCGGTATCATCGAAATCTATTTTTGAAGAAGAGAAGCTTTACGTTCCCGGCTCGCAAGGCCCGGGCCAGAAGGACGCGGGGGTTGGAGAGGGAGCAAAGCAGCAGATAGATTTTGCCGAACCGGCCGGTCAATTGAACGGAAGAGTCGTGGCTGGGATAGGCAATTACACCTCGCCGTTAATGGAAGGGTGGTTTGGGAAAAATTATGACGGGGGAGGAGTTCTATTTCATGCCAATTATGCATCGACCAGCGGTCAGGTAACAGATGCGAACTGGCAAAAAACCGGCATCGGAATCGAGGGAAATTATCTTTCTCCTGAATCGTTAGGCGTTCTCGCCCGCAGTCGGCTAAACGGCGGATTGAATTTTGCCGGTATGACGTACCGGGCCTACGGTTCTTCTGATCCATCGCAGGTGCGGACGCTGAACAACCTCCGCTTCAATCTGGGACTTGCTTCCCGTGCGACTGGTCTTGGCGGATTGGACGAACCGCTCGATTACTCTGCCCGAGTTTCATGGAATGGTACTTCGTTGAACGACTCACTGAACTCTTCAGAAAATGATGTTGGAATACTGGTATCAGGATCGACGAGAAAAAATGACATTCAACTCCATGGTTCGTTGGAATATGTGGCATCGGATGTCTCTATGCAACTTCCTCCAAATTTCGAAATGCATTCGCCCCAGTGGTTTGACCTCCGTTTGTCCGGAGAAAAGTTTTTTCTCCCCGATCTACAGGCAACCGTTACAGTGCAGCAGTTTATTTACAAAGGAAATCTCTCTGTTGCGAGCGGACGATTTTACCCCGGTGCTCAACTCCGTTATTTTATGAGCGACGCTGCGACAGTGTACCTCTCGATTGCGCCGACCGTGGACAGAAATACCCTTGCCTCGCTCGTCACCTCCGACAAATATATCCGGAACGTGGTTGAACTTAGGCCGAGTGAGGTTCCCTTCGCATTTACACTCGGTTCAGAATACACCTTCAGCGATAAATTTTATGGGAACGGGTCATTGTCGTATAGCTCCATCCAAAACTTCCCGGTTTTTATTGAATTAAATAGTGCAAAAGTCTGGGATGTTACGTATCTTCCGAAGGTAGATGTTACGCGCCTTACATTGGAAGGTTCGTATACCTTTTCTCAGGAAAATTCTGCAACCCTTTCGGGATCGTTCAACTCTACTCAGGCGCAGGATTCGTCAAATACCGTTCCGAATATTCCGATGTTTACGGCCAGTGGTCTCTACCGCCGTTCATTCGGCAGCGGCGTTGTTGCAGAAGTGTACGCAGAATATTTTTCGAAACGGTGGAAAGATTTTGCGCACTCCGGTGCAAACGCCGGATATCTGGACGTCGGCGGTAAAGCAGAGTATCAGCTTCTTGACAATCTTCGCGTGGTGATGGAGTTGGATAATATTTTAGATCGGCAGTATTTTGTGTGGGATGGCTACGTGGAGCGCCCGTTGTTCATTTCTCTCGGTATTACGTACAAGTGGTAAGCGAAGAAAATTTAATCTTTTTTTATCACATAGGAAGGAGGTAGTTCAACATGCCTAATCTCAATCTTAAGGCTGGAGCTCCAGCGCCGGTGGCAGGGGTGAGGACGACTGGAATGCCCGGCGGCGGCGGATCTGGAGGCAAGAAGATCGCAGGTTTGCCAATGCCGGTTGTCATCTTGCTCTTAGTGGTTATACTTCTTGGTGGCGGATATTTTGCGTTGAATAAGGCTGGAATCATCGGCAAGAAGAAAGCCGTACCGGTTGTTATTGCACCGCCGCCTGTTGTTACCCCGGACACTGCAGCCATGACAGCCGCGGTTCCTGAGAGTGCAGGTTTGGTGGAGTTTAAAGAAAAGACGCCACCGGGATCTGAGAAAAAACAGACCGCGAAAGCCGAAGTGAAATCGGCGCCGGTAAGCGAAGCTTCGATGAGTCCCGCTTCTGTTTCAGGAAGCGGAAAATACAGCGTTCAAGTGTCGTCGTGGGCCACCGAGGTAAAAGCAAAGACCGAAGCGGATATCATGACGCGGGCAGGCTTTCCGGCATTTGTTGAAAAAGCAAATGTTTGGGGGGCAGAGAAACGTTTCCGTGTGTGTATCGGACGATATGAGAGCACCAAGGCCGCTCGCGGATCCGCCGACAAATTTGCACACATGCTTGAAGCCGGTTACTGGGTTGTTCGGTTGAGTAAATAATTCCACATTGCGTACAGGAGAAAAGATGAATATACTTGAGTTTTTTTTGAAGGGAGGAATTATAATGTGGCCGATTCTCTTTTGCTCACTTGTCGCAGTGGCCATCATTATCGAGCGGTTTGTCGTTTTGCACGGCGCAAAAATCGATACGAAGTCGCTTATGCTCAAGTTGCGCAGCGCATTGTCGCGGAATGATGTAGTTGGAGCGCTCAATGCCTGCGCACAAAGCAACGCTTCTGTTCCGACCGTTCTGCGTAAAGGGATCGCAGGTCTAGAGGGAGGACATGAAGGTGTGAGGGCGATCATTGAATCAGCCGGGAAAGAAGAGATTAACCGTCTCGAGAATCATCTCGGGATTCTTGCGAACATTGCCGGCATCGGGCCGATGCTGGGGTTTCTTGGAACGGTTGTTGGCATGATCAATGCGTTTCGCACAATTGAAATGCTCGGAGGAAACGTGAATTCGGGGAATCTTGCGGGCGGCATTTGGGAGGCGATGCTTTCAAGCGCCTCCGGCCTTATCGTCGGCATTCCCGCGCTTGGCTTCTACAATTATTTTGTCGGACGCGTAAGCCAGATCACGTTTTCTCTGGAAACGGCGACGGAAGAATTTCTTGCGTTCCTGAAGCCTTCCGCTCCTTCTGCGACCGCGCCTCCTACCCAACCGGCCGGTAAAGAACAGCGGGTAAAGAAGGTATTCAGTGAAGAAGACGAATTCTTTGAACCGAAAGACTAAGCATCTGTGAGCGTATGAAATTTAGCATGCGAAATAAGTTTAACCCGGCATTTAACTATGCATCCTTCGCCGACATGGTGATGCAGTGGCTTATCTTTTTTCTCCTCTCGTGGTCGTTCGTAGTGACTCCCGGGATTAAAGTACAGCTCCCGAAAATGCAGACGGGCGAAGTGCAGTCCGACAGGCAATCTGTCGTGACGCTCACTAGCACCGGGAGAATTTTTCTTGGAACCGAAGAGGTGACAAAGACCACGCTTGCTCAAAAACTCATCCCCATTCTCGACCGAGACCGCGATCACGTTATCGTGGTCAGGGCAGATCAATCAGTGTCGCTGCAGAGCGCTGTAGATTTGATCGATATCGCCAAGGGCATTGGCGCTCAACGTTTCATGATCGCAACGGAAGCGCCGACGCAAGCCGGACAGTGAGGTATTGCCGATGACACGGGAATCAACCGTTGGATGGACGGGATCCATAGTTTTTCATATCGTTGCTGGTCTTATGCTTTTCTTTGTCCGTCCGCCGCAGCCGGATACGCAGCAGCAAGAGTTTGTCGAATTCTCATTCGGCGGAGGGGTTGCATCGTCGTTCGGTCCCATGCCGAAAGGGGATGTACTTCCGGAAGGGACTGCACCGCCTCCGCTCGGTCAAACCGGCGTTGTTGCCACCGGGGTTGGCGTTGATCTCCCGACAGCTCAGAATACCCTTCCTTCAGATGAGATTGTTAACGCCAGACCTACAAAAAAATTAGAAGCGAATGATAATCCAGTGCCGATTCCAGGAGAAAGAAAAGGGATGGCTGATGTTCAGCGTGAAGCCCCGGCGTCATCCGGGGTTGGGTTTCCCGGCGGAAAGGATGATGTTGTCGGAAAGCCTGGAATTCCGACCGGATCCGATGTAGCTCCGCCATTCAATGCAGGTGGAGCTGGCAGCTCGATCGGAGACAATATCTCGTACAACGTCCAATGGGCAGGCGGAAGGGTCCGGAATTTGCTTTCAGGTGATTTGCCGAAATATCCCCCCGGCGTAAATGTTCAGACTCAAATTAGGTTACGCGTGGTTGTCCAGCCGAGGGGGACAGTCAAATCCGTCCAGCCGCTACAAAAAGGGGATACTCGTTTGGAGAATGCTGCAATAAAAGAGGTGCGATTGTGGCGGTTTCAACCTTTGCAGAGTGCTCAGCCGGCACTCGATCAAGTCTGCACGATAATCTTTAATTTCAAGATGAAGTAGTTCTCTTCGTTTTCGTTCCCTTCAAATACAAATAATAAAAAACCCCCTCCCCGAGAGTCAAGAGCGCAAGCGAAAGAGCGTCCCTGTTGAGGTAGATGCCAAATCCTCTTTCGCTCACAAAAAATTTTAGCAGGAAGGTACTGATACTCCATCCGACGGAAAACACTATCCCCATGAATGCGACTGCAAGCGCTCCCGCCCCGATTCCTTCCTCTTGATATTGGTTCGTGAACGCATACACCGCCGCTACGGTGTGGATGTAAAAAACAAAGAGTGTTATCATAGTTTTTAAAGCCGGTTGTTCTGCCCGGCGTTCAGTACGCGTCCGTCCCAAATATCACTGCACGGATTGTCTTTAAAATAATTTTCATGTCGAGTACCAGCGACCAATTCTCTACATAATAAATGTCGTACTTCGTTCTTTCGTCGATCGGTGCATCGCCGCGAAGACCGTTGACCTGTGCCCATCCCGTCATGCCGGTTTTCACCCGATGGCGTTCAAGATATCGGGGGATTTTTCCTTTGAATTGTTCGACGAAGAACGGGCGCTCGGGTCTTGGTCCCACAATGCTCATGTGCCCTCTTAGGACATTCAACAATTGAGGCAGCTCATCGAGACTCGTTCGTCGAAGAAATCTTCCGATTGAAGTTACGCGCGGGTCTCCTTTTTTAGCCCGAACGGGCCCGGTGGACGCTTCGGCGTCCGTTCGCATCGTACGGAATTTGATGAGGAAAAATTTTCGGCCGTCGAGGCCTATTCTTTCCTGGACAAAAAAAATCGGGCCGTGGGAAGTCAGCTCGATGACGGCACCGAGAAGAACTGTGAGCGGCAAAGTCAACACGAGAATGAACGACGAGAACAGGACGTCGAACGTTCGCTTGGTGATCCGGTTCCATGTGGAAAGGGGTATTTCCTTAATCTTGAGAAAGGGAACGCCTTCGACGTCTTGAATACGCACGCGGCTTGTCATCATGTCAAGCATGTCGGGAACCATCATCAATTCAACGTTCAAGCCTTCGGCATCGCGGATCATTTCCAGCATCTGGGGGTGTTCTTTGTACGACAGTGCGATCAACGCAGCCTGCAGCCGATACGTCGCAATGCCGTTTGGGAGCTCTTTAATAGGGCCGAGGTATTTTGCTCCCGAAAGTTTAGACGCCGGTGATGCTGGTGAATCTGAATAATAGCCCGCGACCTCGTATCCGAGGGAAGGACGGAAGGCTAAGAGCGAAAAAATTCCATCAGCCACTTCGTTGGATCCTACGATGGCAACAGTTTTCAACTCTTTGCCATGGCGATAGAGATATTTCTCAAACTCCATGATGAAAAACCTGCCGGCCGTTATTGTTACAATAGAGGTTCCCCATAAGAGGATGAACACACCGCGGGAATACGAAAAGCTTCTGTAGAAAAAAGTCGCGCTCATCACAATAAGCAGCCCGATGCTGACAAGCCGGACAATGGCAAAGAACTCGTCGCTCAAGTGTGAATTACGGCGCGCCCCGTACAGCCTGCGAGATTGAAAGACCAACAGCCACATCGGTATAAAGATGAACGAGCTGTTGATGTACGTGGAAAGGGGCGGGATGCCAAGCGTTACCTCGAAGGTTGAAGTGAGAGGAGAAAAAAAACGAAGCCAGTACGAGAGAAGAAAAGCTGCCTCAATGGCGACAGCGTCTGAGACGACGGCAAGAAGCGGAATGAGAAAATCGTTACGGCGCTGTTTCGACATCTTTATGACAGTTTGTGTATAAACGAACTCGACTAATATATTGAAAAACGAGAATGCTTTCAACACAATGAAGAGAAGAGTTCAGGTGAATCTTGGGCGGCTTCGCGTCCTCTGCGTCCTTGGCGGTTAAAAGAAAACCGCAAAGGAGCTAAGGCGCACATCCGAGGCGTTTTAAAAAGGTATAATTAACAATGATGATGCAGAGATTAAGATGATGGCGTTTGGAAGCTGACGGATCTACATCCAACCATTTTTTCTGTACCACTCGACTGTTTCTTTTATCCCATCGGCAAGAGCAATCACCGGTGTATATCCAAGTTCTCTCTTGGCTTTTGCGGAATTGAACGACCAATAGTCTTGCACCATATCGCGCCCCTTTTCATAATTAAGGACCGACGGTTTTTCGCTGAACGACGACAATAATCCTGCTGTTACTGCAACCGCATACACCAACGGCTCCGGAAGACGGATTCTAAAAGCTCTCTTGCCCATAACCTCTTTAGTCGTATCGCCGATTTCACGCCAAGAGTACGGCCGTTCACTTCCCAAAAAATATGTTTGCCCTGTAGCTGCAATGCTCTCACCGGCAAGGACAATCCCTGAAATGAGGTCTGTGGAATGAACCAAACTCACAAATTTGTCTTTAAATCCCACAAGAGGCTCCAGACCTTTGTTGATCGTGTTGAAGTAGTCAAAAGTGGCGGGGTCTCGAGGACCGTATACCGCAGTTGGTCGCACGATGGTGATCGGAAGCGTCCCTTTGAACTTCAGGACTTCCAGCTCGGCTTCCATCTTGCTTTTTCCGTACGTCGTAATGGGGTGGTAGGATGACGATTCGTCGATCATCGCCGAGGCGTTTGCGGGTCCGACCGCTGCGCCGCTGCTGACAAAAATGAATCTTTTAAGATGAGGATTAACGCGAGCAGTGCTTTCAGCGATACTTTTTGTTCCGTCCCTGTTTTGCTTGTAGAATCCTGCTTTGTCTCTCGATCCCACGACCCCAGCGACGTGATAGACATATTCCACTCCCGAAATTCCTTTGTCGAGCGCTGCTGATGAGAAGAGATCGCCGATAAAAAATTCGACAGGGAGCTTTTCAAGGTATCCTTTTTTCTTCTCGTTGCGGATTAAACAACGAACCCTGTATCCGCGAGAGAGTAATCGTTCCACAAGATGGCTGCCGATGAAACCCGTTCCGCCGGTGACGAAAGCCGCAGGTGAATTCATATTTTCTTTTGGTTGACTTTTTTTTGACGATAGAGTATATTGAAAACACTTTTAATAATCAACGAAACTTATTAAAGGCAGATTAGAGTGTTGTGTATGGTAGCTTTTGTGGAGAAGGGAAAATACTTTCACAAGGAGACGTCTTGGATCTATTTGATAAGTGTTCAAGTTTTACTCTTGCTGATGAAGTCAAACAACAAGGATACTACCCATATTTTCGGCCTATTCAGGCAAATGAAGGACCTGTCGTGCAAATGGAAGGCCGGCAGGTTATCATGGCAGGCTCGAACAATTACCTCGGCCTCACCGCTCACCCTAAAGTAAAAGAAGCTGCCTCGAAGGCTATCGCCAAGTACGGGACCGGCTGCTCCGGTTCACGTTACCTTACCGGTACGCTCGACCTTCATATAGAGTTGGAAGGGCGGCTTGCAAAATTTATCGGGAGTGAGGATTGTCTCCTCTTCAGCACGGGCTTTCAGACTGCGCAGGGGATTATTCCGACCCTTGTCCAGCGCGGTGAATATGTTGTATCCGACAAGGACAATCACGCGTGCATCGTCGCCGGTAACATGATCGCCATGGGGATGACCTCAGAAGTCGTTCGCTATAGGCACAACGACATGAAGCATCTTGGCACAGTTCTCTCGAAGCTCCCACTCGACGCGGGAAAGCTGATTGTCTCGGACGGCGTATTCAGCACATCGGGTGAAGTCGTCGACCTTCCAGCGCTTGTTAAAGTCGCAAAGCAATACAACGCCCGCATCTTAATCGACGACGCTCATGCGACAGGCGTCATAGGGAAAGGCGGCCGCGGTACGGCGAGCCACTTCAGCCTCGAAGCCGATGTTGATTTGACGATGGGAACGTTTAGTAAAACATTTGCATCGCTGGGCGGCTTTGTATGCGGCAAGCGGTCCGTGATCAATTACCTCAAGCATTTTGCGCCGGCGCTTATCTTCAGCGCGAGTCCAACTCCGGCATCTGTGGCCGCAGCTTTGGCAGCGCTCGATATTCTGGAAGCGGAACCGGAACGGATTTCAAGGCTCAACCACAACGCTTCGAAAATGCGGAGCGGTTTTAAGTCGATGGGATTTAGAATTATCGACGGACATGATTCTGCGATCGTTCCTGTTATAATCGGCGAAACCGAAAAGACGCTCATCTTTTGGCGCGAGTTGTACAATGCCGGCGTTTTCGTCAATGCGTTCGTTAGACCAGGCGTTCCGCCCGGGATGGAGATGCTAAGAACCAGCTATATGGCGACGCACGAAGACAAACATCTCGATAAGATACTTGAAATCTTTTGCACAATTGGAAAAAAGCTCGGCGTGATTAACTAAACAGTCCTTTTTCAAACCTTCGAAAAAGCCACGCCGGGTCAAAACCTTCGCGTGGCTTTTCACTAATAAGGAAATCATTTCATGGAGAACGTTTCCATTCTTCCGGTTCGCTCAAAGAGCGACGAGAAAAGGTTTATTCGTTTCCTTTGGGATATTTATGCGAACGATCCGCTCTGGGTTCCGCCGTTGATGATGGACAGAAAAAAATTAATCGATAAGAAGAAAAATCCATTCTATGCTCACTCCGACATGGAGTTATTTCTCGCCGAGCGCAACGGCAAAGTTGTCGGCCGCATCGGTGCTATCGTCAATCATAACCACAACAAAGAACATAATGAGAATATAGGTTTTTTTGGATTTTATGAATCGGTCAACGACCAGGTCGTCGCTAATGCGTTGTTCGATGCTGCAAAAAAATATTTACAAGCAAAAGGCGTTACAGCAATACGCGGGCCGGCGAATCCGTCGGTCAACGACGAGTACGGCTTGCTCGTCGAAGGCTTTGATCGAAGTCCCGTCGTCCTGATGACCTACAACCCGCCGTATTATGGAACTCTGTTTGAAAAGTACGGCTTCAAGAAGCTAAAAGACTTGTATGCATACCTTCTCGATCAGAACACTGTGTACTCCGAACGTTTCGTGCGGTTCAATGAAATCGTGAAACAGCGCGAAGGCCTCACGTTCCGCTCGGTTGATATGAAACACTTTAAAGAAGAAGTCGACCGTATTAAAGTGATGTACAATAAGGCATGGTCGAAAAACTGGGGTGCGGTGCCGATGACCGACGCAGAATTCGATGCGCTCGCCGCCGATTTAAAACCGGTGGTCGTTCCCGACTTGATCATCATCGCCGAGGCGAAGGGCCAGCCGATTGGTTTTGCCCTCTCGCTTCCCGATATCAATGTTCCGTTAAAGTACAATAAGAATGGGGGGTTGCTAACGGGGCTGTTCCATTTGTACACAAAGAAAAAGCTTGTTGATCTAGTCCGCATTATTGTTCTAGGAGTCATTCCCGAGCAGCAAAGGACAGGCGCAGCAGGTGTGTTGTTTTATGAGACAGCAGTCCGGGCAAAGAAGCTCGGCTATAGATATGGCGAAGCAAGCTGGGTGCTGGAAGACAACATCATGATGAACCGCGCCGCTGAAATGATGAACGGAAATCGCTATAAAACCTACAGGATTTACGAATTGGGAATTTAAATTAAAAATGAAGAGTTAGAAGTTAAGAATTGAAAACCAAACTTGAAACTTAAGACTTAGAACTTAAAACCTAAAACCTAAAACCTACAACCTACAACCTAAGCAACGATACTACAGACAGTCTCTCACTTCTACCACCTCATACGCAATCATGAAACTCTAAACACGGGATTAATATCATGGCAGTGAAAAAAGTCGAAAAAATATGGATGAACGGAAAGCTTGTCAACTGGGATGATGCGAAGATACACGTCATGTCGCATGTTGTCCATTACGGCAGCAGTTGGTTCGAAGGTATTCGTTGTTACGAAACCAAAAAGGGGTCTGCAATTTTCAGGCTTGATAAACACATCGACCGGTTGTTCGACTCGGCCCGAATTTATCGCGCCGAAATCCCCTATACAAAAAAAGAAATAGAGGCTGCGATCAAAGAGACCATCAAGGCAAATAAGTTGAAAGCATGCTATATACGTCCGGTTGTGTACAGAGGATACGGTGATGTCGGCGTAAGTCCCTTGGGCTGCCCGATCGATGTCAGCATCGTTGTGTGGGAATGGGGGAAATATCTTGGGGCAGATGCGCTTGACAAAGGGATTGATGTGCGCGTTGCCTCCTGGGCGCGACCAGCTCCGAATACGCTTCCGACGATGGCAAAGACGGGAGCCAATTATATGAACTCTCAGCTCATTAAGCTCGAAGCTCTGGCTGACGGCTATGCGGAGGGAATCGCGCTCGATACGCATGGACAAATCAGCGAAGGGAGCGGCGAAAATATTTTTGTCGTCCGTGAAGGGTCTATCGTTACTCCGCCGGTTATTGATGCGTTGCTTCCGGGGATCACTCGTTCTTCTGTGCTGACCCTCGCAAAGGACGCCGGGATATCGATCGCGGAGTCACACATTCCGCGTGAGATGCTGTATATCGCCGATGAAGTGTTTTTCACCGGCACGGCCGCAGAGATAACTCCGATCAGGTCAATCGACCGCATGACGATCGGTCAAGGAAAGCCGGGCCCCGTCACGCGCGAGCTCCAGAAACGTTTTATGAATATTGTGGAAGGCGGAAAAGATTCGCACGGTTGGCTGAACTTCGTTCGATAGACACCTCTCCATTTTTTAAAGTGTCGGATAACGTGTTGGTTAAAGTAGATAAATTTTTAAAACGACCTTGATTGTTCCGGCAGGATTTCCGGAAACTTTTACAAGAATGTTGCTAATCGGGTCATGAAACGGTACAATTGCATACCAACTCACTAACCCCTCCCCGTTCCGGTCGGACAAAGGAAGGTCCTCAATGGCCATAGAACGATTCCGAAAAATCATCCAGAAATCTGAGAGCTTGGAATGGAAAAACGTTTTCCGCATTAAACGGAAACCAACATCCATTGAAGAGATGTTATCAAAGATACCGGTGTTTGAGGGTTTGAAGGCGCGCGAGCTTCGCCACGTTGCAGGAATTGTTCATCGCCGGCAGTATGTCCCGGGTGAATATGTCTGTTTTCAAAACGACCCTGGATTAGGAATGTATGTCGTTGAACAAGGCGAAGTATCCGTTATTCTGTTCGGTTCCAACGGGTCGAAAAAAGAATTGGCGGTGTTGAAAGACGGAGATTTCTTCGGTGAACTCTCACTGCTCGACGAATCGCCCCGCTCAGCGTCCGTCATCGCCGTGACGGATACGAACTTGATCGGATTTTTCCGCCCGGATTTATTCGAAATTATGGAGAAGACCCCGGGCACGGGTTTGAAAATTGTACTCAAGGTTGCCGAGATGATTGGAGAGCGGCTGCGAAACGCCAATCAAGAACTCTCCAATGTTCGAGCGGAACTTGTTGCTCAGAAACCTTCATAAAGCCCCGGAGGCTGCAATGAAAATGAAAAAGCTGCAGAGGAAAAAAACAATTCGGCATGCAAGAAAACCTGCTCCCAAAAAGAAGGCCAGGCTCCAGTTATCCCCGATTGCACTTCGGAAGATTCTCGTTCCGATCGATTTCTCAGATTATTCAAAGAAAGCACTCCACTACGCGATCCCGTTTGCGCAACAATTCAAGGCTTCGATCTATTTGCTTTACGTCGTCGAGCCGACAATCTATCCCGCAGATTTTAGTTTCGGACAAATTGGGATGCCAAATGTCGAGAACGAACTGCGGGCAAAAGGAGAACAAGAACTTCAGGAATTGATCACCAACGAGGTCAGAGGTGCCGTTCCGGCGGAAGCATTCGTGAAAGTGGGCCTGCCGTTTGTCGAAGTTGTTTCATTCGCCAAGGATGAGAAGGTCGAGCTTATTATAGTTGCAACTCACGGGCATACCGGCGTTGAACATGTGCTCTTCGGCAGCACGGCGGAAAAGATCGTCCGCAAAGCCCCTTGTCCCGTTCTTGTCGTACGCTCAGATGAGCGCGATTTCGTCGATGAACGGGTCTGAAGCAAGGCGGGGGTGGTTCCCGGGTCCAGCTCACCTCAAGCGGTGTAGGATTTCATTTATCGCTCTGCATATTTAGCGGAAGCAGTATTAAGGAATATCTTTGTGTCACAGTCGCGCAGAGAATTTGTAAAAGCATCGGCGCTCGTTGCGAGCTCGTCGTTCTTAGGAGGCCGGTCCCCCGAGGCTCTGGCGGCGACGTATCTCAGCAGCGTAAAGCCTGCGCACCTCTCGCTGACTTTCAAACCGTATACCCTTCAGTTGAAACATGTGTTTACTCTCGCCACAAGCTCACGCTCCACTACTCCCGTTGTCTTGACTCAAATAGAGTACGGGGATGTTGTCGGCTACGGCGAAGCTTCCATGCCGCCGTACCTCGGCGAATCGCATGAGAGCGCCATTTCCTTCCTCTCAAAAATCGACCTCGGTAAGTACGAAAATCCGTTCGAGCTGGAGACTATACTCAACGATGTTGATGCTCTTGCGCCCGGAAACCCTGCGGCGAAGGCCTCGGTAGATATCGCGCTGCACGATCTCGTCGGTAAGCTCATGAACCAACCCTGGTTCAATATCTGGGGATTTCCAAAAGAGAAAACGCCATACACATCGTACACGATCGGAATTGACACGCCGGACGTTGTTCGCCAAAAGGTGCGCGAAGCGGATGAATTTAAGATCCTCAAAGTGAAATTGGGTCGTGACAATGACAAAGAATTGATCGAGACGATTCGCTCAGTCACAGACAAACCTCTCTGCGTCGACGTGAACCAGGGATGGAAGGATAAGCAGTTCGCCCTCGACATGGTTCACTGGCTCAAAGAAAAAGGGGTGGTCTTTGTCGAGCAGCCGATGGAGAAGTCGTGGTTCGAAGAGCACGCGTGGTTGACCGAACGGAGTCCGATCCCGATCATGGGAGATGAAGCCGTTCAGCGATTGGAGGACGTACAAAAGGCGCACGGCGTATACTCCGGCATCAACATCAAGCTGATGAAATGTACCGGTATGCGGGAAGCTCACAAGATGATTATCCTGGCTCGTTCCCTCGGTTTGAAATTGATGGTCGGTTGTATGACCGAGACGTCGTGCGCAATTTCCGCAGCCGCTCATCTTTCGCCGATGGTTGATTGGGCAGATTTGGACGGAGCGCTCCTTATCAGTAACGACGTTTTTG
>JBAUMC010000032.1:0-1757 GCA_049578505.1 Bacteroidota bacterium | reverse complement strand
AAGACCCGGTTCCCTCGTTCCCAACGTCTCGTTGGGAACGAGAAGTAATTACCCTCAATTCTTACATACATAAAAGACGAAATCGCTCTTAATTTCCCCTTTTCTCAGCATTTCGTCCTCAATACTGAAAATCGATTTCAAGAGCTCTTTTGTTTCATCCCTTTCATTCGTGAAGTTATGCGCGATATCTTTAAAAACCAGCTGCAGCAAGGTGCCTCCATATTCTTTCCTTTCCAAAATTTTAAACTGACGCGCTATTGCACCTTCTATCAGACTGGACTCTGCCGACTCTGACGGATCGTTCAAGAACATACTCAACTTGCCGGGCCGGTGGACGCTCTTTTTTATCCGACCGTCGAAATATTTCCGACGGTATTCTCCGGGAATCATTTGCAGTACCCGATTTGCTCCGTCCAACTGCGAATCGGTCCATTGGAAACGAGAGGGCCCGACATATTCATTGGCGATAAACACTCCTTCGTCTTTTAGCCCCTTTCTAACTTTGTCAAGCACTGTATCGATCGAATAAAAGTGGTGCAGGGCTCCTTCGATAATTACAACGTCATGCTTTTTAAAGCCAAGGTCTACTGCGCGGACATCGCCAACATCAAAACTCAACCTCGAACTTAAATTGGCAATGCCGGCATTTGTTCTGGCCTGCTTAATTCTCTCTTTGGAAATGTCATAACAGAAGAGCTTAAGCTTCTCACAAGCCAGCACCCATTGTAGTTCCCTGTTGCCGGAACCACACCCTAAAGAGAGGCCGGTTAAACAGCGATCGGTGTTCAGATATTTATCAGAAACGTAACGATAGTGATCAATATCGGGGAATCCCGTTATCAACAGATTCCATCTTCGATTGACTTCAGGTATATCCCACCAATTGGACGACAATTCCGATGTATGGGCCCACGAGAGTTTGACCCTCTCTTCGTTATTTTTTGTGAGCTTTGAGTAGATTCTTGCGATGCCGTATCGCCGGATTTTCTCATACAATAGAACGAAGTCGTAAGGGGTGATAATATTATTGAACATAGCTCATCTTATTATTTTCAGTGAAAGGAATTATTTTCTCGTTCCCAGGCTTTGATTGGGAACGCAACGTAACAGGAGCTCCACTTCCGTGTCGAATATTTTCAAGCGGAGTTTTGGAACAAGGCGAAAGTACTTCGCTCCCAACGAGGACGTTGGGAGCGAGGAAAAAGAATTCTTCGGGGAATGAACGTTACAGAGAAGAAAAGCCGCTTATTTCTGCCCCATTTTTTCCAATAGTTCATCCAGCGAGACGCTCGCAATACGTGTTGCACGATCCGACATTGCGTAGGGTACGACCAACCTGCCGTTGTGCACGATCGCGCCGCACGTGTAGACGACATTCGGTACATAACCTTCACGTTCCGATTGATCCGGCGCAATGAGAGGCTCCTTGAGTCTTCCGATCACTTTCGAAGGATTGTCAAGGTCCAACAGGACGGCACCGATACAATATTTTCTCATCGGACCGACTCCGTGTGTTAAGAGAAGCCATCCCTTTTTTGTTTCAATCGGCGAGCCGCAATTCCCTATCTGTGTGAATTCCCAATGAGAAGAGGGCTGCATCAACGCCGAAGGATCGTTCCAACGGTATACGGTGTCGGAATAGACGAGATACAGGTTTTCGGCGTCATGCCTCGATACCATGACATACTTGCCGTCGATTTTCCTTGGGAAGAGTGCCATCCCTTTGTTCTTTGCAGCATCCCCGCTGAGCGAGTTAA
>JBAUMC010000031.1:0-35031 GCA_049578505.1 Bacteroidota bacterium | reverse complement strand
TACTTCACAGCAGAAATATTCTGAAGATTCACTGAAGAAGAATCATACGAGGCAAAGAGTGTGTCGATGTTCCCGCTCTTCGAAATGCCGAGCATTGAAACCGTCAAATGTGCACCGACGGGAACGATCCTATCTATAGAAAGCTGTCTCCAACCAATGACTGGGCCAACGATGGAGGTCGTTATACTGCCAGACGGTTGAATCTGTACGATTGTCGTATCAACAATTGCCTTGCCGGTGGTGCTTGGTTGATACGCTTCGGGCACGCTTCCAATCGTAGCTCCCTTTTTACCGATGATCGCCCACGAATCTCTGTATTCAACCGAATCAATATATTTGCTCCCTATGGTCTGATAAGCGTTTCTGGCTGCATTCGTCAAATTGGTCTCACCATCGTCAATTATTACTGCCAGCACTAAATAATTGTTTGGGACAGAATTAAGAAATTGAACAATCGAATCGGCGTAGGATGCGTTGCCATATAGGTCGTAAGTTCTTTGCTGCACAATTGTATCCGCACTCGGTTCGATGACAACAATAGAATGACCTCTCGCCAAGGTGTTTGGCAGTTTATTGACTCCGTTAATCTCGATCGCACCAAATTTACCGTCCAAATACCCGCCCGAGATCGCTTGAAGAGTAATAGCGCTGTTCTGTATCTTCGAACCAATTCCTCGGGCAAAAACGGCATGAAAAAATGAATCCCCCTGCCAACCTACCGAATCCGTTTGCCCCAGTCCCTTTGCAGGGTCTGCTCCTTGATAAAACGTTCCCGTTGACCAATTGCTGGAGCTATTTTGAAATCTCGCGCGCCAATAATACCTTGTGAGACTTCGGAGCGAAGAGATGGGGAATGATGTCGATACGATCCCCATAGGGACGTTCGATGTCAGCGGTTTTACCGATGAAGAAAAATCGCTGAGGGTATCAACCTCTATGCTGACCAGCTTGGTTGGGTCAAACACCTGCGTGGTTGGGTTCAACAGAACAAGACTTTGCACGGCAGATACGGACATGGGCTGAGGCTGAACGATTTTGAAATCAGTCGACGAAACAAAAAACGGCTTCGTTGCAGAATTATCACTCTTCGTCAACTCTGTTATTTTGTTGGATGGATCAAGCGCCACAACGACATCATGCTCATCGGCTTTTTGGTTGACGTTGATGTACACTACAATGGTATCGTAGACCAATGGCATCGGCCTCCGAAACGACCACGACTGAATCACCTGTGAATGATATGAGTGTTGAACTTGAATATCAACGCTGTCGCTCGTAACCGACCCGTAATTAGCATAGGCAATACTCACTGCAGCACTATCCTGATCGTCGGTCAAAACCGGAGACGAAGAATTGATAAGATTTTGTTGAATAGAGAGATTGGGGAGAAAAGGTATCTTTAAATCGACTGTAGGGTCGCCGACCAACGTATTGTTAAACAACATAATCTGGTTTACCTGGCTCAGTCCCTGTTGGGCTATTTGTCTAAGTTTTGCTGTCAAATGCGCCACCCCGACGCGGACAACGGAATCTTTCAGGATGGCGGAATAGAACAACAACGGGAGCGACGTTGCAATACTTTCAAATCCCAAAGATGAATTGCCTATATACCCAATTGCACTTGCCTCAGAGCCGACGATAAACAGTTCGCTGAACGATTGAATTTGCGGCTCAGCAAATTTTCCGGTAGAACATCCCATGTCTGTGATGAGGGGGTACCGCCCCCGCAGGTTTTTCAGCTGGAGAGGGTCTCCAATACTGTTATCCCACGTTTGAGTCCCGCTATGGCCGATATATGAAATGAATACACCGCCCGTCGAAATTGCGTCCTTTACCTGCTGAGATGTAAAAGGCCCGAAATCGGATTGGGGGTTCACTGTTTTATAGAAGTTTGCAGCAAGACCTCCGATAGGAGGCGGTGTTACCAACGAAGTGGCAACCTCGTCGTTGACCGATTTCAAAAGGTCAATCTGGCCCGGAACCGTTGGATCACCGCCGGAAAATAACAAATAATGCTTATTCCAATCATCATACGGCGTTGTCATCTCAGAATTATAGAAGGAAAGATATTGGGTTAAATCTCCGACGTTATTCAATGGAATTCGCCCCACATACATTTGAGGAAGATTCATGACGGTGTCAAGAACGGCATAGGCTACATCGCTGACCGGATATCCGAAAGACGGAACATAATTAATTGCAGTGAAGCTTTGATAATAGTATTTATAGTCGTACGATGCATCTCCCAGGAGAACAAGATACGCCGGTAGGGGCCTATTCCATTGGGATGACGATTGGACAAAAGCTTGAACTGCTTCGGAAGTCGGGTAGCCGAAGCCAAACTCATCGAAGATGTCGTCGACGCTGAACAATCGCGCGGTGAGATGTTTTGAAGCCGCAACACTTTGGACGTATTGAACCGCTTCGGGATAGAACTTTGGATGAGTGATGGCAATGTAATCGGTCTGGCTTACGTTTGACCTGAGACCTAAAAAGCTCTTTATTGTTTTGAAAACAGGGATGTATACTTTTGACTGCGGAAGAATGACATATTGCTCCTGCGGACCCACGGTGTCGCAGAATGTAAGCGTGTACGGCGCCGAGGCTGAGAGAGAATAATTCGATACCTTCTTTGCAAATGGCTTTATTCTATAAACAAGAACATTTGACGACTGCAGTCCGGCAATTTGAACGTTCCGAAGATGGCGGTCAGAAAGAGTCCGGAAATCAAAAAGGAGCGTATCGCCCACAACACTAAGCTGGCGAGGATATTCGATTTCAAACCAATCATAAATAATGTTGTTCGTGGTCGCCTGCGTGGGATATGAAAACAACGAGACGGAATTCGACCCGGGTTGAAGAGAAGATGCCGACGCTTTTCCCGTTAAGACTGCTTGATCTCCAAGGTTGAGGGTAGCAATATTCAAATCACTCCCCGAGTTCAATCGAATTGCAATTTTATGTGCAGCCGTGGGGAAACTGGCGCCCCAACTTGCAATTTTAGCATAAAGCGTAACACTATCTGTATTCGGGACAATATTGCTCGCTGAAAAATTCGTTGTCGCTGTGCCCGAGCCGGCTAAAAAATCCCACGGCCAAAGATCAAATGGGTTCCAACGGTAGTCCTGTGAAGAATAATCATCGATCGCGGAAGTCTGCAAACCCGGATACGGGCCTTGAGTCTCCAGATGAAGAAAAGCCGTGTACGTCTTTAACGTATCCGAGGTCGAAGTATTAATTGGATTTTGACTTACACGCAATCCGGGTTTGCCCCCCCACGTCAACCAGAGAATAGTCGAATCAGTATAGCGATTGAGATACTCGTTGTACTGATCGGACAACGCAGTCGTTATTATCCGTTGCTTTCCTGTGTAGTTGCGTAAGGCCGGAAATTCAAGATAATCGCCAGGGTTGAAAACGCCATCGCTGTCACCCGAAACAAAAATCGGGATTTCTTTGCCGCGATCAAAAATTTGAAATGTGCGCGGGTCAACCCCTGCAATTGACGGATAGATCGAATCCAGTTGAGTTCGAGTAATCCGGTAAATTCCGTCGCTGGAGATTGCCAGTTTAATATATTTCGACGATGTATTAAACCAACCACCTGTCGTATCGTTGGCCATCGGCATTTGGTAAGCCTGAGCATCATCGAAATTTATTATGAGCTCTTGAAGAATGCGGTCGAATTGTGGGTCCTTTATTTTTATTTGCGGACGTGCGTCTGCAATTTTCGTTCTCACGGTACTAAGCTGTATATCGATGGATTGGGCAAACGACGCTGTATGCGTTGATAGAGTACCGTAGAATGGTGTGATCTCAATCCGCGCTATATAATAACCTCGGTACCAACCGTACCCTACAACGGCGGCATTCGGGCTTGACGGCAAGTGTTCTATAGGAATCGCTTCGAGCGTCTGCTTGACTGTTGATGAATCGCGCTTGGTGCGGTCGGCGAGCACCCGATAGACGTTCTTGAAAGGGCCCGGCGCGGCAACAAATCCCGTCACACTGGATTTGATTTGCTTGGACGGAGAAAGTGCAAAATACAGAACTCTCTGCGATAGGACCGCAGGCACGGCGTTAAAGTTTTGCGGGATCAATTGCAGTCTGATCGTGACCGCATCTATCCCCTGTGTCAATACCTGCATAGATCCCCAAGAATATTTCCTCACACTCTGACCCGCTGAAACGAGGATTGCAATGTGAAAAAGGATCATCAAAACCACGAAGGCAGAGATTCGAACCGTTTTTCTCATTTCCCTCGTACCCATTGTAGAAAAATATAAAACATGAACTTTGGGATGCCAAGAAAATATCTCCTCCACAACCGCCGAGGCTCTTGAAAGAATCTGAACAACCACTCCAAGTGAATTTTGCGCACCCCCGCCGGCGCGCGTACTTTTTCGCCAGATATGAACATAATGCCGGCGCCCACTGTCATCATTACGGGAACATGAAGCTTGTCATGGTATTTCCACAGCCAATAATCCTGTTTGGGTGTCCCCATCCCGATTAAAAGAACGTCGGCATTGCTGTCGTTGATCGCAGAGAGAACCGATTCATCGCCGAGATCCACAAAACCGTTGTGAGTACCGGCTATGACTAATCCCGGCGTCACGTCATGAAGTCTTCGTCGCAAAGCCTCCAGCACATTTTCTGATTCGCCGAAGAAGAATACCCGCCAATGGCGGAGATCGGCCTGTTTCACAAGGAGATCATAAAGATCCGTTCCGTTGAAAACCTTTCCGAACCCATTTTCCTTACCGTACAAGCACTTGCTTGCAAGGTACGTTCCATATCCGTCGGGCAGCGCAAGATCGTATTTATTATAAAGTTCGCGTATGGCTGAATCACTCCTGCCAAGCACGGCGTGGAAAAAATGAGGTTGTATAATTGTCAAAGATGATCTTGAGCGGACAGATTGGTCAATCCGGTCTAAAACCTCTTTCTCATCTTCCGAACTATACGGAATTCCAAGAATATTTATAGTACGAATTCGCACTTGCGTGGCATTAAATATTGGGAACGAAAACGATGCATGTTCTTCTGCCGTCACTTTGCGAGAAGCGGTACGAGTCCGTTGATAATATTTTGTCCGTCAATCGAGGACAAATCATTACAATGAAAGACTAAGCTTTTCAAACACGATTGAAATGCCTCCGGATGCGTCGGGCCGAATATTCCAATATAGTTTGTACCGTACGCATCGGCAACATGCAGTGGAAACGAATCAACTGCTATAAACAACCGCGCCGATACAATATAATGCACCAATGCGGGCAACAGGGCGTCCTCAAGGAAAGTGACACGTGTATTTGACCTGAAACGCTCTTTCAACAACTCCGTTTCACCCTTCCACCCCAACACAACTATTAGGTCATCAGCATGGCTGCACAAGTAAGAGAGCACAGCAGATTGGGCGTTGGGATTTAGCGCCCGATCTTTTCTTCTTGATGTAAAATGGACTATCGTGAAAGGTAATAGCGGCGGAGGTCCATTCGCGGGTAGGCGCAAAATAGGTTTGGATAAATCGGCGAAGTGAATACCCCCTGCAGTAAAACAAAGCCCTACTCGTTCTAAATACGCCATACCATCGCGCCAAACAAAATTTCCTTTATTCTTGAAAGAACAATAGACCTTTTGTTGAAGGTTATACCACTCTGTCACTTTCGCAATATTGGGGAAACCTGTTCTGACTCGAGATCGAATGAGCATCAGAAAGAATGTATTAACTCGACCTGGAAAAAAAGAAAAAACATGATCGAACTGAATCCTGATCAATTTGAGATAACACTCAAAAATCTTCGTAAGCGATTTTGAAGACAAGCGCCACACCACATCGACGTCCAAAGCGTCTGCCAGCATTGTCGCATTCTCCGTGTCGGCCAGAGCTAGCAAATGAATTTCACATTTATCTCCGAAATGTTTGCGTAACGGCGCAATTGCTGCCGCAGAAAGATATGTATCGCCGATTGCATTTGTAGAAACAATAAGTATCTTCGCGCTCATGGGGGTTGTATTCGATCACTATTGACAAAAAAGTAGCAATATCCGTTAAAGAAGCCTTTTACAAAAAGCTATTAAATCGCGTGCCCTTTGCTTCCAGGTGTTATTTTGCAAAAACGCCTCAATAACATCTTCGTGTATCCATCTGCTCTTGTCATATAAGATGTCCCTAGTTATCGAGACGAATTCATTGTGATTGCCCGCGATGTGAACAACGTCTTTGAAATACTGTACGTCGGGAAAATCCGTTGAAATAATTTGCAGGTATTCCGAAAGCAGATCGTATACTCGCAAAGGGCTCCCTTCGATATTTCGATGATAGGGCAAAATGCCGACGTCAAAAGTACTGATCTTTGAGTGGAAAACAATATCCGAAACGGCGGGCACAAGATGAATATTTTTTTTGGCTTTTAATGAACGCGCGTACCTGCTCACAGTACCGATATTGACCACTACCCCCTCAGGAAAATTGTCGGCAAGTTCTAATAAAAGATCGGTGTCGATATTTTGCGATATCCTTCCTACAGTGCCGATAACTGGATGTTCGGGCCGCTTTATCTTTTCGAGATCAATATGTCGCCGACTGGGCCCTGCATTTCCCCCGTTACGAATAATGGATATATCTGAGGATTTGCGATACCCCAAAAGTTTTTGGTAGTTAGCATCGGTATGGGTGATAATGCCGCTCACGTTGGAAACTAATTCCGTAAACACTTCCGTCATGTGTCGATGAATTTTCTCACTGCGTGCATAGGTGCTTATCGGATCCTGATAATCGAACACAATTGCCGAGAAATTTTCCCTATGATCGTTGAGAAATCCATCCCACCAATACGGCATTGCAACGATGGCAACGATCGGATTCCTAATTCTCGTTACTCTTTTATCGAACCATGCCTTAAATAGCCGTCGGTCGAGACCGGGGGTAAGACTTCCCCGGTAAAACGTGGGAAGAATCGGCGGCGACCAGACTTCCAGCATATCAGAATTATACTTGAAGGGTATGTTCTCGCGACGAAGCGGATAGACCGCAGCAGAGACGGATTCCCGAACAATCCCAGCCAAAGAGCTCGGAGGATTTACATAAATCGTGCGGCATCCCATGCGCGACAATTCTATCGCAAATGCCCGCGTTCTGCTCTGCTGGCTGTTCCATGGCTGGGGGGAAAACAAGAAGTATACTGCTTCGGACATGGTTGTACTCAATTCACGGTATCGTATTTGCCTCCCCACGGTGCTGCAGGGTTATAGGCCAGGCTGATACGACTGCTTATTGATATTGTCGAATATCTATGGCACAAAATAATTGTGTTTCACGGAGGATTTTCTAAAAATGTTCCCGATGCTATCCGCAAAGCCCAATGAGCGTAAAAGCGTAAACACCCTGTTTCCCAACAAACTCGCCAGATAAAAACGCCACGTAATAAAGAAATATGGTTTGTACCATAAAAGTTTTGCCAGGTGCCTCCGTGCGTTGACCATTGTCCCCTGGTAATACTCCAATTTGCCGAGCTTCAACGATATCTTGGCTTTTGCGTCATCTCGTTGCGCGATGCGATACTTTTCTTTAAGATAGCGCACTCCTATTTCATAAGCGTACCGAGATTGCACATCTTTCAACCTACTTGATATGGAGTTGCTAGAAATTCTATATTTTATAAGGTTGATCGGAATATTGTGGAACTTCGCGTTGTCGAGAATTTTTAGCCACAAGTCATAATCAACAGCGGCGACTAATTTTTCGTCAAACATTCCAGCCTGCACTAAGATATTTTTCCGAATTATTGCAGCGGGAAAACACATTGAGCATTGCACCGGCATTAATTCTACTATTTCCTCGTGCTTTGACGGGAGCCTCTTTTCTCTGATAATGTTTCCCCGTTCGTCAACCAATTGGTACCAACCGCTAATTGCATCGATCGCTTCGTCTTCGGCAAGTGCACGAGTTTGCAATAACAACCGATCCGGCAACGCTATATCATCGGCATCTATAAATGCAACCCATGTTGCATTGGTTTGAGCTAGAGCAAAATTAAGAGCAGACCCCCTGCCTTGATGGTCACGACTGAATATTCTAATTCGGGGATCATCATATTTCTGTATTTTCGCGAGCGACTGATCATCTGAACCATCATCAATAATGATGAAATCAAACTCTCTGTACGTTTGCCTAATAATACTTTCAACGGCTTCCCCAACATAATCAGCTTGGTCATAGACCGTCATTATTACAGAAAGTGTGCCGACCATAACCAGCTTTTCTTACTGATGGTAGTTAGTAAACATGGAGCATGAACTTTGATCATCTTCACTAAAAAAAATATAAACGAAGAACGCTGCAGTTGCAAAGTCCCCCTTCCAGAGAAATCGTTGCACCCGATTTATGCTTTCATAATTCAATTGCCACAATCCTCATACACCTTTGCAGTAGATTCAACGGCCTGCGCCAGCGTTCTTTCAGCACAGAATTGCCGAATCGCGTGCTGATACTCTGACCTTGACTGATCCAGTGATAACTCTAAGGCATTTGTCATGCCGTTAGCCGATGCATGATCGTACATGATACCAATGTTATGATGCTCGAAAATCTCAGGAAACCAGCCGAGGTTGGGAACGATAATCGGGCAATCAAAGCTGGAAAAAAGCATTGCAGTCCCAGAATGCAGAATTTCACGAAAAGGAAGAATTCCAAAATCTGCACTGCGCATATACAGTTGGGTTTCATTCTCTGAAATATATTGATTTACTATCGTTATCCGAGAATCGTTCAAAGCACACTTTTGTATTTCCGCCCGTAGCGCGACATCGCAGATCTCGCCTACAATGAAAAGGCGAACAGAAATTTTCGGGTTCCAATTACGAAACACATCAACCAATTCAGAAACTCCTTTGTACGGTAACACTTTTCCGAAGAAGAGGTAAACCATATCACTGCGTTTTATTCCCAAGCGCTTACGGGCAAGATTGGGTGAAATGGAATCGGGATATAATCCCCTATAATTTGGATGCGGGGTAAACGAAATTGCTTCGCTCCTTCCGAAGGAATCCCATAGCAACTCCTTCCCCTTTAATGAGAGTGAGATTATTTCGTCGTTCATTATCGCGAACGCGGAGAGAAAAATTCTTTCCAGCTTCCTATGTGCGAACTCATGCGCTCGTTCATTATGATAGGTCCAAACTACTCTGACGCCACCAATACGGCAAAGTGCTAAGGCCGTTAGAAATCGAGCAGCCTTGAATAGCGAATTGAGATAACTCTTATGCTCATATACACGGTGAACGAAATGAAAATGCAAAATAATTATCGGCAATTCTGCATTCTCGCCTCTTGTACGCCTTCGACTGTATAACAATCCAGGAAGTTGGAAAAGGAAGTTATGAAAATTTAATGCATGCATTTCAATGTTTGGATATGTCTTTACTATTCCAGCATGGAGTGATGTTAAGTGTGGATTCCGATCGTTCCATAATGGGTCGACATAAACCCACCTTCTTCCCGGTTTCGAGTTATTATCGATACGCAAAACATTTAACACTCCAAAAGATTGAATAATATTTTTTGTTAGGCGGAATGCAATCGGAAAGAGGCCCCGGAGCATAAGGAAAACAAGAATGCAGGCAAAAAATAAGATCATGAGAAGCCACTGAAACGGGCTTTGAGAATGAGCAACAATAGGTACTAAAAGAGAAACAACGACATAAATCCCAGCGGAGAGAACGATTCCCGGCAACCATTGCCAATATAGGGGCCACAAAGAAAGTGCAAAGCTCCGATGAAGTTGGAACAACAGTAATAACATTAAGATGGAATTAAAAATAAAAAAACTCATGGCGACGCCAACTATCCCCCAATGGACGCCCAGAAGAAAGCTGACTACTAGGACTGGTGCCGATACCACTGCGTATACCATAAATCGATGAGAATCTCCGATCGCTAACATCGCAGAGCCTGCGAGCGAAAGCAACGATTGACGCATCGCCTCAAGGATGAGTATTTGCATCACAGGAATTGCGGGCAACCATTTGTCCCCGATCAATAATGGAACGATCGGAGGAATCACGGCGAGAATAAACGCAAGAAGGGGAAGAGAAAGGACAGTAATGAACTGCGTATCCCGGCAGAACAGCGCAAATACTTTTCCTTTTGAAACTTGAAAACGAGCATAGACAGGGAGCACCATTTGATTCATGACCCCTGAAATAATCTCTTGTTGAAAAGCAAGGATGCGGTATGAAAAATTATACATCCCCAAAGCAAAGGTGCCTAGGACTTTCCCCACTATCGCGTCGTCACAATACTTGCCGATGAAATTCAAAAAATTAAATGACGCAACATGCTTTCCAAAACGATGTAAAACCGATATATCTTTTAGCCGAAACCTGAACGACGGCTTCCATTCAACACTCCTCCAAAGCCAGAGAGTGCGAACTAATGAGGTTGTAATATTTTGTACAACGAACACCCAGACCGAAGCAGTATAATGAAGGACGACCAGAGCTACCGACACTCCGATTGCAGTGCCCGCCGCATCGATCCGCGCAAATATCCGGAAATTAAACTGCCTGCTTATGAAAGCACGCGGAACGATTTGCAAGGCTATAATCGGCACGACCCAAATTGCAATTCGTATAAGGATGGCAAACGACGGAAGCGTAAACCACGATTCAATGTATTTTGCTGAGAAACAAATTATTCCGGCGATAAGCAATGAGGAGGCAAGAACGGTCCAGAAGACCGACACCAATTGTTCGTCCCCTACAAATTCTTTTTGCACTAATGCACTTCCCATACCAAACTCGATGAGAATTCCACTTACAGTGGTAAAAATGGAAACAATTGCAAAAAGTCCGAAATCGTCAGGGGAGAGAAAGCGTGCGAGAATTAGAAGGAAAATAATTTGAACAGTGCCTTGAAAAAAGCGCAAGCCTACTTGCCAAGGGTATTCTCGCAGTTGAATCTCAGACATAATTTTGCGTCAACCGGATTATTTTCGAACAGGGCAACATGGCAGTCAAAACAATAGAGAAGGATGAGCAATACATTGCACCGAATCTTATTGCTTTAATTAGAGTGACAGAAGACATACAAAGATACGGTCTTGCCAAAGAGGCTTTGTATCGCAATTTTCCTTGGAATCTCTTACAAACTGAAGATGGCTTATCGCAAAAACTCTGCTTCCTTCTCAACCAGGAAATGGGCTAGCTTTGCGAACTAAGACCTTTGTCCCTGAAGATTTTCCAATAAGAGGGTCTCGATTGCGCTCTTTGACCTTCATCCTTAAAAAATATACAAATATAATTTCTTACGTCAAAGGTAGGATATTGTAGTTTCTGCAGGGCTTTATTAGAGGGTATAGAAGATTATCATTAAGTTTACTGATAGCACCGCACAGCGGCCGTCATGCAACAAAAGAACGAAGCTCCTAGGGGACATCGAGATCATGAAGAAGAAAAATCAATGACTATAATATACTTAGTCGACTGACATTTCTATTCAGAGCAGGAATGTCCTATGAATCAATTGCATTTTCTATTCTTCCGCCCCTTTCGATTTCTCATATTCCTCAATAATCTTCACGGCCACCTCGTGAGGAACTTCTTCGTAATGAGAAAACTTCTGCTTATGGATTCCCCGCCCTTGCGTCATTGAACGAAGCGTGGTGGAATACCTGTAGAGCTCTTTCAGCGGAACCAGCGCACGGATGATCTGATGATTGTTGTCAGAGTCCATCCCAAGGATTTTTCCGCGCCGGCTCGACAAGTCCCCCATCACATCCCCCATGTGTTCCTCAGGAACCATCACCTCGACTTCGTAGAGCGGCTCCAGCAAAATCGGTTTTGCTTCCTTGAACCCATTTTTAAACGCCATTTTCCCGGCTATTTTGAACGACATATCGTCGGAATCAACGTCATGGTACGAACCATAATGGAGGGTCGCTTTCACGTCGACAACCTGGTACCCTGCAATGACTCCGGTCGTCAGCGCCTCGACAATTCCTTTTTCAACCGCAGGAACGAACCTGCCGGGAACGACACCGCCGACAATTGCATCTTCAAATTCAAATCCGGTCCCGCGCTGGATCGGTTCAATTTTCAGATGAACGTGCCCGTACTGGCCGCGTCCTCCCGATTGTTTTTTGTGTTTATACTCGGAATCGGCAACGACGCCCTTAATCGTTTCTTTGTACGGGATCCTCGGCTCAACGACGTCGACCTCTACGCCAAATTTTTCCTTGAGGCGCTTAATAATGATTGCCAGATGCAATTCCCCCTGTCCCTGGATAACCGTCTGTTTCGTTTCGGGGTCGTAATGAACGATGAAGGTAGGATCTTCTTCGTGAAGTGAATGAAGGCCGGAACCGATTTTATCCTCTTCTCCCTTGGCCTTTGCCAAGATGGCATTCGCGATAACCGGGTCGGGAAAAACTGTCGGGAGATAAATGACGGGAAAATTTTTCGCGCTCAACGTATTATTGGTATGGGTATCCTTCAGCTTCACGACTGCCCCCAAATCTCCGGCGTTGATCTTTGTTACTTCTTTCCGCTCCCGGCCGTTCATGACAAAAATTTGACCAAGGCGCTCGGACTTACTGTTTGTCTCGTTGAGCAAATCCATTCCTGCGGATATCGAACCGGTCATCACCTTAAAAAACGAAAGCTCGCCGACGTGAGGCTCCGAAACCGTTTTGAAGACAAGCATCGACGGTCCGGCCGACGAGTTGACTTTTACTTCGATTTCCTTCTTGCTCGCCGGATCAATGCCTTTGACGGTAGCGCGCTCGAGGGGAGAGGGACAATACTTCACGACAAAATTTAGCATATTCAACACGCCGATATTAAGCACCGGCGATGCGCAAAAGATTGGAAATACCTTTCGCTCTACAATTCCCCGTTTCAACCCGACGCGAATATCTTCTTCCGAAAGGGTTCCGTCCTCGAAAAATTTATTTAGGAGCACTTCATCGGACTCAGCAATTTTTTCGATCAATTCCTCGTGAAGATGCGTCGCGCGTTCCAGTAATTCGGCCGGAATGGCTTCTTCCGTGTATTTTCCATTAGTCGAAGGCGCAAATTTTAATACTTTCATGACGAGAACGTCGACAACACTCGTGATGCCCGGGCCCGTGCTCACCGGAAACGTTACAAGCACCGCATCGTTAGAGCATCGGTCTTTTATCGCACCAACGGTCCGGTCGAAATCGATATTGTCGTGGTCGACTTTTGTTATCACGAACAGTGACGGGAGAGAATATTCTTCAATGTACTTCCACACGATTTCCGTCCCAACTTCAACCCCCTCGAATGCTTTGATAAATACAGCCGCTGCGTCGGATACACGCAATGCGGCTTTCACTTCGCCGGTGAAGTCCGAATATCCGGGAGTATCGAGAACATTCACTTTGATTGTATCGATGTCGGTAACGAGAAGTGATGTATTGATGGAAATGTGACGTTCAATTTCGTCCGGATGGTAATCAGAGACTGACGATCCGTCGTCGACTTTTCCTTGGCGGTTCGTCGCGCCACTGGCATACAGCGCGGCTTCGGCAAACGATGTCTTGCCGGAACCACCGTGGCCGATCAGCGCAACGGTTCTTACGGCGTTTGATGCGTATTCTTTTTGTAAGGGATGCTGGCTCACTATCTACTCCTTAATTTTTTATGCGAGTAAGCGTACACGAGATGTTTCATCCCGCGGGATACCGTCGTCGACGGAAAAACCTTTCGGCGGATGAAAAAAAGAAGGCACTGTGAGAAACCCATCACAGCATGAAGAATGGCGAATTACCCTCGCAGACGATTGATAAATGCGGCGATGCCTCGAACCACTGACCCAACGATGCCAGCAACCTCCAACACGGGCGCTTCGACCCGCTCCTGAACCTGGCGCTCGAATTCTACGACACTGTCGGCGATTTCTTTTATCGATTGAACGGAGCTCTTTATGATCGTCATTTGGTCGTCAATATTCGCCGTTATGGACCGAAGCTTAGAAGTGATCACCTCCATGTTTTCCAGCACCGGAATCACCCTCACACTAACCTCTTTGACATCGGTTCCAATCTGCCCAAGGACTGCCTTTACCTTCGTCAGGACGATGACAAGATACACCGCTAAAGCTGTCAGCGACAAGACGAGGATAATCTGGGCCATTATCAAGAGAGTGTTCACGAGGATCTCCGCTTATTGAAGTACAAGATTGTTACTATGATTTGTTTTTTTCGCCCCGGTACGCTTCCGCTCCCGCCTTCACAGCGCTTTTTATCTTCGTTTCTTCGCTGCTCACCCTTTCTTTTGCGTCAGTGAGAATCTTCTCAGCATCAACAAGAAGAGATTCAGCCCGTCTTTTTGCTTCTGTGATCAAGTTCTCGGACCGCTTCTTTCCTTCATTGATAATATCGACCGCCTTGGATTTGGCAACGGTGATATATCCTTCGGCATCATCGATAATTTCTCCAGCCTTGTTTTTGATATCGGCGCGCAGCTCCTTGCCCGGTTTCGGTGCATAGAGCAGTGCAACCAGCGCTCCCACTACTCCTCCGGCAAGAAGCCCGATGAGCAATCCTTTTCTCATTCCATTTTCTTCATCTGCAGACATTGAGTCCTCCAAGCAAACTAACGTTCGTGTCGAATTGTGAAATAGAGTAACATTATTTTCCAGAAAAATCAAGCGGCTGGAATTCGCAGTTGCTGAACGATGGCGAACACTTTCCCGGTTTACCTCACCAATCAGTCGACCATATGACGACTTTCCCGAAACAGCGCCCGGCACGTTGTTAAACCGACTAGGTTTCGAGAATAAAAAGAACCGCTCACATGACAACGGTGTGAGCAGTTCTTTAAACTATCGAATCTTCTTCTTATGGCGCATCTTGCGGAGCCGTTTTTTCCTTTTATGTGTCGCCATCTTGTGACGCTTGCGTTTTTTTCCGCTAGGCATACGGAATGCCCTCCTTAAAAGTTATTGTTGAATAGTTGAATGTTGAGTGAGGATTTGCTGAGCGCGCTGTCCAATTTGCGTGTTGGGATCCACACCAACCGCTTTTTTGAACCACTCGTTTGACTGAGGAAGATTCCCTTGGTTCAGAGTTACTATACCGAGGTTGAACATCGCCATTTGATGTTTCGGATCATACGTCAACGCCATCTGCATTTCTTTGATTGCCGTCGGCGAGTCGCCGCTCTCATAATAGCAGATTCCCATATCCACACGTGCATTGGCATCGGCAGGTTTGATACGTAAATACTTTTTATACATCTCAATGGCACGCGGCAAGAATTTTGCATCATGAAGAGCGTTCGCCAATTGGAGCAACGTGCCGGAATCGTTAGGGTGTGCATCGGCATTTTTCTGGAGTTCTTCGATGTCGCTCACCAACGTCGGGCTTACAGCGGGTGCAGAGGTATTGTCGACTGATTGGCTTTCCGTTGACACATCCTTCGGAGGATTACGCATCAGGCCGATGCCAACAAGGACGATCACGACGACCGCGCCGGCGATCGACAGTACTTTCCACGATTCGATTCTCTTTCCCGTATCTCCTTTTCTCTCCGGCAGTCGGTCAAGCGCCATCCCCTTTTTCTTCGTCGAAGTCTTAGCAAGCGGGGTCGACGGTGCAGCAACCAACGCCGATCCACAACCGCTGCACACAGTATTCTCGAACAAATTCGGAATCCCACAGGAAGGGCAAACGATAGTCGAAATAGCGGGGATGTGTTCTTCTGTCGTCGCTGTCTCCTCATCCCACAATACGGCCGCTCCGCACTTAGCGCAAAATTTATCTCCGAGAGCGAGCGCCGACCCGCAACTTCCACATAGAATAGATGGTTTTACAGCCACGATTTCTTCTTTTCGAAAAACTTAACCAAGGGTTTTCTTAAGATTCTCATTCACGATAGCTTTCAAATCTTTTGAAACTTTAAAAATCGGAACATAGTGCTCGTCAACCTGAACTTGCTCGCCTGTACGCGGGTTACGGGCAACTCTTCCCTTCCGTTTTTTTACTTTGAAACTGCCGAAGCCACGTATTTCAATATTCTTGCCGTCACGCAATGACGCGATCACGGTTTGAATGAATCCATCGACGACCGCTTCAGTTTCAACCTTCGTCAAGCCAGTGCCCGAAGCAATGACGTCTACGATATCTGCTTTGGTCAAGTGAGTTCTCCTGTGTTGTTACGGTTGTGTGAGTTTATACTGCAGCATCGGCTGGCTCAAGAACTCCTGCTTCAAACCGACAATTTCTTGTGTGAGACTGCCAAACAAGATGTCCGACAAGCGCTCTTTTTTTCTTTCTTTGATGATCTTTGGAGTCCCTGAAATTTTTGCAAGATGCGCCGCCAGCGAAATTGCATCTTCGTATGTTCCCAACGTGTCAACGAGCCCGACTTCGTACGCCTTCTTTCCGGTAAAGATTCTCCCATCGGCAAGCTTTTTAGCGGCATCGGGCGAAAGTTTCCTCTCTTTTTCCACTACGCTTAGAAATTGCAGATAGACATCATCGATGGTTTCCTGAAAATATTTTTTCTCTTCGTCCGTCATTTCTCGGTAAGGACTCCCGACGTCTTTGAATTTTCCGCTTTTTATCGTCGTTGACCCAACTCCCACCTTGCCCATTAATTGATTGAAATTCATGAACTGTGAAATAACGCCGATGCTTCCCGTTACCGTTCCGGGGTTCGCAACGATCTTACTAGCTCCGCACGAAACATAATACCCTCCGCTCGCAGCAACAGAGCCCATCGAAACGACGACCGGCTTACCTTCATCGCGCGTTTTCTTCACCTCTTCGTAAATTTCCTGGCTCGCCGAAACCCCTCCTCCCGGAGATTCGATCCGAAACACTATTCCCTTCACGGAAGAGTTCTCGCGATATTTTTTGAACTGGCGGACAATATTTTCCGACGAAAGGATTTCATCTTTCAACTCAACAATAGCCAGCGTTCCACCCGTGCCGGATGAATATTCTTCTTGGTTGTCTCCCTGAAAAATAAAAAAAAGGACGGCTGCCCAAAATAAAGCAAACAGAACAAACACTGTTCCGATACCGGCAAGTACCCACTTGGTTGTTTTGGTCATAGGACGAGCAAGATAAAAGTTCCTAAGTCATTGAAACTTATACAATTATATAAAATTAGCTGCCGAAAGTCAAATGAATTCAAGACGATGCTTACCCTGAATGGCACCATGCAATATATCGATGTACATCGTCAACTATTTCAACTTAGACAATTTTTGGATTACGAGGTCGGACCATTGACTGAGGCAGAGGGAAGCTGACGTTATTGTGCGCTCGCAGATGCATGCGCTCGCCGATACGATCGAACATTCTTTAAATGTTCGCCGAAAGTTCGAGCAAAGCGATGCCCCCCAAGTCCATCAGCGACAAAGTAGAGGAAATTGTTTTTGGCGGGATACAATGCGGCGAGAATAGATTTTTTTCCTGGATTGCTGATAGGCCCAGGAGGCAGACCATAATGCTGATAGGTATTGTACGGAGATTCTATTTTGAGGTCTGTGTAGAGAAGCCTGCGCGGCCCGTCGGGGATGATGTACTGAATGGTCGGATCGGCCTCGAGCTTCATTCTACGGCGAAGACGATTATAGTAGAGCCCGGCGATTATCGGACGCTCCCGGTCGAGAACCGCCTCTCCTTCAACGATCGACGCCATTGTCAATACCTGGCTGATGCTCATCTTCATCTCCCGGGCTCGCCGCTGCAAACTGTCCGAGAAAAATTTCCGAAATTCAGCAAGCATGTCCCGCACAATTTCCCTCTCATCTGTTTGCCAGTAAAACTCGTAGGTCTCAGGCATCAAGAATCCTTCCAGCGAAGATGCCCCGTGATTAGGCAAATGGATCAACGATGTATCGCTAAACTGCTGTGCCAGCTTCGCCGAATCGATGCCTACTTCCCGCTTCAGGATTTTTGCAATCAGTGTTCCGCGAATTCCTTCATAAATCGTTACCGAAGGATTCGCGGTTGATCTCCCGGTGGTGATAGCATAAAGAATCTCACGGTTAGAGACGCCGGTCTGGAAAGTATATTTCCCGACTTTGATGCTGCCCGCGTATCCAAAAATTTTCCCGCTGATTCTGAATAGAACCGGATGCGATAGAATGCCCGCAGACGAAAAGGCATCGACCGTTTGAGCAAAACTTTCACCTCGATTGACGGTTACGATCCTCGGCGAAGCATCAAAAGAGTTGGGGCTCCACAAAAGGAAAAAACACGCCAAAAAGATCAGAACAAGGGCGATTCCCCCTCCCGTCAGGAGAACCTTGTACAAAGCGCTTTTACTTTTGAGACGAAGATTTTTTACGTTCAACCATTGCCTCACGTTCAAGTTTCCGCGATTCATCTATAATGCGTTCAAAAAGGCGGCGGAGAGCAGCGTCGGACAGCGGACCCTTGTTGGAGCCGAGCACGTTATCCAAAACCTCATGTTCCCTCTGGGGAGAATATGCATCCAAACCGAGTTGATCCTTTATCTTTCCAATTTCGTCGGCATAACGGGCACGCTCGTTGAGCAGGTCGACCAATTTTTTGTCGATGTTGTCAATTTTAATTCGCCACTCATCTATTGAACCCATTGGACATCCCGATATGGTTGTGGTCAATTCTCTTTGCGAACATCAACTGTTTAGCTATCCCTGGATCAGCGACGACAGAAAAGCGCCGGCTGTTGCGACAACGGCCTCGATGCTCTTTTCATATTCAATGCTGCGAAGTAACGCCGATCCTACAACCACGCCATCCGCATAACGGCACATCAGCGCTACCTGTTCCGGATTTGAAATGCCAAAGCCAACGACAAAAGGCTTGAGAGTGTTCTCTTTCACACTGTGTAGAAAATCTTCAAGGGCAGGGGCATCTCCGAAGCTCGACCGCGCTCCTGTTACGCCGTTCACTGAAACACAGTACGAAAAATCGCTTGATATGGATTCAAGGTACCGAATTCTTTCTCTAGTGGTCGTCGGAGCGATCAAAAAAATATTACTAATCCCGTACTTGGACGAAAGAGCCCGCCATTCGTCGCCTTCCTCGGGGAGCAAATCGGGAACGATGACTCCGTCTACTCCGGACAGTTGTGCATCCTGAAGAAATCTTTCCATTCCATAACGAAGAATCGGATTTACGTAGCCCATCAAAATCACAGGGATTTCGGACGACAACCGCAACTCCTTCACCGATTGCAATATTCCGCCGATTTTCGCGCCGTTCTTGATCGCGATGTGCGACGAATGCTGAATTGTCACTCCGTCCGCGATAGGATCCGAAAACGGAATGCCGACTTCAATCAGACTCGCGCCAGCCTTCTCCAACCCTAGGATAAGAGGAACAGTCGCTCCCTGTATCGGAAATTCCGGAGTGATATACGGAATAATCGCTTTTCTTTTCTGGGATCGAAGCTGCTGAAAAACGGTACGGATACGATTCACGTTGACATCCGCTCATGTGGTCAATTGCGGCGCAAGCTCCAAACTTGCGACTGCGCTCTCCGAAAAGGGAGAAAATGATTTTCGAAGAAATTTTCGATAACCGACTGCCGCGATCATTGCGCCGTTATCTGTGCAATACTCGAACTTGGGGACAAACAATCGGAAATGAGCATCAGAAGCCGCCCGGCTCATTGCATGACGAAGCGCAGAGTTAGCAGAGACGCCTCCGGCCAGTGCAATATCATTGACACCACACTCTTTTGCTGCCGCTATCGTTTTGCCCACCAGGACGTCAACTATTGACGCTTGGAAACTTGCACATATATCCTCCAACCGGTGCTGCGATATGCCAACTTTATGATTGTCGCGCAGATAGTACAAAACAGAAGTTTTGATTCCGCTGAAACTGAATCCAAAGGGATCATCCTCTAGATAAGATCTAGGAAAGCTAATGGCATCGGCTTTCCCTTCTTTTGCGAGAGCATCTATTTTTGGGCCTCCCGGATACCCGAGTCCCAGCATTTTCGCAACTTTATCAAACGCTTCTCCTGCTGCGTCGTCGCGTGTCTGGCCGATCAGCTGGTATTGAAAGTCTTCGCGCATCAAAACCAACTGCGTGTGTCCCCCTGAAACAGTAAGACAGAGAAAAGGAAATGATGGGAACGGCTCTTCAATGAAATTCGAATAGATGTGCGCCTCCATGTGATTGACGCCGATAAACGGAATTCCCAAACCATAAGCAAACGATTTGCCAAAGTTCAAACCAACGAGCAACGAGCCCATCAAACCGGGGCCTATAACTCCTGCTACCGCAGACAAATCGTTCTGGCCGACACTGGCTTTTTCCAATGCCTCTTGAACTATGGAAATCATCAGCTTTTGATGAGCGCGGGAGGCAAGTTCGGGGACAACCCCACCGTATTGCTCATGGACATATTGTGAAGAAACTACATTCGAAAGCAAAACTCCATCCCGCATAATTGCGGCTGACGTTTCGTCGCATGAAGTTTCTATACCCAGGATTGTCGAGGACTCGTTCATGTGTTAAATATAAGAAATGAGCGATGAATATCAAGAACTCCAAACTCTGGCCAAGCCCTGACGCGTTCAATTAAATCATGAGAACGGCATCTCAGCCAATATTTAAAAGGCAACAGAGTCATGCCTTCACTTTCATCGCCACTTCGTTACCTTGCTTGCGCGCCCACAAGAATTTTTCTACATTGAACTGCACCACAATGATATCTCGAAACACCAAACAAATCGAACTTTCGATGAGACGTGTCCTTCTCGTTTTCCTTGTTTCAGCACTCACGGTAGCTATTGAGAGTTGCTCCACCATAGAACGATTAACATGGGGAACTCCGCCTCTTGAGCAATTTCGAAGCAACATCGACGCCGTCCTTTCAGATTCCATTTTTACGCCTGCGAAATGCGGAATAAAAATTGTATCCCTTGACAATAACGAGGTCCTTTACGAGCGTGATGCCCAAATGCTTCTCCGGCCGGCATCCAACATGAAATTGATCACCGCCGCTACAGCGCTATCGGCCCTCGGTAAAAATTTTCTTTTCAAAACTGAAATCTATTCGGATACTCTCATTAGAGACAGCGTTCTCCACGGAAATATTTATTTGAAGGGGTTCGGCGATCCAGATTTCAATTCGGCACAGCTTACTGACCTGCTTTCAACATTGAAGACAAGAGGCATCGCGAGGATTGAGGGAAATATCGTCGGCGACGTCAGCTACTTCGACGACGAGCGCTGGGGTGCAGGCTGGATGTGGGACGACGAGCCATCCGGATTTGCAGCGTATAATTCCGCCCTTTCAATCAACAGAAATTGCGTTGAAGTGACGGTAACTGCTTCAAATAATTTAGGAGATACTGCCCTCGTCTCCGTCGATCCACAAACCCACTACGTCTCTCTTCTCAACGATGCAACGACGGATGCCGACACTGCAGCACTGACGCTTGAGATCTCAAGAAAATTTAAGGAACGGCTCAATGTTATCACCGTAAAAGGAAAAATACCGCGGGGGGCAAAACCACAAAAGGAAGCCGTTTCAGTGTGGGACCCGGAGATGTATTTTCTCACGCTTGTCAAAGAAGAATTACAGCGGCAGAATATTTTTTTCGACGGAAAAATACTTTTTGACACAATCCCTTCAGCCGCGGCCCTTGTCGCCCGGCACTATCAGCCCATCGACTCGATGGTCGTATTCCTCAATAAAATGAGCGACAATCTTTCGGCAGAAAATACATTGAAAATCCTCGGGGCGGAAGAATACGGCATTCCGGGGACGACAGAGCACGGTATCTCAGTCGTGAAACGAGTCCTTAATACTTTCAACATCGACACAGCGAAATTCCTAATGGTAGACGGATCGGGTGTGTCTCATTATGATTTGGTAACACCGGAAATTTTCGTCGACCTGCTCCGAGGAATATATTCCCGAAAAGATTTTTTTGACTTATATTATTCCTCTCTTCCCAATGCCGGCGTTGACGGTTTGCTAGCCAGCAGAATGAAGGGGACATCTGCGCAATATAATCTTCATGCAAAAACGGGGACTCTTAGCGGAGTGAGTACATTGTCAGGATATGTCCGCACGACGGAGGGCGAAATGCTTGCGTTCTCGATAATGATGCAGAATTACATCGGAACCGGAGAGCCGTACCGAAAATCGCAGGACGAGGTCGGCGCACTTATGGCAGGATTTTCCCGGAAAAAAGGGCCCTCAAAGCAAAAATAGAACGGCCGCCGTATGTTCGGCAGCCGTTGTTTTTTGCAGTATCGGGGGCAGCCAATTATTTCAAGGATCTGATTCTCACGTCTCCTCCAGACGTTTCCGCACGAATGATATTTCCACCGCCGTTGATTTTACCGCGTAATTCTTCATCCGACATATCCCCTTTTACTGTAATAGGGAGCTCGCAACGGACTTTTCCACCGCTCGTCGACGCTTCAAGGTTCGCTGCAATTGAGTCACTGACAAAAATATTTATGTCCCCCCCCGAGCTATGAATATCGATGCCTTTATTTTCTCCCGTCATTTTTAGCGTGACTCCTCCTCCCGAAGTTTCCGCGTGAACATTCCCATTGACGGGTGAAAGGTCGATTTCACCGCCGGACGTTTCGACATTGACATCGCCAGCTATGTTCTCTGCGTGAACGTTGCCACCCGAAGTTACGCCTTTCAAAGATCCCTTGATGTCTTTCGCATCGATGTTTCCTCCCGACGTGTTGATGTCGACCGTCCCGTCAACTGCTTCAATTGACAGATTGCCGCCGCTCGTTTCAAATCGCACGTCGCCCACCAAGTTGCGCAACGACATGTTTCCACCCGACGTGTTTGCTTTTATCGAGAAATTTTTGGGAACAGTTATATGATAGCTAACGTCTAAATCGCCGATGTCCCATTTAAAAAAACTATTGTCGTTCGTTTTGCCGATAATCGAAACACGATCAGTGCTTTCCGAGAACCTCACATCGAACTTATCGGACCGGCGATCGCTTCCTTCGATGTCGACTTTTACAAGAACTTCCTCTTTATCCCATGTCTGAACATCTACATCGCCGACATCGGTATCGAGAAGCAGATTGCCCCCACTTTTCACGGCGAACGTTTTTTCGATATGGCGGTTTGTCGACGATTCGTCCTGCCCGAACATCGACCGCATTTCATCCCTGGGAGAATCGGCTTCCGGTTTTTCAAATTGTGAGTTTGAATACAGCACCATCACACCGCCGAACAATACGCCAACAACCATGAAAACAATAATTTTAGCCCATGAAGCAGGTGATATTTTCATAACAACTCCTCGTTGTGTGTTCAAGCCTATGTTACCTCTTTAAAGATAACGAAAGATTGACCTAAAAGTTACAGGTCAGCGGCCGCGGAGTTTTAAGCGATCAATCACAGGATGCTGTAGCGAGGCCTGTTCGTTAGCATTCCGTTCATTGCTTCTCTATACTGAATTTTGTATTATTTCTCACCATCCTTCGAATACAACATGATCAAATGTGTCTTATTTCTGTGTGCTATTGTTTTTTTCCCTTCGTGCAGCCAGCATCAAGAAAATACAATTCCACAGCAAGGGTCGACAGCACAAACGGTTCCTGATAAAATGGACGTGCCCGAATTCGACGGCGGAAAAGCATTCGCCTATCTTCATGCCCAAACTGATTTTGGGCCCCGTGCTCCGAACTCGATCGGTCATCAAAAATGCCTTGACTATCTCACGCTTGAGCTCTCCCGCTATGCTGAAAAAGTGACCCGACAGAACTTCACTCATCATGGATACAACGACGAAGTTTTGAAGCTGACGAATATCTTCGGTTCATTCAATGACACGGCATCCGACAGAATTTTATTGTTGGCTCATTGGGATACCCGCCCCCGTGCAGATGAAGAGAAGGACGCTTCAAAAAGGAATCAGCCAATACTCGGTGCGAACGACGGAGCAAGTGGCGTCGCGGTATTGCTGGAGATTGCACGTCTTCTCAAACAAACTTTACCCCCCGTCGGAGTCGACATCCTCTTTGTCGACGGAGAAGACTACGGAAAGAGCCGTGATCTTGATAGTTATTTCTTAGGGTCCCGGTATTTCATGAAAATCAAGAGCCAGAACTATAAACCCCGGTATGCAATTTTGCTCGATATGGTCGGCTACAGGGAACTTCAGATTCCTATGGAACAAAACTCGATCACGTATGCACCCGAGGTTGTCGAGCTGATCTGGTCGACGGCAGAAAAGCTCGGCGTGACCCAATTTGTGAATGTCCCGGGCGAAGAGATTTCCGATGATCACGTTCCCCTCAACTCGGGAGGGATACCGACTGTCGATATCATCGATTTTCAATACCCATTCTGGCACACCACGCAAGACACTCCGGACAAATGCAGCGCTGAAAGTCTGGAAACAGTCGGAAAAGTATTGACACATGTGATTTATTCAAAACACTTTGGTGCGGCTCAGTAGGGTAATCGCATGAAAGAAAATTCTTCCGGCACTCAATTCGGCTGGTACGAAACCCTTCGGATTCTGATCCCCGGTTTCTATTTTATTTACGTCTCCTACATCTACGCTGCGATTTTTGCCCTATCGATCTATCCTTTCGACACCTGGGAGATCGGCGTTCCGACGTTTTTTATCGGGGGGCTTCTCGCAGGCCTAACGCTTTATGCTAAGGAGAGTCCAAAGAAGCGGAAAGCATTCCAGTCCAATCAGCCGAGCCAATTTATTCTCGAACGCTCGCGCAGAGTGAAAGACGCCCCGGCGATGGACGAGAACGAAGCGCGTCAGCTTTACTTCTACATTCTTAACAATTATATGCCGAACGCTGCGCACGAAAAGATTTTTTTCTTTGGATCGATTTACCATATCATGATCAGCATTCGGAGAACATCCTTCGGCTTCGGTCTTGTCGGATTGGTTCTGCTCGCAGTCGATTTTACGATGAAGTCGCGCTTGGCGTTGCTCTCCGTTCTGCCCGTTGTTCTCGTCTGGCTCATCTATGCGGTCAATGTTCGCTACAATAAGGCTGACAGAAAAATGCAGGAGAATTATCAGGATCAGATCTTTTGGCTCTTGATGAACACGAAATTGGTCGACGATCTTATCGCGCAACGTATGCACGTAGACCGTACACCATGAATGAATTGTACGTCGATGTCGTGCTGAATGCCCCGGCCGACGATGCATTGAGGGAATTACTTTCTTCGCAATTATACGGGTTAGGATTCAACGGATTTTTGGAAGACCACAGCGGCCTTCACTGCTACATTACGAAAAGGCTCTGGAGCGATACACTCCGTAATGAACTCTCAATACTTCTTGACAAAGAGCACACCTCCCCTGTAACAATTTCACGCATCGTCGAAATTCAAAATCAGAATTGGAACCGCCAATGGGAAGAATCGATTCAGCCTGTCGATGTCTCGGCAAAACTCGTCATCACGCCTTCTTGGCATGCCGTTCCGGAAAACGGCGAAAGAGTTGTACTGGTCATTGACCCGAAGATGTCGTTCGGAACGGGGTATCATGAATCAACCCGCCTCATGCTTCGAATGATCGAACGTTACATAACCCCGAACTCATTTGTACTTGATGTGGGAACCGGCACAGGGATCCTAGCAATCGCCGCGGTCAAATTAGGTTCTCGTTTTGCAATTGGCATTGATTTCGACGAATGGTCTCAAGTCAATGCTAAGGAAAATGTCGTGCGTAACGGATGCGAACTACGGATTGACATTCGCCTGGGCTCTTTGGAGATTGTCGACGAATCAGGATTCGATTTCATCCTCGCAAATATTACGAGAGCAACAATCGTCGAATTGCTTCCTTCCATGGTAGGTAAGCTCGACAAAAACGGGACGATTCTGTTATCCGGCCTTCTCACTGATGATAAGGCCGTCATTGAAACAGCTCTGAAGCAAAATGCTTGCGCGATTCTTTCAATCGCGGAAGAAAATGAGTGGATCGGTATTGCAGCTCGAAAGATGTGAGAAATGAGAATCAGCAGTATTGACATCGGCACCAATACGATTCTCCTTCTCATTGCCGACGCAAACAGTAATGGCATCGTGAAGGTGATTCACGATGAACAAATTATCGCCCGGCTGGGAAAGGGAGTCGACGAGCATCGCGTGATCAATCAAGAAACATTCCGCCGTGTCGCCGACTTCCTCCGGTCGTATCACAATACCTCCAGAAACCTTCAGTCAGAAAAAATAATCGCTGTAGGAACAAGCGCCCTTCGCGATGCGGCGAACAAAAAAGAATTCTGCGAGTTTATACTTCACAACGTAGGGATTAACATACAAATACTTTCCGGGGACGATGAGGCAGAATGGACATGCCGCGGGGCTGTTATCGGGATCGACGCAGTCCCGGAGAGCTTTACAGTGCTCGATATCGGGGGCGGAAGCACGGAAATAATTTCCTGCATCCGATCACGAATCACCCACAAAGTGAGCCTCGATATCGGCTCCGTTCGGATCACGGAACGAATATTGCGGGGATCACCGCCGACATCTCAGAAAATAGCCGAAGCGCGAAGGTTCATCCGAGATCATTTTGAGACCCTCGACCTTTTCCAGAACGGTGTATTGTTCGCTATCGGGGTAGCAGGCACCCTCACGACACTTGCGGCTATGCAACTTCAATTAACGCAGTACGATCCTAAAAGAGTTCACGGGTACGAGTTGCACTACGATGACGTACTGCAATCGTTCAGCTTGCTGCGGGGGAAATCCATCGACGAAATAAAGTCTATTCCTCAAATCTCGGCAGGAAGATCAGACATTATATTCGCGGGGGTCATCATATTGCTGGAATTCATGGAAGCTGCCGGCCTCAAGAAAATTACGGTAAGCGACCGCGGCTTACGATACGGAATTGTGCTCAGAGAAATTCAACGCTGACAAATCTCTCATTGAAACTCAGCCGATACCACTCTCACTTTGCTGGACGTGCACGGAGATTCAAGACTCCCTGGAGTTATCCCTGTGAACGTATCCTGAGTTTTCCCACTCATCGGCGACGCGATCCTGTACTGTTTAACCGCAACAACGTTTCCAGAAGCGTCAAAATACGTGAACTCGAGGACGACGGATACAAGCTTATGAACGGATTCGTTATTGAGCTCCACCGAATGTACCGGCTCGGTTCCCCCCGCATTGCTTGTCATCGTCTGATCAAATATTGAAACTTTCTGAGACTCTTCTGCGACGGAGATTTTCGGCAGTGCCCCTTTTTGAATATCGTCGATTTGCTGCATCTTTAGCTGAGCCTCTTTATACAAAGGGCTTTCTTCGGGAACTTTATCGTAATAATATTGCGCCACTTCGTATTGTTTGGACGCGAAATATTCGTCCCCTTTTTGCAAATTGCTCGGTGCTTGATCGACCGTATTATCACATCCGAACAATAGGATCGAGAGAATAACGGTAAGAATATACCTCATGTTGACTCCTTTCAAAAACTTCATGCCGGGGCAACCGTGCATTGCCGCACGGCCTGCTCCAAAATACTCACGGCTTTCGTAATTTCATTTTCGGTAGTAGACTTTCCCATTGAGAACCGAATACTCGCTTTTGCCGTTTTCATATCGCGGCCAATCGCATGGAGCACATGGGATGGTTCCATGCTGCCGGAAGAACAGGCCGATCCGCTCGTTACAGCGACGCCGTTCAAATCCATATTGAGCAATAATGCCTCCCCGTCAACGTCTATTTTAGCGCTGTCGAACGATATGTTCACGATATTGGGAAGCGCATCCGACGGGTGGCCGTTAAAGAGGATGTCATCGAATCGCTCAGCGAGAAGGCTTTTCATTTCTTTTTTTAAGTTGGTGAGATGGATTGTATTCTTTTCCATCTCGCGCTGGCTCAGCTCGATTGCTTTAGCGAAGCCGACAACAAGGGGGATGTTCTCTGTCCCTGCTCTCCTGTTGCGTTCTTGAGCACCCCCATGAATATACGAATCGATATCAACCCCTTTTCTGATGTAAATCGCTCCGATGCCTTTCGGTCCATAAAATTTGTGAGCTGAAATCGCGAGAATATCTGTTGAGAGTGCATCAACATTGACCGGAATTTTCCCGGTGGATTGAACGGTATCGGAATGGAGAATGATTTCGTGATCATGCGCGACCCGTGCGATTTGTTCGATTGGCTGAATTGTGCCGATCTCGTTATTAGCGTGCATAACGGAAACAAGCGAGGTCTCCGGCAGGATGGCTCTGCGGACATCATCAGGATCCACTTTTCCAAATTCATCGACCGGAAGGATCGTAACTTCAAAACCATTCCTCGCCAAATATTCGGCGCATTGAAGAACGGCGTGATGTTCGACTGATGAAACAACAAGGTGATTTTTTCCGTGCGAACGTCTCGCAGCAAACGCGGCGCCGAATATCGCGTGGTTATCGGCCTCCGTGCCTCCGCTGGTAAAAAAAACTTCCCCTGGCTTTGCACCGATTGTCCGCGCGATTTTTTCCCTGCTTTGTTCGAGATGGATTTTCGCCTCCCTGCCGAAAGCATGAATCGATGAGGCGTTTCCGAAAAAGCGGGAAAAGTACGGCGCCATTGCTTCGGTCACTTCGGGATCAACCGGTGTCGTCGCGCTATAATCGAGATAAATTCGTTGAGTTTGATTTCGCATGATAAAAATATATCAATCCCTCGACGCATAATCAACCGTAGAAAGCAGGACGGTAGCCGGGAAGGGTCTATCGACCATTTCTGCTGTTATAAATCCGGCGGAACGGACGTTCCACAATTCTTCAACGTACCATCACCAAGCCTGCACAAAATTCATCGGTCCCAGATCGCCATATTAACTTCATAAAAACGCAAAAAGAGTGGGACCCGAATTGGGACCCACTCTTTTTGTCTTCATTCGAAAAATCAGCCTTTAGTGATCTTTCATTCGTTCGCGTTGAACATCGCGGACGGCTTGACGTAATTCTTGCGCAAAATTCCGTTCAAACACAATGTATTGGGCAATTTGTTTATTGGAAAGGACTTCTTTCAATTCTGTCAAAAAGCGAAAACGTTCTCCGGATATCTGCTTGTCGATGTCGAGTAAAACGTTAAACGTCTGGTCATAATCGGCATCTCCAGCGTCTGACCGCGATTGGGTATCCAGTTTGTCAACCAACTCGTTACGCTCTTTTTCAAATCCATGCATTGTTTCCGCATGCTTATTATAACGCGCAATAAACTTCGCCGACTGGTCTTCATTTAAATTTAACGATTCAAGCATCCTTACTTTCTTGTAACTTTCGAGGCGATCGTATGCAGGCCGCGGAGAGTGATCACTTGCCCCCGGCTGTGCCAGCAACGGCCTCGTCATCAACAGCATGAATCCGAGTCCTATTGTCACAACATATTTCATGGGCACCTTCTCTAATTTTTTATAATGATGCATCACTAAGTTTTTTGATAACTGAATCGACGTCGTCGTCGCTAATATCTTCAAAAGGATGATCAGCTGCAAGAAATATCGACAGTGAATGTCCATGGTTGAGTTGATCCTCGACAAGCTCACGCTCAATTTGCTGCGATATCAGGGCGGGATTCGGGGTGGTTTCCATGAACCGTTGAGACGGCTCCATAGTCCGCGCCAGCACGTCGGAAAAAGACATCGATTCCGTTACCGTTTCAATTTCCTCTTTGGGAAGACCCGCGACAATCTCCCTTAACGGCAACTGAGCAGTATCAGCAGCAGGATTGAAAAGAACGTACATGGCAATCATACAGGATAGCACTGCGCCCGCTGAAACAGGAGCAAGGCACCGCTGCACCCACACAGGCAATGCGAATCCGGAGACTCCCAACAAGCCTCTGGGCTGTTCATCGAGCCTTTCAAGGATGCGCGGAAGCAGGTTAGTAAAATAATGAGTCGGGACTTCTTCATCGGTAACATCGCGCAGGGATTCGAACGCTTCGTCGATTGACTTCAGATCTTGAGCGCACCTCGCGCATGTCGCTATATGCCGATTGACAAGCTCACGTTCCTCCGGCGAAATCGTTCCCTCTTTCAACTCAACCAGCAAATATCTGATTTCATCGCAATCCATGTTTTACGTACTCTCCAATCTTTTTTACCGCATGGAAATAGTTTGCTTTTAAACCGCCGACACTCGTTTTCAAAATTTTTGAAATCGCTTCATACGGCAGCTCTTCATAATATCTCAGGACAAAAACTTTTTTCTGTTTTTCAGGCAATCTTGCAATCGCTTCCTTGATCAACCTCGTCCGTTCGTCCCGCTCCATTCGTTCAAGAGGAAGCATCTCGTCGGATTCGTGCTGCATGATAGTATCATCAAGAGCAAATGTTTTTCGAGTTTTTTTCCGGCGAATTTCGTTGAGCGATAAGTTTACCGCGATTCTATACAACCAGGTGTAAAAACTCGAATCGCCTTTGAACGAATTCAGGGAACGGTAGACTTTTACGAAAATATCTTGTACAACATCGTCGGCTTCGTCATGGTCTGGCAGCAAGCGACGGACGACCCAGTAAATTTTTTCCTGATAGCGAAGGACGAGAACATTAAACGCTTTGTCATTCCCATTCTTAAACTCTCGAATCAGCTCAAGGTCGCTGCGTTGATCCATTGAATATATCGCCGTACGTTTTTTGACACGCGGGGCGTGCCAAAGTTTAAGGGAAGTTTCATTAATAAAGGTTGTATTCTACGGAGAAGAGTGCGTCGATCCGGTCGTCATAATTACTGCTCAGGCGCGGATATTGGACCACTCCAGGGACGTTCGCCTGCTGCGAATAGCGGGATAATAGCAGGTGGAAATTGACGAACATATCGCGCACAATTTCATATCGTGCAGTAACGCCGTACGACTGTTTTTTGATGACCGGACCGTAAAGGAACGTCGGCGTCGGCAGCGGCAGATATTGGAACTTCGTGGAATCCATCCCGCCCTTGCGCAATGATTCAAATGCCAACCCTACTTTCAAATCCCGATACGGCCGGTAATTTGCTTCAAGGTAAAAGTCGTCTGCATTTTGGCCTATCCAATCTCCAAGATCATATTGACTACTTTGGTAGGTCGCGTCCGGATATTTATGATTATAGACCCAGGGATTTGTTCGAGTGTATTCAATCAACATATCTGTATTTGGAAAGAGGAGGTCATACGCCCGGGTGCCAAGAGTGACCCCAATCTGATTACGTTGGTGGGCTGCATTGAATATATCGCCGGTTGAGAGTTCATCGATGAACAAAGTGGTGTAGAACTCAAAATCTTTCACGCTGTTAATGTCGACTGATCCGAATATTTGCTTATTGTCCTGATCGTTGTTGTAGTGTTCGGCTGCAAAATAAAACATGACCGGAATCAAATAAATAAGCTCCGGGCCTCTGCTTCCGTATATTTCCGATTCACCGAGAGCGATGTTAACACCGTTGGCAACCGAAGCTTCGAGCATTTGAGCTGCCATGAATTTATCACGGTAAATTGGGCGATAACTTAAATCTGGAGGAAGACCGGGGACATAATACGAGTCAACGGAGTCAATGATGTCCGAACTGAGCCAGCTGTGGATAAATGTGAAGTCGACGTCTTTTCCGAGCTTCGCACGAAGTTTTATTTGTGGGTATGACGGAGGTTTGTCCGAGAGTATAACATTGCCATGATAACCTGCTCCCCACACGTTCGGCATTTTTTCGATCGAAAGTACGAGAAATGAAGCAACGTCGAAGTTGATCTGAGCGTCGCCCAGGTCGAAATCGAAACCACTTTTTGTGTTTCCGGCATTGATCTGTCCCTGGATTGGTGTGAGGTCATTGCGGATGCTAGTGTACGTCCCTGACTCGTGGTTGTCCCTGAAGTACAAGTACATTCCGATGATATCTCCCGCGTACCCGTAGCCCATCAATCCGTTCGACCATATTTTAGTATTCGTGTTCGTCGGGTTTGCCTGAGCAGAGTACCCGCCGATGAGGTCAATGTTAAAGGTACCCGGCGTACTGCGGTACGGATACAAATGCCAGCGCTCTTCGGGTAACTCCTTGTCGTATTTCAGTTGTTTCAACTCGACGTAAAATTCCTGCTTAAAAAACTCAAGCTGTTGTTTCTCAACCGACGTCAGCTGGTCCGCATGTTGGTCGATGATGATGAGATATCCTGCGACTTCCCGGCGCGTTATCGGTTTCACGGCATCCCGGTAATCAGTGAGCACCCGCTTCCCCTCCATCCTCTTAAGAAAGTCATACACTTCATGAGAAGGATGAACATATACCGACTGCGCAGTCAATTGCCCTACTGCAAAGTAGCATAGGGAAAAAATAAAAAAACAACGTCTTATCATGAACATGCTCCGGCAATTATTGATGGAACAAAACGAAGTCAGCAGTTCCGCCGCTACGGGGAAGCAGAACGGTTTGGTTTAACGATGTACGACACTAACATAGAAAATGCAAGAATACTTGCAACAATAAGCAGTGAGGCGATAGTATTAATTTTGATCATATCAACCACAAGCATCTTGACTCCCACAAAGGCAAGCACGACGCCGACTCCGTATTTCATATACTCAAATTTCTGCTGGCCCTGTTCGAGCACGAAGTACATCGACCTCAAACCCAGCACAGCCATCATATTCGAGCTAAAGACAATAAGCGGATCCGTTGTAATTGCAAATATCGCGGGTATGGAATCCACAGCAAATACAACGTCTGTCGTTTCAATAATAAGCAAAACAACGAACAACGACGTCGCATGGAGAATCCCTTTCTCGCGAAAAAAAAACCGCCCGTTATTATGCTCGTTCGATACCGGAATGAATTTCCGAAACACTTTAAGAACAACATTGTTTTCAGGCTTAATCTTCTTTTCTTCGCCAAATGTTATCTGGTACCCCGAATAGAGAAGCACGCCGCCAAAAATATACATCACCCAATGAAACTCCTTCACGAGGGCGGTCCCAAGGAGAATTAACAGACCCCGAAGGATCACCACTCCGATAATCCCGAAATTCAGTACCCGTCGTTGTTGAACCGGCTCGATTTTGAAAAAGGTGAAGATGAGGAGGAAAACGAAAAGATTGTCGACGCTGAGAGATTTTTCAATAACGTAACCGGTAAAAAATTCCAGCGCTTTCTGTTCCCCAAAAGCGAAATAAACGGCGACGTTTAGCGAAAGTGAAAGTATTATCCAAAGGATGCTCCAAAAGACCGCTTTGCGGACGGACATGGTCGTTACAATATGTTGACAAAAATTCTATGGACTGACATTCCGCTTTTTTTTCGCAGCCAGATAGCGCCGTTACTTCATACTCCAACATCCTCCTTAATAGAAACGAGAATTGAACGTAGGTCATTGGGTGCCCTACAATTCTCTTTCCGCGCCTCTTGACTCAATGAAGATACAAAAACTCTCGTAGAGAACAAAAATAATTATTCTTGGCTGATGGCCTGTGCCAGGTGTCTCATACTTCCCGGCCAGCGAATTGGCGGGACTTTTTGAGTTTTGTTCTCATATTGATTTGTGCGAGCCAATTTTGTATCTTTGAATAATCAATCGCCCGAGTGGTGAAATGGCAGACACACTGTCTTCAGGAGGCAGCGCTCGCAAGGGCATGGGAGTTCAAGTCTCCCCTCGGGCACAAAAAGTCCGCCGCTTCGATTTAAATTCCTCATTCTATCTGATTCGCTCCTGGATTCGTCGCCGATTTAGCAACCAGAGGTAGGTGCAATTCCGTCACTTGCTCAACGAAAAACAGGTTGTTGGAGTCAATCGCACAAAAAAATCCCCCGCAGCTTTCGCCACGAGGGATCATTCTTTCCATTATCACTACATCTGCTACATACTGCAGATAACGCTCTCCCGGTGGCGCGGTCCGAACTATCAAACGTCGCCAGCCATCAGACCACAGCTTTTGAAATAACTTCTACGCAAACACTTTTAATCCCTCAGTGCAGTTTTTGCAGATATCTATTTCCTTCCGCGATTTCAGAATCGACCTTCTGAATTGTTGATATGCTTCGCCCTGCCATACCTCCTCGAAGGTCGTGACGGAAAGATCTCCCAGGGTATGCTGAGCATCTTTATCGAAGCAACACGGGACCACAGCACCATCCCATGTGATAACGCAGCCTTTCCACAGCTTCCAGCAATGGTTGAGCAGCTTATTCTTTATAGAGTATGATCCATCGCTATTTTTTTTGTACCGTGAATAATTGTCTATTGTTGGAATAAGATCGCTGCCGTGTTCATAATCATAGATTTGTGCTGTTTTGAACAAAACGGTATCGACACCGAGTTCTTTCGCCAAGCGTTTCGCATCTTCCACCTGGTGCTCATTCGGTTTTACGACGAGAAATTGAAAGACAACGCATGGGGATGTGGATTTCAATTTCTTCTTCCACGCAATAACGTTTTTTGTCCCCGCGATAACCTTCTCCAGCGACCCGCCAACACGGTATTGCTCATACGTTTCTTGCGTTGTTCCGTCTATGGATACCGTTAAGCGGTCCAGCCCGCTTTCAACGGTACGCCGTGCATTTTCATCATTCAAGTAATGCGCGTTAGTGCTTGTCTCGGTATAAATCCTTTTTTTGCTGGCGTAATTAACCATCTCCAAAAATTTTGGGTGTAAATACGGCTCGCCCTGAAAATAGAAAATCAAATACGAAAGAGAGGGAGCAAGATCGTCAATAATTTTTTCGTAGAGATTCGTCTGCAGCATTCCGGTGGGGCGGGTAAACGAGCGTAATCCGCTGGGACATTCCGGACACCGCAGATTGCATGATGTTGTGGGTTCGATGAAGACGGAAATCGGCAAGCCCCATTGAACAGGCTTTTTGGAATACTTGGAAACAAAGTACGACGAAAGGACTTTTGCTATGTTAAGAGTCCTGCGCGGCGTAAGTTTGGAGAGATAATGGAGCGAATCGTTCAGGAGTAAGGGCATGAATTTTAAATGATACTTGTGATGAAATGACCTGGGACTTTTCGTTATTTCTCTTATTCCTACAACGGCAGGATTGATGCTGGTTAATATACCTAAAACAAGTCGATTTGGCAACACACCAACCTGACAGGTAGTGG
>JBAUMC010000030.1:0-3428 GCA_049578505.1 Bacteroidota bacterium | reverse complement strand
TACTCTGCCTTCGTTCTTCTTTCACAACACTGCGCTGGGTTTCGATGCCGATCGAATCGATTTTGAGATGCATCATCCGCTCGGACTCCATCCACATTGCAAGCTCCAATTGATTTGAAGGCATGTTTATGTAATAGACGGTCTTGTCGAAGCTTGTTGACGCGTTGAGATCGCCCCCGGCGTTTTGCACCATCTTGAAGAATCCGCCGCGCGGGATATTCGGGGAACCTTCAAACATCAGGTGCTCGAAAAAGTGGGCGAAGCCTGTCCTGTCCGGGTTTTCATTTTTCGACCCCACGTGGTAGACGACCACCTGAGAAACAATGGGCGATGAATGGTCCTCGTGCAGGATGACATGAAGGCCGTTCGGAAGGTCATACTCAACGAACTTTATGCTGACCTGAGCGGCCAGCGCGCTCCAGGCAAAAAGCGCAAGCGCGAAACTGAAGAAGCGTTTATGAATCACGGGGTCCTCCTGGTGGAATATGAGTTAATTACAACAATATTTCTAAGATATGCATACGCTGAGGATATTGGAGGGTTGCGATTAGCGATGAAAAAGCAAAGTTAGTGTACGATTATTCTATGTGAAGTTCAACATTCTTTCCTTATTGGTACTGGCTCAATTTGTCATTCCCGCGTTCCAAAGGAATCCCTTCGGGAAAAGCGGGAATCCAAATATTCACTTTTTACTGCTCAGATGGATGCCCACTTCCGTGGGCATGACATTTTTTTTCTCAAATTGAGCCACTACCTCTTTATTCGCCGTGATGGATGGCCTCGGCAAAAGAAAGTAAGCACATGCCGCTTTACGGCATAAGGCCTTTTTTATTTTTTTAAAGCAAGAAAGCTCTTGAAATCGTAACGCACGGATTCAATCCCAACCGCACATCTAGCCAATTTCGGCGAAAGCTATTGTTGAACCTCTCAAGATGTGATTAACCGCCGAAATGTGCCAGAGGATCCCTTCGGGTAAATCTTTGATTGAATGCTTCCGCGCGTATCACCTAACGATTCCGATATCAATCGGCAAATGGTCGGACACTAGGCTCGGAATCGGTGGCATGGTGGGGAGGGGCGATGCGTGCGTTGAGAAAACGGTGGTCGTGAGCGCAAGGGTTGTGTGAACCGTTTTCTCAGGAGTGTGCGTGGAAGCATCGCCAGGGTTCCGATTCCCCCCGAAGGGGGTCCTTCGGACGAGGAGCTCTCTTTGCTTCTTTTCCCGAAGGGATTCCTTCGGAACTCTGGCAACAGAGAAAGAAGAATATATTCATTACAATTACAGATTTGAAACTGCATCACTCTTAGCCATTGACAATCACATCAGATAATCCGAAATTCCACAGTTCACAAACCGGCATAACAAAATAAGATCTCATTTACGATAAAGAATCCAGCTCTCAAATGAATCCGCCGATTGAAATGCAGGAGATTTACTTTGGCACGGATCAATATAAAGAAGAACTCCAGCTAAGAAACCGGGTCTTGCGAAAACCGCTTGGGCTAAGCTTGTTTGATGAAAATCTCTCTAAGGAGATCGACGATATCCACCTGGGTGCCTTCAATGGTAATAACTTGATCGGAGTTCTTATTTTGACAGTCTTGGGTAAAGGGGAAGTGAAAATGAGGCAAGTCGGCGTGGATGAGAATTGGAGGGGGAAGAACGTAGGAGCAAGGCTTGTTATCTATGCAGAAGATTTCGCAAGAACACATGGTTACAAGAAAGTTGTGCTGAACGCCAGAAAATCGGTTGTAGGGTTCTATGAAAAACTGGGGTATGAAAAAATCGGAGGGGAATTCTTTGAAGTAACTCTTCCACACCAAAAGATGCAAAAAGAATTGGGATAGGGTAGTTGCTCATTTTCAGAAAAAAAATGTCATGCCCACGAAAGTGGGCATCCATTGTGCCGTAAAGAAAGTGGTTGTTTGGATTCCCGCTTTTCCCGAAGGGATTCCTTTGGAACGCGGGAATGACAAATTGAGCCAGCACTTGGAATAGCTATTCCTTCCGCCACAACTCCTGCCATCGCAAATTATTATTTCACTCCACTCGGAGTCTGAGTTTGAGAAGAGCTGATGGTATGTTCGAATACCTCCACCTCTCGAACCTTTGTATCTGCAAATCCTCCATCCTCGAACTGCACTTGCAGCCACGAATACCCGCGGCCATACTGAATGGGCGTTGTCGAATAAATATTCCAGTTTGGACTGCTCACCGTATCCGTCGCAATAACTCCGGTATTGAGTGACGGGTATTCACTCGATGCGTCTTGAAGGCTCATGCACTTGAAGTGTGCAAGCATGGAGCTGATGCAAGCGACGACGGAATATTCGTTTCCTTCTCTCATACGAAGACCGGTCACCGCGCCATTTGCAAGATAATGCGTGGTTTTTACTATGCCGTACTGAGTCAACGACAATACTCCATTTTTATTCGAAGATGCGCCGTTTGAAGTCCACCAGCCGCCGACTGTGTTTTGTGGTTTGGGATTGAAATATGTAATCTCATCGTCGAACGTAAAACTGATAAGAGGGCGCCATTCTGGTAAATACTTCAGACTGTCAAATTGTACAGTGTAATCGCTGGAGTAAGCCATTAAATAAGGAACGGCATAGTAAGCATTAGAAGGAGCTGTATACCTAACAGAAACGGTAGTCCAGCTATTTGGAGGAAATTCTTGCGCGGCCGGGAGGGGAGTTAATCTGATCAATCGACCGTCCATATCCCTCCAGGTAAGACCTGCAAAAACAGTGTCGCTGAAGTATGGCGGTAATTGTTCCGTCGCATTGAGATTCTTTGAGACTTTTATTTCTACACTGACGGTCACCCTGGTATTCGGTTTGACTCTAATCATGCCCCCCGGAAGATTGCTCCAACCGACTTGCCTGGTTGGTGCCGGATTGAGCTGGAGTACGTGACCATGCCCTGGTGATATTGTGTAAGAATAATCCTCCTTGTGATATTCCTGGCAGCACGCCGGATAATAAGCTGTCCATCCGTTGCACCAGGGCGTGTCGCCAAAGCCCACGTCATTTCCCGGACCGATCTCGAAATCGGCATTAGCGACATACCCGGCTAGGTTATTCTCGATGACAAATGCGGCTTTTCTTTTTCTCACGTCGTTTGGTTTTTCAGAACTCATTACTCCTTCGTGGTCATCGAACCCCATGTCGTAATCTTCCACGGACCATATCCCGACGCCCAATAAGTGATGTGGTGTTTGGCATAATCTGGCATCAAGGTCTTGTGCGGCCTGGAAAAAATACTGAAAGTATTTTGCCTGATCAGTTTCGTATTGATCGGGCGAATGCGAGGAAATTCCGAATCCGCATTCACCGATACACCATTGATAAGGATGAGGTTGATATGGTTCCAGGGAGAGAATCATGTTGAAGTAGATATTTGAAGAATAGGTGTGGTAATCATG
>JBAUMC010000029.1:0-2453 GCA_049578505.1 Bacteroidota bacterium | reverse complement strand
CCAGTTACTATTGGACATGACTTGGCTCGCGCGGACTGGATTCCGTCGCTGCGGCACTTCGTTGCCGCAGCTTAGCTCCGGTCCGTTAGGCCGCCATCTATAGATTTCGCCATTCTCACTAAAATGGATTCTGTCAATCCGCTCGAAATGTTCTTTGATTTTTAACACTTCTCCCCTCAGCACATTGCACCCTTTTGCAAACCGCACAAATCCATCCCGCTGACCAAAGTTTGCAAAAGAGTGCAATTTCTCTCACCCGCTCGTTTTAACCCGCACTCTTGGTGAAAGTCGATGTCAGCTATTTGTAGTCAACTTCTGAATTCAGATTTCCCAATTTCTCCATTTCTTTTTCTCATTCTGAAGAATTGATCAACCACCATAATCAGAACTCCACCTAAAAAGGGATTTATTCTGGCACGCTATATGAGTAGATACTCATGTAGTCAAGCTTACAAATTAGGTTTTTCGACTCACGAACTCATCAGATATCATCAACTGGATATTATGCAAAAGACACAGGAAGAGCTTAAAGCGAAAATTCTAACCGCACTTGCGCATCCGAACAGGATTCGAATACTCGAATTCTTGAAGGACGGAGTGAAGTGCAACTGTGAAATCGCCCCAGATTTAGATTTGGAACAATCCAACCTTTCACGCCACCTAAAAATCCTTGTTCAAGAGGGAATTCTCATCTCGTGGAAAGACGGCTTGCGCGTTAATTACAGGGTTGCCGATAAACGTATATTCGAAATTCTTACTCGTACGGGAGAATTAGCACATAAGGAAGCTCGAACCCGGATCAAGGCATTAAAAGAAGCATAACAATATCATCGAAAGGATAATCACTATGACTATTAAAGTTCTAGGACCTGGATGCATGAATTGCCTCACGCTCGAAAAGCGAACGGTCGAAGCATTGAAACAACTCAACATTGACACACCTATAGATAAAGTGACTGATTTTGAACAGATAGCATCGTACGGCCTAATGCGCACCCCCGGACTTGTTATTGACAATAAAATTGTCATACAGGGGCGAGTTCCAACAGTTGAACAAATTGGAGAATTATTGAGAAAAGAAATCGCGTAGAGAATACTATGAAACAGAAGATTGGAATACTCGCTGTGTTTCTCGTGGTGTGGGTTCTTCTTTACACCAATTTGGAGACTGTCACAGATAGTGTAGTTTACTCCTTATTCCGCCTTCAAAGAAACGCTCCGCTCACATCTGCAGTACACTTCTTTATCTTCGAGACTCCGAAGGTTCTCTTGCTTTTGACTCTCATTGTCTTTGCAGTCGGAATTGTAAGATCCTATTTTTCTCCCGAACGCACTCGCAAAATACTCGGCGGCAAAACACTATTCGTCGGGAATGTGCTCGCCAGCTTGCTTGGTGTCGTTACCCCCTTTTGTTCATGTTCAGCCATTCCGCTTTTCCTTGGTTTTGTTGAATCCGGAATCCCATTAGGTGTGACCTTTTCATTTCTCATTGCTGCGCCGATGATCAATGAGGTTGCTCTTGTTTTGCTCTTTGGTTTGTTTGGCTGGCAAACTGCCCTCTTATACATGTCAACAGGTCTACTAATTGCAATGATATCGGGTTACATTATCGGGAGGTTGAATTTAGAAAGATATGTTCAAGAGTGGGTGTTCAAAATAAAGGCGCCGCATAATTTAATTGAAGTAGATAACCCCGTGATTTCGACAAGAATTGATCTCGGAGTCGACGCTGTAAGAGATATTGTTGCCAAAGTATGGATCTACATTGTTGCAGGAATCGCCGTCGGAGCGGGGATACACGGCTATGTGCCAGAGAACTTTATGGCAGCATTGATGGGTAAATCGGCATGGTGGTCAGTTCCAGTCTCCGTATTAATCGGTATTCCGATGTACTCTAATGCAGCGGGGATAATTCCGATTGTTCAGGCGTTACTTGAAAAAGGTGCTTCACTTGGCACGGTTCTCGCATTTATGATGTCAGTCATCGGATTGTCGCTTCCTGAAACAATTATTCTCAAAAAAGTTCTGAAACTTCCGCTTATCTTCACGTTTGTCGGCCTTGTCGGAACCGGTATTGTTATTGTTGGATATCTTTTTAATCTCCTATACTAAAACTGGTCTCAATAAAAAGTGATTAGCAGAAAAGGATTAAATCACTTACATTAACATGAACGTGACAAACCGAGGGGCAGGTCCAACGCACTAGCACACACTTTCGCAAACCGCACAATCCCCCCACTTATCCAAAGTTTGCAAAAGAGTGTGCTCCTTGCCCCCCACAAGAGCAGACCCAAGGCAGGCGGCCTAACCAGTCGCTCAAGCTGACGGAAGTAGCCATCGACGATTTCGCCGCGCGGCGTCGGACTGACTTAGCGCCGATGATCGGAACGTCCGCGCAACGAACTACCTTGCGGCGGCTCTTCGCCGCCGCAGCTTAGCTCCGGTCCGTTAGG
>JBAUMC010000028.1:0-6165 GCA_049578505.1 Bacteroidota bacterium | reverse complement strand
CTCCGTTTTATGCTGTGTGCTCTGGCATGCGGGTAACAAGACAACGAGCGCGAGTGCTACGATTAATTTTGCGTACTTCATCACAAGGTTCCTTCATAAAAGTGATTGTTAAAGAGAGAGCTTTGTTTCCGTTTTGTTTAGACGTTGATCAAAATACGATTTTTAATGGGCTTATTCAATTGAGGAGCAGCGACTCATTTTAAGAAGAGAATTGTCTTGATTCCGAGTCCCTGCCATACTGAGGAAACGTTCTCCAACTTACTGACCGCTTTTATTCGAACTGCAATTTGATATTAATGATCTCCGGTCTGTTTCCTGTCCGAATAGGAGGTCCCCAAGTTCCAACACCGCACGATACGTAATAGTGGGTATTCCCTCGTTTTTTATAGCCCCAGCTCAGTTCGTAGACCTTCTTCGTAATAAAATTAAAGGGCCACAATTGTCCATGGTGTGTGTGCCCCGAGAGTTGCAGGTCTACTCCGTTTGCCTCTGCTTCTTCAAGGCGGAACGGCTGATGGTCCATCAAGATGACCGGGTAACTTTTGTCTACCTCGCTCATCAATTCCTGCAGCGGCCTGCGCGTTTTTCCGGTAAAGCTACGAATGCTGATGTCTTCTCTTCCCACAATATAAAGAATGTCGCCAATTTTCACCGCGGCATCGCGCAGCATTGTAATGCTGTGTTCACCGAGATAGCGGCACGCCGGTTCGACCCCGCCGATATATTCGTGATTCCCGGTGATGGCAAAAACCCCGTATTTGGATCGGATTTTCCGCAGTGTTTCACCGAGATTGTTCCTGATGACCGGGCCGATGTCTTCGTCCACAACATCGCCGGGAAGCAAAACAAGATCCGCATTGAGAGAGTTGATCCGCCTAACAATTCTTTCAAGCTTCGATTTGCAGACGATTGTTCCGAGATGGATGTCTGAAGCGACTGCAATGTTCAGTGATTTCACCACCCCTCTACTTTTATTAATCGTCAGTTCAAGCGTTTTAATGTGCGGCGTACGGGCGTTGAAGTATCCTCCTAGCACGATGAACGACACTACAATGACGACAACTATCGAGGTAACCTCTTTTGTCTGCTCCGGATTTTCGGTGAGGAATGACGGAAAAAATGGAATAAAGAAATTTAAGAGCCGGAGAATATCAATCGCAAACGCGAAAAGTAAAAAATAGACCATTGCCGCCAGCCAGAACGATCCGAGCATAACCAGCGTGCTGCTTAACCACGAAAGCGAAACACGCTCCAGCATCCTCCCAGCAATAAACGAGAGCGATAAAAGAAGAAACGCCGCCACGTAAACCGTTCTCCATGTCGATTGAAACCCGCCTGCTTCCCATTCCCTGATGAAAATATAGTAATTGATGAGCGCATAGACCGAAAGTGCAATCGAAAAGAAAATAACGAAGTTAATTTTTTTCATTGGGGTTAGAACAAGTGAGGATACACCGTGGAACTCCTAGAACCGAATGAAGATGAAGGGAACATGGAGCAATGCCCAGATAGAGTAGGTTATTGCTGTTTCTTTCCTGGTTGACGGAGAAAGTACCGCAAAGTACGCTCCTCTCGCAACAGTATTGCTTAACAGCGCAATAATAATCGCAGGGACTACTATTTTCGATAACGCGTCCGATCCGCGAATCAAAGAGAGAATGAATGGGACAACATCGGTCACGCCGACAATCGTCGAAAGTCCCAGAACACCGTTATCTCCGAAGCTTTTCTGGACAATACCGGTAACGACGGAAAGAATAACGAACAACGCCCCAAATGCCATTGCCGGACGAATTTCAAACGGGTTTTGCAGTGTCGGAACAGAATTCTCATCGGCCGCGGAGCTCCGCAGCATAATTCGAGCCGACAAGGCGAGACCGATGAAAAATAATAAGACAAGCCGCCATGCCAAAACGGGGATAATGCTGTCATTAATGAGCCAGATCAATATCAGAACCCGGAGATTCATGACGCTCCCCGCAAGGATCGATGCTTGAAGGGCTTCCATTGCGCGTTGCGGGTCTTTTCGCGCGATCCTTCCCACCGCCATTGTCAGAGCAGTGCTCGAGACAACGCCCCCCAGCGCACCCGAGAGCCACATGCCGATTTTCTGTCCAAATTTTTTAGAAAGATAGTAGCCGACAAATCCGAGCGTAGAAACGAGGATGACAATTTCCCAGATGGTCGTTGGATTGAGTTTGAAAGGTGTATATTCTTGATTCGGAAGAACGGGAAGAATGATGACGGTAACGAGAAGGAACTTTATTGTCGCGAGAAATTCAACCTTATTAAGCCGCTCGACGTACGACTCGAGCGCAGCCTTTTCGGAAAGCAAAATCGTGTTGACGACGCCGAGCGCCATAGCAATCCAGACATCGACAAGGAGGGCGAGTGCGCCTGTAACGAATGTAAGGAGCGCGGAGATTTCGCTCGTAGATCCATAGCGTTCAACTTTAATCTTTGCTATGTATGCTATGGTGGTCAGTGCTGCAATGGAAAGCAATCCAACGGGGAGCATAAACACCGCGCCGACTTTATAGAACCATGCGCAGCCGAATCCGAGCAGGCTGATGATCGGGTGCGTGCGCACTCCGCCGAAGACCATTTTCTGCTCTTCGATTTTGGTGCTCTCGCGCTCCAAACCGACAAGAAACCCTAGTGCGAGCGCAACAAGGAAACGCAGCTCGGGGGTCCATTCAAATGTATTCATGCTCTATGAGATTACTCTTTCTTGAATTCTGTCTCCCTAATTCTGTCTCCTGAATTCTGAACTACTTTTTCTGCCTCACAATATCGCCGACCTTGATATCCTGACCGTCGGTAATTTTCGCTTTGCTCGCTTTTCCTTTCAGTGCATCTTCAATAACCTTGATAGAGCCGACCTTCGTCTCTTCGGAGCCGAGCGATGCACCGGTGTCCGGGTCCTTCAATTCTTCTCCCTCGCGGAAAATGTCAAACTCTTGCCCAATTTCCACGTTGCCTTCCGATCCGGGTTTCATAAGGAGTGTTCCGTCGGTATTTACTTTGAGGACCTTTCCGGACCAGGGCACCTTTGCCATGTTATCGACAATCAGCTTTACACAACCATCGACTGCTTCACGACAAGCCTTGCCGATATCAGTGTTGTCCCAATTGCTGACGTCGCTGAAATCCATCTCATCATATCGAACGCTGAGGCCTGTGGTCGATTCGGATCCTTCTTCCTTTTCCGCCGTGACAACTTCGCCGGTTGTTGTGTTTACGAGCCGAATATCGACAGCCGCGCGTGCTGTTTTCTTTGTAATGCCTCCGCCAAAAAGGGAGACCCCGCCGGAAACGGTATTTTCCTTCGTGCCGAACTCGCTGACGCTGCCGATGACGAGCAATTCCACACCGAGAGCTTTGCCGACTTTTGGCGCAGACTCCGGCGTGACGACACCGGACTGTCCCAGTTTTTGTTCTTCAAGAACTTTATCGAACTCCGCTCGTTCGATAACGACAAATTTTCCCGATTTTACCAGCGCCGTTGTCAACATATCCGAAACGCCGGCGCCAACGTGATTGTATCCGCTGCCGGAGCGGTCGTCGAATCTTGAAACTGCAATGCGCTTTTTCAATTGCGCGTCAGCACCGGCTGAGAGTAAGGCAAAACAGAACAATGCAATCAGACTGAGAATTGTATATTTCATTGGACCTCCTGTGATGGTCTGTGAAAGGATCGCCATTGAAATTTCGATGCGTGAATATAGAAATTATCGATTACAGAATCAATCGATGCTGGCCGAGATGATCGATCCGTCATTTTGTGATTCCAAATTCTTTTAACAGAAATGCGTATACAAACGCTTGTTCTTTGTACGCATCATAACGCCCCGAAGCACCGCTGTGCCCCGCCCCCATATTCATTTTCAAAAGAAGAAGATTGGAATCTGTTTTCATAGCACGCATTTTTGCGGTGTACTTCGCCGGCTCCCAATACATTACCTGACTGTCATTGATCGATGCCGTGATGAGGACTTCGGGATATGATTTCATCTCGATGTTCGTATAGGGGCAGTACGTTTTTATATAGTCGTACTCTGCCTTGATGTTCGGGTCTCCCCATTCAAGGTACTCTCCGACCGTGAGGGGTAATGAGGTGTCGAGCATCGTATTTACAACATCCACAAACGGCACCGCAAGATGAGCGGCCTTCCATAATTCGGGCCGCATGTTGAGCACGGCGCCGATCAGCAAACCGCCAGCACTTCCCCCTTCAATCACTATGCGGCTGTTCGAGGTATATCCTTGTTTGATAAGGTGCTCGGCGCATGAAACGAAATCGGTGAACGTGTTTTTCTTCCTCATCAATTTCCCGTCATCACGCCATTGTTCTCCCATATCCCCTCCGCCGCGTATGTGAGCCAAGGCGAATATAACGCCGCGTTCCAACAAGCTCAAACGCGGAATAGAGAAATCAACGGGAATCGAAATACCGTACGATCCGTACCCGTACAATAATAACGGGGCTGAACCGTCTTTTTTTTCTCCTCTCTTGTAGACTAGTGAAATCGGGATTTCTATCCCGTCTGATGCTTTCGCCCAGATGCGCTCAGAGATAAATTGCTTGCGGTCGTACCCGCCGAGGACTTCCGTTTGTTTCAGGAGTAGGCTTTCCGCCGATTCCATATCGTATTCGAACACCGAGTTCGGGGTGATGAACGATTGATAGCTGTAGCGGAATTTTGTGGTGTTAAATTCAGGATTAGTGCTTGCGAACGCAGAGTACACCGGCTCGGGAAAGAAAATCTCTTCAATATTTTGCGTGCGGAAATCAAGCACTCGGAAACTATTTAATGCATTCTTTCTTTCACTGAAAACGGCATGGTTCTTAAACAGCGCTACATCCTCCAGTTTTATATCAGTCCGGTGAGAAAGAAATTCTTTCCAATGCTCTGATGAAGGGTTTTCAACAGGAGCTGTAACAAGGCTGAAATTCTTGGCGTTTTTATTCGTGCGGATAAAGAAAAGCCCTTCACGATGCTCGACGGAATACTCATGTCCGGTTTCCCTTGCCGAAACCAGCGCGAACCCATTTGTTGCCCCGTCGCTGCGAAGATAGCGCACTTCACTGGTAATCGAGCTCTCTGTGCAGAGAAAAATATATTTGCGGTCGTTCGAACGACTCACCCATATTCTGTATAACTCGTCCTTTTCTTCAAATACCATTTCATCCGTTACGCTTCCAAGCCGGTGTCGATACAATTTGTAAGGACGTTTTGCACGATCTTCTATTACATAGTAAAAGGTTTTGTTATCCGATGCCCACTCGGCGGAATTCATCTGTGCGATCGCGTCTGACAAAATTTCACCCGTCCGAAAATCCTTAACGTACCCCCGGTACTCTCGGAAACCCGTCGTGTCGAGCGAATAGAGAAGCAGGTTTCCATCATCGCTGACTTTGTACAACCCAAGCCCAAGAAACGAATGTCCTTTTGCGAGCTCGTTAAGGTCAAGCGTGATTTCTTCTTCGCCGGCCATCGACTTATGCTTCCGGCAATGGTAGGGATATTGTTTTCCTTCTTCCGTACGTGCATAGTACCAATACTCGCCGTATTTGTACGGCACGCCGAGGTCTGTTTGTTTGACCCTGCCAAGAATCTCCTTATAGAGCGCCGCCTGAAATTCTTCTGTAGACTTCATCGCCGATTCGGTATATGCGTTTTCCGATTCAAGATAAGCGATAACTTCGGGGTCTGTCTTCTCGCGCAGCCAAAAATAATCATCTACCCGAATGTCGCCATGGACGGTATCAACTTTTGGAATTTTCTTTGCAGCGGGAGGCAAGGCGGTGTGGTGGGTTGTGGGTTTTACGTTATAGGTTTTAGGTTATACGTTTTAAATTATAAGTTATAAGTTGTAAGTTGTAAGAAAGTGATGATCAATAATTCAAGGCGCTAATGTTTTTTACTTAAGACTTACAACTTAAAGCTTATGACCCTCCTCGACGGCGTACCTCTACTTCACCCTTTTAACAACTACAATTGTTTTATCATCAGAATATTTCCCCTTCGAGCCGAACTTCTGAACATCTTCAAGGAGCAGGCGTGCAATATCTTTTGGGTTGTTTTGCTTGAATTCCAGCAATTTGTCGGTCAATCGTTTTTCCGTATATTGATTCCCGTTCGCGTCCATAGTCTCCGTGAC
>JBAUMC010000027.1:0-5217 GCA_049578505.1 Bacteroidota bacterium | reverse complement strand
TGAGCACAAAAGCGGCAATCCCTTTTCCGGCGAATTCTTTTGCGGTCCTGATCCCTTCTGCTTCATAGACGACTACTTTGTAGCTTCCGCCCGGACAAATGATTACTGCTGCACCTGTGGACTCTCCTTTCTCCGGCAGGAATATTTCCAGCGTCGGTTTTGTTACTCCCAGGAACATTCCCGGCGGAGACGTGCTTTGACTTTCCCGAACCTGCGAATCCTTGGAATTGGGAATTGCACCGGGATAGAGGTTGATCACTTCCTGGGCAGTTGCAGCAAATGCACAGGCGAATTGAAACGCGAGAAGAAATTTTAGTGTTCGCATGTGTTTTAGTCCATCACAGTAAGTGGCAATAAGGATATCGGGGAAAAATGCTCTCCCGAATTCATGCTCGAAGCGGATGCCCGCTCAACTGAAGCGATGACGTTACATCTTGAAGAGTAACGGAGCAAACTCGTCCTCCGGTTTTGTCATTCCCACGTGCCAACGGGATCCCATACAGCGGGACAATCCCCATTGTCGAGGGAGTACCTTCTAGTAGTTAATTTGCACAAAAGATACTGCCTGGCGTGGCAATTCCATTTTTACAGTTGCTACAGTATTTTTGATTTTTATTTCTGACGGTTGTGAGAGCTTCTCCAGCTGACCGGCTCTTTCAAGTATGGCAAATTGATCGGCGGTTGGATTCTGCGGCGATCCCATCTTTTTCCATGCTTCATAAGAGTTACTGTGTTCACTGTCTATCCGGTACTCTGTTAGCGCCCCCTTTTCAGCCGGGATCCCGGTGATCGTGAGAACGACAGGCGAACCGCTATCCTGAACATCGAGGTCATGGTAATTCCAAAGCAAAACCGTAACGGCATGTTTGTCTTTGCACGCGAACGCATTGATATCGGTTTGTTCACCCCTGACACTTGAATCGCAAATGGTTTTGAAATTGTATTTCAGATCCCCCGAAACTTCAACACGGTTGCCCGACATCATTCCCAGCATACGAAATACGTTAAGCACCGGCTTATCGACGCCATTGGTCGCCAAACTCCGGAATCCCGCAAACCATGGTTGGTTTTCAAACTCAAACGACCAGTTAACGGCACCGATCAGGTTAACTCCGTAATAGTCCGCCATATCATAAATACGTGCGATCGACGCAGCCTCGTAACTTGAATAGAGCGTGCCGTTGCGATAAGCATTTTCAGGGTGTGTCATCACACCGCAGGCTGCGCATCCTTCAGGATCGGATTCTCCGATAATAACGGGGAGTCCTTTGATTTCGGGGAATGAAGTAATGACTTCGAAATTATCTTTTATGTTCGTTAATTGAGATTTCATTCCCATGCGGACAACTCCATCAACGATCTCAGGAGAACCTTTCGCATGAAAGGCAACAAAGTCAAGGGGTGCTCCGATCTTTCCAGTGGCTGAATTGGAATCCGTCAAGCAATGCCGGATAAATGACTGTAAGAACCGGGCGCCCCCGCCGGTTGTATGCGGACCGCCGATTCGGGCAGTCGGCAGTGCGCGTTTCACCGCGTCCGACGCATAATCGTACATCTTGCAGTAATCCGTAACTTTTTCTTCGGACACTAAGTAAAAGATGTCCGGTTCGTTCCATAGTTCCCAGTACCAGCTTTCAACTTCTGTTTTTCCGTAGCGTTCAACGCTATGCGTTACCCATTGGTAAATGAGCTCAGCCCATTTCTTATAGTTGTTTGGGGGATATGCCCAGCCTGTTTCCAGCTTGTTGGCGCTGCCGGGAGACCAATGATGTTGATACGGCTCGGGATGCATTGAAAGCGCTTCGGGCATGAAACCGATTTCAGCCAGGGGTTTCATTTTCCGATCAACGTACGTATCGAAGATGCTGTCGATAATCGTCCAGCTATAGACCGGATTGCCGAGACTGTCTTCCGTGTACATGTTTGTTGATCCCCATTTCAGCGCCGGTGTTCCATCCCCCGATGTCATGAGATTATGAGTACGAACGTAGACCGGGACCGGGCTGCACGCTGCTAGTTCTGTTAACAGCTTCTTTCCATTTTTCATATAGGTGTAATTGGGCTCATCATACCCGAACCAAGCCCAGAGATATTTCATTGGGCCATTTTCTTTTTGAAGATCAACCGTAACTATTACAGGTTTAGTCTGGGAACAAATAGTTGCACTGAACAATATGAATGTCAGCAGTATCTTCTTTGCTGTAGTATTTATTTTGCCCACGCTTCTCCCTCAGGAGTGCGGCGCCACTTGAAATAAGCATCAAGAACTTCAAGAGATTTAGCGCTGGGCACATGCCCCGTGTGCGGTGTCTGGCTGAAGTACATTACGACAGGATTGGCATCGCTGAAGGCCGGCCATTCGGGCATCCCGGTGCCGTTCGGATTTCCGTTTTTGGCAAAGTTTGTCCAATAGGTAGCCATCGCATCGGAGATCGACAAATCTGTCTTCGTCGTCTGAGGTTTCGACGCGTCGAGGTGATTGAAGACGTAAACCACTTCTTGTCCGTGCGGCGATCCATACCCGGCACGGGGCGAGCCTTCCGGAAAGTCGGGGTGTTGATCGAAATAGTAAAGGTATGCTTTCGACTTTCCTATCTTCGACTGGAGCCGGGCCCAGCTCCAGGTGTGCCAGCCGAACGTTGCATCGCGCGCAAGATCGCGCGCAGTTTTCGGAACCGAATTCGAATCGACGGGATAGGCTTTAAGGAGGCTCTCTGCAAATCTTCCGTACCGAGTCTTGACGCCTGTGATGTAATCTTCCGGAGTCTTGCCTGGCGAAAAGCTCGCTCCTTCATCGGAGTTGTAACCAACGAGAATCGGCGTGTCGTTGAATTTACCCGCTTCGTAGAGCTTGTATTGATCGTCGGGAACCACCCATCCATCCATGATCGGCCACGCCATACCTTTCCCGAAGCCGCTCATCGGCAGTTTGTCAGCGGGAATTTTCCGCAACTCTGCAATGGACGAGACTCCAGCGCTCTTTGCGTACGCTTCTCCGTCGCGTTCCGCATCGGCAAGACGCTTCATGTTCTCGCCGGGATACGTTGTGGAGCGCGGAGGTCCAAATGAACCGCCGCTTTCCGATACAGCGCCGCTGAAGAGCCCTTTCGCCAGCGGCGAGGCGCACAACATGCTGACAGCAATTCCCCCAGCCGATTCACCAAAAATCGTCACCTTGGTGGGGTCACCGCCGAATGCAGAAATATTTTTTTGCACCCACTGAAGACCGGCTATCATGTCCAGAATGCCGTAATTCCCGGAAACGTGATTCGGATTCTCTGCACTCAATTCAGGATGTGCTAAAAATCCGAGACGGCCCACACGATAGGCGATGCTGACCAGCACCACGCCTTTCTTCGCCAGCTTTTCTCCGCTGTAAGTCGGTTCAGAGGTTGACCCTCCATTGAATCCGCCGCCATAGATCCACACGAGCACGGGAATGCGGTCATGCGGTGACTGCGCCGGCGTCCAGACGTTGAGGTAGAGGCAGTCCTCGCTTTTGCCCGACGCAGCACCCCAGCTTTGAATCGGACCGGGAGCGAACTTGTCGGCTTGCCGCACGCCATCCCATTTCGCGGCTGGCTGAGGGGCGCGCCATCGAAGGTCGCCAACCGGCGGCGCCGCAAATGGAATACCTCTATACACCGTCAAGCCGTCCTCGGATGTTCCCTGAAGTAATCCCTCCTCGACTTTGACAGCCGCTGGCGCCTGCGCGATGACAAATCCCACGGCGAGCATGATACACATCGTAACGAAAAAAAACATCTTCTTCATAAGGATGGTTTCCTTTGCTATTTGTTCGTTCTACTTCTTTTCTACTGGGGTTTGCGGTAATTCAGGTTTGATCTCCTGATAACCCAATAGAGAAAGCATTTTTTCGGCATATCGCGTTCCAAGCGTTCTATAACCTGCCGCAGTGAAGTGCAGATGGTCCGGCCTGCACGGGCAGCCTGCAGAAGAAACGACGTATGAAGTGGGAATTGTTTTCGGTAACTCGTCGATGATTTTATTCATGTTCGCGCACGCGCCTTGTTGGTCCGCATTGACAAGTTCGCCCGCGAGCAGAGGAACTTTTTCTGCGTTGAGATTCAAGTCGGTGATCAAATTGGCGTAGATCCCTTTGATTTTGTTCGGCCAATCTTTATCGTCCGGGTTTGACTCTCCCTGATGCAGCAGAATTCCTTTGATGACCCCCTCTTTCTGCGCCAACCTTGCCATGCCCACAAGATACTGATATGGATTCCCGTCGTACTGCTTGATGATGTTTTTCATCCACGCTGGAGCTGTTGAATCGTACGCCTGAAAATTGGCCTTATCGAACAGTTCAATTTTGCATCCTGCCACCGCAACGACCACAACACCCACTCTGATGTTCTTGGGGAGGGCGGCAACCATCGTTCTGCCAAAATAATCGGTGGGGCACAGACCTGTGAAGGGACGGCACAACGGGGGCACGGCAGGATACCACTGCGCCTTTTGCCGGTTTAATTTTGGAAAATCAACTGCTGCCAGAACTTGGAACCGATCATCCACGTTTGTCGTATCCTGCGCTTCAACTCCCGGAAAGCCCTCCATGTTTGACTGTCCCAGGCAGAGGAAAATGTAAAAATTCTGATCTTGTGAAAGAACTTTCGTTGCTGTTAAGAATAACCCGATCAGTATAAAGACTAAAGATCTATAATTCATATCACACTCCTAAAAATATATTATTGACTCCGGATTACCTCTCGCTCCTAACGCCAGAAATCGAGGTAAAAAACAAATCGGTTGTAAACTAATAGCGCAATAGTACGAAAAAACAGCACGTTTGATATACCGATTCAGGTAATAGTACAAATCATTTTTTCAGTAAACAACTTGAGATGAAACTCTTATTCTATAAATTTTCATCCCGTCATCTCGTTCCTAAACTCTCAGCCTGTGTGAAAGGTCCACTGAGGTGTCATCCCCGCGTGCCAAAGGCATCCCCTTGGGAAAAGCGGAGTTCCATAGGATTGTGCTCCCAACGCGACGTTGGGAACGAGATGGAAAATTTGATAATGCAGAATCAATTGCGTACACTTTCACGTCACTGAGAGTAAGAGGTTTTCGTTTCGCGTGCAAGAATTGAAAAATCTGCGAAAGGTCTACTATGAAGATATTCCGCAACTTTCTGAAGCTTGTATTAGGCGCCTTGGTTGTGTTCGCGTTTCAAGTCATCTCTGCCACGTCTGGCAG
>JBAUMC010000026.1:0-26323 GCA_049578505.1 Bacteroidota bacterium | reverse complement strand
CTCGCGGCGACCCAGATGCGGGTGACATCGACTGGAACTTACAACGGGTTTCAGGTGACGATGGTTGCGATCCTGCAGTATAACGGAGTGAAGTGGACACTCGAACGAATATACCAGCAGCCGGATGCCACAGAGTATTCTCGATTGAGCTAGACGTTATTTAGAGCAATTCTTTTCAAGAATGCGATGCATTAAAAAGTGCATCGCATTTTTTGTTTTGGGTTAAGGGGATATCTGTAATGCGACGAGAACGGTCGAGTCTTCGACCCGCCGAGGATCCATTTTTCTTGCTCGGGATGCGCATTTTTACCGTGGGATTCCTTTGGAACCTGGGCATGATAATCTTTTTCTCAACTTGAGCCATTCCCTACCAATGAGTAGTGGCTCAATTGAATAAAAAATTGTCATGCCCACGAAAGTGGGCATCCATTGTGGAGCAAAAAGGGAAAATTTGGATTCTCGCCGTGTCGTCAACGACCCTGCAGATCGATAGACCTGTTGGGAGTCTTCGACCCGCTTTTCCCGAAGGTCCAAAGGACTCCTTTGGAGGATTCCTTCGGAACACGGGAATGACAGACTGAACCAGCACCTACCAATCAAGAAAATTGATTTTAAGTGAAAGCATTGTTATTATAGATTGAAACCTACAGTCAAAACAATCGTATCCTTTTCCGAATCCCCTTAGTTTTTGTATCATTTAATGAAAGGTGTTTTAATGCATCCCGTTACAATATTCGCTATTACTTTTTTGGGGTTGATGATGGTGGAATCTCAAGCGGTGCTGGCACAAGAGCGGGACCGGGCGAAAATTCCAGACAAAGACAAGTGGAACCTTGCTGAGCTTTACCCCACTGATGATGCATGGAAGCAAGCAAAGGAAAAGCTCGTCGCGGAGATCCCGTCTATCAAAAAATTTCAAGGGACACTCAGCTCATCGCCGGCGCAACTGCTGGGGTGCCTGGATTTCAGCAGCCAGCTTACCAAGGAACTATCCCGCCTCGCCTCATACGCCAGCATGAGTTCTGACCAGGACACGCGGGAATCTAAGTATCTCGCGATGAAGCAGGAGATGAGCCAGGTTAGCACCGATATCGATGCGGCCTCGGCATTCATCGAGCCGGAGATTCTCAAGATAGACAGATCAACCGTCGAATCGTTTCTCAAGCAGGAAAAAAAGCTCGAGGTGTACCGTCATTACCTCGATGATATCCTAAGGAGACAGGCACACACCGGAAGCGAAGGAGAAGAAAAGATCATCGCCGATGCCGGCTTGATGGCAGATAGTCCGGAAAATATCTTCAATGTATTTTCAAACGCCGAATTTCCTTATCCTGAACTTGTCTTGAGCGACGGAAAGAAAGTAAAACTCGACCAGGCTGGGTTCGCTCTGTATCGGGCTTCGGCAAACCGTGAAGACCGGAAAAAAGTTTTTGAAACGTTTTTCGGCGCATTGAACCAGTATCGGAGGACGTACGGCGCCGAGCTTTCGGCGAACGTCAATAAAGATATCTTCTACATGAAAGCAAGGAAGTATAACTCGTCCGTCGAGAGTGCGCTCGACGCCAACAATATTCCTGTGCAGGTCTATCACAGCCTCGTCGACAACGTCAATGCGAACCTGGCGACGTTCCAACGATACCTGAAATTGAGGAAAAGGATTCTCGGGGTCGATACGCTCCACTACTACGACCTGTACGCTCCGCTCCTCAGCAACGTTGACCTGAATTATTCGGTCGACGAGTCGAAACAAAATGTTATTGCGGCACTCGCCCCGCTCGGTGACGAGTACCTCGCAGTAACGAAAAAGGCATTTTCGGAGCGATGGATCGACGTCTTTCCGACTGAAGGGAAGCGAAGCGGCGCCTACTCCAACGGGTCTGCGTATGATGTCCATCCATATATGCTTCTCAACTTCAACGGAAAATACGACGACATGAGTACGCTTGCTCACGAACTCGGGCATACCATGCAAAGTTATTTTTCCAACAAAACGCAGCCTTACCCGACTGCCGGCTATCCTATTTTTGTCGCAGAGGTTGCTTCCACTTTCAATGAGGCGTTGCTGATCGACCATATGTTAAAGACGATCAAGGACGACAAAGTGAAACTTTCACTGCTCGGGAAATACCTTGAGGGGATCAAGGGAACCGTTTTCAGACAAACTCAGTTTGCGGAGTTCGAACTGCGCATCCACGACCTTGCGGAACAGGGGACTGCGCTGACTGGAGATAAGCTCAACGAAGTCTATATGGAGATTACGAAGAAATATTATGGGCACGACAAGGGGATATGTATTGTCGACAATGAAGTCCAATCGGAGTGGAGCTACATTCCCCATTTCTACTATAATTTCTATGTCTATCAGTATGCGACGTCGTTCACCGCTTCATGCGCTCTTTCTGAACGGGTACTTTCTGGAGACAAAGAGGAGACGAAACGGTATCTGGAATTCCTTTCAGCCGGCGGATCGGACTATCCGATCGACTTGTTAAAGAAGGCGGGAGTCGACATGACGACTTCCGAACCGTTCGCGTTGACAATGAAGAAAATGAATCGCGTGATGGATGAAATGGAAGAGATACTGGACAAGATGGGGAAGTAATTGCACGATTCGTTTACAACATCAAAGCCCTGTTCTGCAGGGCTTTGCTTTTAATGCCCTGAAAATTTGCTACATTACATCAGCCCACACTTCAGCGTAGAGCATTGTAGTTTAATCTCCTGCTACCTCTGATCCTGTAAACTGGCAATTACAAAAGTTATCAATATGGTAAACTTCCCTTCATCAAAAACATGACGAATACAACCGACAAAAAACATCGCGCCCTGTTGCAGAGAATTGCACGTCGGGCTATGCTTGAAAGAGGACTTCTTCCTGATTTTTCTCCTCAGGCACTTGCAGAGCTTGACACCCTGCATGAACTTGTGCCGCACGCTGAAGCGTCAATCCGCGACCTCAGAAACCTTCTCTGGTGTTCAATCGACAACGATGATTCACACGATCTCGACCAGCTAACCGTTGCGGAAGCTATGACTGACGGTGCTGTGAAGATCCTCGTTGCAATTGCCGATGTTGACGCCGTTGTCAAGAACTCATCCGCACTCGATGAGCACGCTCGGCATAATACTACCTCGGTATATACCGCCGCGCAAATATTTCCCATGCTGCCTGAAAAACTATCGACCGACCTTACTTCTCTTAATTTCGAATCGGACCGCTTTGCTATTATTGTTGAAATGATTGTCGGCGACGATGGATCGCTTCAGAGTTCGGATATTTACAGAGCGACTGTCCGCAACCGGGCGAAGCTTGCTTACAACGGCGTTGCCGAATGGCTCGAGAGGAACGGTGCGATGCCGACGGAAATTGCTGCAGTTAATGGTCTCGGCGAAAATATCCGTCTTCAAGATCGCACAGCCCAGAAGATGAAAGCCGTTCGGTACGTTCATGGTGCCCTTAATTTCGAGACAATCGAAGCCCGTCCCGTTTTTGACAACGATGAGATAACAAACCTTGAAGTCGAAAGAAAAAACAAAGCCAAAGACATTATTGAAGACTTCATGATCGGTGCGAACGGGGTTACCGCTCGTTACCTTGCATCAAAGAAGTATCCATCACTGCGGCGTATTGTCCGCACTCCCAAGAACTGGAGCCGGATCGTCCAGCTTGCGCTGGAACGGAATTTCACGCTTCCCGATAAACCCGATTCAAAGTCGCTGGAGCAGTTTTTGATTTCGGAGCAAGCCGCGGACCCTCTTCGTTTTCCAGACCTCTCTCTCAGCGTTATTAAGCTGATGGGTCCCGGTGAGTACATTGTTGAACGTCCGGAAGATGCAGCAATCGGGCACTTTGGACTTGCAGTCAAAGATTATTCCCACTCCACGGCGCCGAATCGCCGATACCCGGACCTCATTACACAACGTATGGTAAAAGCGGCGATAACTGGGAACACTCAACCATATAAAGAAGATGAATTAGAGGCCTTCGCAAAGCACTGCACTGAAGAGGAAGACGCAGCGAAAAAAGTTGAACGTCAGGTGGAAAAATCCGCGGCGGCAATGTTGCTTGAATCAAGAATCGGCGAGCGATTTGATGCCATCGTTACCGGTGCTTCTGTTAAAGGGACGTGGGTTCGCCTTTTGCACCCACCGGTGGAAGGAAGACTTGTTAACGGGTTCGAAGGTATGGAAGTAGGTCACAGGCTCCGTGTAGAGCTTGTCCACACGGATGCCGATCGGGGATATATCGACTTCAAAAAGGTGTGATGAAACTAGGCCGATTATAAAACCAATTATTTTCTTTCGCCATGTTCACGAGTTTTGTACTCCCCCTGCGGAGTAATCAGTTCTCTGTAAGGACTGTTCCAGCTTTTCAGAAAAATTTTTGAAAGAGTTCCGGCCAGAAAAGGGCTCTTGCCGGCGATTCCAAGATTTCGGGTTGCGTAAAAGTAGCTCCGTTCGCAGTTGGCGGTCCCCAACCAGAATGTCGTATCGTCCGCGACAATGTACTTGCAGTGTTCGACGCGGGCATACGAAATGTATCCTCCCGACCATTCTGGAATTGCGGTAAACGCGACTTCAATATTTGGAATTGCGCTGAGATCTTTGAGGCTGCTCACAGCTGACGAACCCTTTTCCCAGTCCGAGACGATCATTCGGACATTTACCCCTCTCTTTGCAACTCTCCTTATTGCCTCGTCGATAGCTGTATATGTGCCGCCGCTTCCCCACACACGAGTAGAATATGAAAGGAATTGCAGCGTAAGTGTCCGCTTTGCTCCGCCGATCAAATTGAGAATCGCCGTTTCATCCCACAAAGCTGTGTCGGGAATGTAGTTGACAGGACTGCATGTCGGTGTAATAATCGCCTCATCTCCTCCTTTTGCCTCGATAAGAATTGGTATCGCATACCGTGCATGCGGCACAAGAATATTTTTTTTGGACACTGATGTATCGGATGCGAGCTGCCAATCGAGATCAAAAATATCCCCGTAAACCCCGGCGACTTCTTTGTTGTTGATACGAAGGCCAAGCTCATGGATGTGTTCCAGTGACCTCCAGTCAAAATTCTGGCTGCCGACGAACACTTCCTTCCCGTCAACGATGAAATATTTTGAATGTTGAATTCCACCCGCGATTGCACCGAAATTGATCAAGCGGGTTTCGATATTTGCTCGGTGTCCGAGGCTGTCGATGCTTGCGGGGTACGTTTTGTACATCCGGGAATCGGCAATGAGCCTTACCTTCACTCCTCGACCTGCCGCTTTGTAGATAGCCGCAAGAACGCCCTCCAGTAATTTGCCGGGCTCATTGGAAACATAGTACTCTTCGAGATCGAGCGACTGCTGCGCTCTCCCTATCATTTCGAGCCACACTTCTTGCGTGTTGCGGATCTCAGGGTTATCCAACGATGTGCCGATTGGAGTGCTCTCTACGATCTCGATGTCGGAAGAAGCCGCGTTTTGCGCGTAGAGCCATGGGGAAAAAAGAAGACAAACGGCGAGAATAAATTTTTTCATGATTCAAACGTTCAATGCTTTTAATAATTTTATTTTTACAGAGGTACCTGCGTTCATCGTACTTTCTATCGCTAGGCTCCCCCCATAGAGTTCCGCCAGGGTTTTTGCAATGGACAATCCAAGGCCGGCTCCTTGCTGCTCGTGATGGCGGCGGTCAAATTGCTGGAATGCAGTGACCTTACCGATTTGTTCGTTTGACATTCCGCGCCCCCCGTCTCGAATCGTAATCAGTACCTCACGATCGTTGTCCTCGCTCAGAATAAATATCTTTGTGCCGTGTTCTGAAAATTTTAATGCGTTGTCAATAAGTTCTTCCATGATTTTTGCCAGATGCGTCGAGGAGATTTGAACGGGAGAGTCTTTGACGTCAATCTGAATTGAGTCCGCGCGCTTTTGACTTGTCGCTTCCTGTTCTGCTGTCGACCGGATGACTTCACGCAATAGGGTCATTGATTCGCGGCGCATTGTTGCAATAGTTTCCGGGTCGTTCATCCAAAATTGTAATTCTCCGAGGAGGATCAAATTTTCCAATAAATGGCGGAGCCGTTGCCCCGATTTATAGATCAGTGCGCCTATCTCCTTTACTTCCTCAGCAGGGAGGTTGCTTTCTTCTCGTAGAATTTGCGCATACCCGAGTATACCGTGCATCGGAGTTCGAAATTCGTGGGGGAGAGACCTTACGATACTAGATTTGATATCGTCAAATCGCGCCTCATAATATTTTTGCAACGTCTTGTTTCTTTTTAAGCGTGTCTCGATCACAGCTATAAGTTCCTGAGAGGTAAATGGCTTTGTCAGAAAGTCGTCGGCGCCAAGTTGCATCCCTTGCCGGAGGTCGCTTTTTGCTGCGTTTCCGGTCAAGAAAATAAACGGGATCGAGCCGGATTCCGGATCGTCTTTCAATGCGCCGAGCAATTGGTAACCGTCCATCTTCGGCATATTAATGTCGCAGAGTACCATATCCGGATGATGTTTTTTTACCTCTGCTAATCCATCTAAGCCGTTGGTCGCTTCAATAATAGTGTACCCTGTCGATTTGAGCGTTACCGATATCATTTTACGGTAGTCATCATCGTCGTCAATGACGAGTATCGTTTGTGATGGTATACGAGATATCGATTTCGTCGTCGCAGGTTCCATTATGATGGTATCAAGTGACGGTAAGTTGCCGCTCGTTGACGTGGCAATATGGATAATGGGGGGACGGGCTCCCCCGTGGTATGAGCCAATAGTAGCTTTTTCTCAGAATAGAGTCAAGAATTAAAGAACCAGTTGAGTGACCGTCAGGCTTTACGTCATGACTCCTTATTGAATATTGCGAAAGCAGGTAGAGTCGAAAGATCGCTAACGATCTATCAAGGTTTTTCGTGGTTGAATCAATCGCGAATTATAATTGACGTTTGTAGCGGCGCTGCTGGGATGGAATCCGCCAAAAGGCGGCGGATCTCGCTATGAAGCGCTCGACCGGCTTCTAGGAAAAAAAAGGGAAGAGTCTCCTCTTCCCTTAATTGGTGGGCGCTGCTGGGATCGAACCGGCGACCTTACGCGTGTGAGGCGTACGCTCTGAACCAGCTGAGCTAAGCGCCCAGAATATGTCTAAGGATCAAGATTTAAGCGAACTCCCGCCGCTTTTTGCGGGACTAGCTAAGTACATCAAACTTATTACAAAGATACACATCGCATGAGTGAGAATCAAATTCGTTACTGCGGAATTGGGCGTCCCATCTGATTGTAGATACCTTCGATCAAGTTAATGTTTTGTTTTGCTTCGTCGTTGGTTGGGTCGATCGTCGCGACGAACCTGTACTGGCGCAACGCCGACGGGTATTTCTCTTTCGGAGGCAAGCTCGATTCGTACATGAAATAATTTGCATACTTTAGGTGCGCATCGATCTGAGCTTTTTTAACCAGCTGATCGCTAGGGCTCGACTTTCCCATCTCATCGATCATCGCTATTCCTTTATCAAAATCCTTGGCGGCGATCAACTTAGTGGCCTCGTCGATCTTTGCAGGATCGGCCTTTTTCTCGCCGCAGCCTGCGGCCAAAAGGAGCGACAGCATGGAAAACGCCAGCAACTTGTTTATCATAAAGAAGCCTTTAAATGATGTTGGAAATTTTGGTATTGGCAAACAAAAACTTACAAATTATTTTTATCGAAACCAAATTCCCCGCAAAAGGACGGTGGCTCAACTTGAGCCGACACTTAAAAATTTGGTTTTGAGCGGAACATTTTTAAATTAGAAGCAGTCTAAGTTCAAAGTTGCCATACAATTACGCTTGTTTACTCATGTTTGGAGGTTTAATGGAGCACGATATTAAGGCGATCAATGAAAAAATTCAACGCGAAAGTGCTTTTATCGACCTGCTCACGATGGAGGTCGGAAAAGTGATCGTTGGGCAGAAAAATATGGTGGAGCGATTGCTCATTGGCTTGCTTTCTAACGGACACATTCTTCTCGAAGGAGTGCCTGGTCTCGCAAAGACGATGGCTGTTAAGACTCTCGCGGGGGCAATCCAGGCGAAATTCCAACGCATTCAGTTCACTCCCGATTTGCTCCCCGCTGATTTGGTCGGAACTCTTATCTATAATCAAAAGGACTCGAAATTTCAGACGAAGAAAGGTCCGATTTTTTCTAATTTCATATTGGCTGATGAAATAAACCGTTCCCCGGCAAAAGTGCAAAGTGCACTCCTTGAGGCAATGCAGGAGCGACAGGTAACTATAGGAGAAGAAACGTTTAAACTTGAAGAACCGTTCCTCGTGCTGGCGACGCAAAATCCCATCGAACAGGAGGGAACGTATCCGTTGCCGGAAGCTCAGGTTGACCGCTTCATGTTGAAAGTCAAGATCGACTATCCTTTGAAGGAAGAGGAACTCCAGATCATGCGGCAGAATGTCAACGGATCAGAACCTCAAGTAAAGGCAGTCGTCTCGACAAAAGATATTCTTAAGGCCCGTGGAGTGATGGGGGAAATATATATGGACGAAAAAATCGAGCGCTACATTCTCGAAATCGTCTTCGCGACGCGCAACCCTAAGGAGTACGGATTACCGGGCATTGCACAGTTAATTAGTTACGGAGCTTCGCCTCGTGCAACGATCAATCTTGCGTTGGGAGCGAAAGCTTACGCGTTCATTAAGAGGCGAGGCTATGTTATCCCTGAAGACGTGCGTGCTGTCAGTCTCGATGTACTGCGGCACCGCGTTGCCGTAACATACGAAGCCGAAGCAGAGGAGGTAACGTCGGAGAGCATCGTGCAGGAGATCCTTAATAAAATCGAAGTCCCATAATCAATGATCAATGAACAATCAACAATGAGCAATTTTTATGTGAGCTCTTTTATGTTGATTGTTCATTGTTGATAGCTAATTGAAAAATGACAACGCAAGAGCTTCTCAAAAAAGTGCGGCAGGTTGAAATCAAGACGCGAGGTTTGGTGAACCATGTCTTCTCCGGCGAGTATCATTCGGTATTTAAAGGGCGCGGAATGGAATTTTCCGAAGTCCGCGAATATCAGTATGGAGACGACGTCCGCTCGATTGACTGGAACGTCTCGGCCCGCTTCAACCGTCCGTTTATCAAAATCTTTGAAGAAGAGCGCGAGTTGACGGTGATGCTCCTCGTCGACTTGAGTCGCTCCGAAAATTTCGGCACGGCACAGGCGATGAAGAATGAAATCGCGACTGAAATTTGCGCCGTTCTTGCATTTTCGGCGATTCGCAACAACGACAAAGTAGGGCTCATCCTCTTCACCGATACGATCGAAAAATTTATTCCGCCCAAAAAGGGAAAGGCGCATATTCTCCGCATCGTGCGCGATCTCCTTTCGTTTGAACCCAAAGGAGGAGGCACCGATATCAAAGGAGCGCTTCAGTATTTGAACTCAGTCATCAAGAAGCGTTCGATAACGTTTTTGATCTCCGACTTTATCGACCAGGGATACGATGCGGCGCTCAGGATCGTCAGCAAGAAACACGACGTCATCGCCATCACGATGCAGGATCCCCGCGAACGGGAGATGCCGAGAATCGGCCTGATGAAAATGAAAGACGCCGAATCTGGCCGCGAGCGCTGGGTTGATACCAGCAACATTCACATCCAGCAAGCGTTTCGCTACTACTGGCAGCAGCACGAACAACGATTGAAGAAATTATTTCTGTCGACAAAAGTCGACAGAATTGATATCCAGATTCAAAATCCGTACATCAAGCCGCTGATTGATTTTTTCAAACTGCGTGAACAGCGGCTGTAACAACTGCAAAAGGAATCACTCGGGACGTAATGAGAATTCACAAAAAGAGTTTGTTAGCGCAAATCAGTCTTGTTCTTCTCCTGTTTGCCGTTCATGCTTCGATTACATTCAGTCAGGAAGTTTCCGTCACGACGACCGTTGATTCGACCCACATCACGATGGGCGACTGGCTGAATTTGACGGTGCAAGTCAAACATGCAGATTCGGTAAACGTCGCATGGAGCGAATTCAGGGACACGCTCGGCGTTTTTGAGGTCATTCACCTTGACACATTGCAGCGCGGCGAATCCGGTGGAATAGTCACCGAGGGAAGAAAGTTTACTTTGTCGGCGTACGATTCCGGCGCGTTTACTATTCCCCCGATACTTATCGCGTATCAGCGTTCTCACGACAAGACAACCCATTACGTTCAGTCGGATCCTTTGCCAATCCAGGTTTCTTCCGTCGATGTTGATACATCGAAAGCGATTAAGGACATCAAGCCGCCGCTCGGCGTTCCGTTGACGTGGAAAGAAATCGCGTTGTATGCGGGAATTATACTCGCGCTCGGAGCGCTGATTTACGGCGCGTATTGGTATTATAGAAAGAGGAAGAAAAAAACGGGTGAAATTGTCGAAGTGGCGGCGAAAATTCCGCCGCACATCCAGGCAATGATACGGTTGAAGGAACTGAAGGAAAAACGGATCTGGCAACAAGGTGATGTAAAATTATTTTATTCGGAAGCAACAGAAATTATCCGGCAGTACTTTGAGGGACGTTATGGAATTATGGCTCTCGAGCTGACCTCGGACGAAGTTTTTGCCCAGCTCAAACGGTTTAGTCTGGATAAGGAAGTGACGAAATTGATTGAAGCCTATTTTATCGATGCAGACCTTGTGAAATTTGCAAAATACATGCCCGTTCCTTCCGAAAATGAGGCGGTTGTCCCTCAGGCGCTTGATATCGTCGAACGGACGAAACCGAAAGAAGAGGTGCTTCAACATGTTTGATGTCACCTTTGCGAGTAAAAGCTTCCTTTTTTTGCTGCTGCTTATTCCGGCGCTCTCGGTCTGGTACTATTTCCGGCAAAAAAATCGTGAAGGAGACGTGCGATTTTCGAGCCTTCTTCCATTTTCAGAAGTATCGTCCACTCGAAAAGAACGAGCCCGTCACCTGCCATTCATTCTTCGTATGGCGGCCCTGGCGCTGTTGATATTCGCACTTGCCCGTCCGCAGTCGGCGGCGCGCGGTGAGAACGTCTATACCGAGGGAATTGATATTGTGCTCGCGCTCGACATTTCGGGAAGTATGCTCGCAGAAGATTTCCAACCAAACCGTATTGAAGCTGCGAAAAATGTCGCGCAGGAGTTCATCAATGGAAGGACCAACGACCGCATCGGGCTTGTCATTTTTTCTTCCGAAAGTTTTACCCAGTGCCCTCTCACTGTCGATTATCCAGTTCTGAAGAATCTTTTGAAGCCGGTCAAACCCGGCATGATTGAAGATGGGACCGCCATCGGGCTTGGAATTGCAAATGCGGTGAATCGGTTGAAAGACAGCAAGGCAAAAAGTAAAGTCATTATCCTGCTCACCGACGGTGTAAACAACCGGGGTGAAATTGATCCGATCACAGCGGCGCAAATCGCGGCATCGTACGGGATACGTGTCTATACCGTGGGCATGGGAACGATCGGCGAAGCGCCATATCCGGCACAAACACCGTTTGGAATCCGGTACCAAATGATGCCTGTTGACCTGGATGAAAACGCCCTTACCAAAATCGCGGCGATAACTGACGGAAAATATTTTCGCGCTACCGATAATGCGACGCTGGATAAAATCTACAAGGAAATTGACCGGCTGGAAAAAACCCGCATTGAAGTTCGTTCCTACAAGCGGTTCACGGAGTTATTTTATTCCTACGCCGGCCTTGCGTTGTTTCTGTTAATGGTCGATGTGGGAATATCAAATACGTGGTTAAGGAAATTACCGTAGAATCGAATTGAGGTACCATTGGAACACCTAAACCCGACCGTCACCAGACTAAGAACTAAGGACTACGAACTAAGAACTTATGGTACGTTTTGTACATCCTGAATATTTGTATTGGCTTGCCCTTGTTCCGCTCACCTTGGTACTTTTTTGGTTTGTCGGAAGAAAACGTAAGGAAGCAAGGGAGAAATTTTCTTCATCAGGAATGTTTGAGCGGCTCGCGGGAGAATCGAGCGGGGTAAAACGGGTGATAAAACCGCTTCTCCTCCTTGGCGCAATTTCACTGATCGTTGTCGGGCTGGCAAACCCGGAAGTTGGGACGCGGCAGGAAGAGGTGAAACAAGAAGGAGTCGATATTTTTATCGCGCTGGATGTTTCTCTTTCGATGAAAGCGGAGGATGTCAAGCCGAACCGCCTTGCGAAGGCAAAATACGAAATCAGCAATCTCATCAATCGCCTTGGTGGCGACCGTATCGGATTGATAATTTTTTCCGGCGAAAGCTATGTGCAATTCCCGCTGACGACAGATTACAGCGCTGCCGATTTGTTTTTGGATGTCGTGGACGTAGAATCAGTGCCAACTCCCGGGACGGCAATCGGCTCTGCCATAGAGCAAGCAGCGAAGTCATTTAACTGGAACTCTCCCACAAAAAAAGTCCTTGTAATTATCACCGACGGAGAGAATAACGAAGGTGACGCGGTCTCGCAGGCTGAAGATGCGGGGAAAAAGGGGATCCTCATCTATACCATCGGCATGGGTTCGCCCGCAGGGGCTCCGATTCCGATTTATGATGCAAACGGGCGGCAGGTCGATTTCAAAAGGGATCGCGCCGGGAACATTGTTTTGACAAAACTGGATGAAACCACGCTGGAAAAAATTGCAACGCTCGGAAATGGAAAATATTTTCGGGGATCGAACAGTCAGGATGAATTAGACGCAATCTATAAAGAGGTCAATGCGCTGCAGAAAAGTGAATTCGGGACGAAACAATTCACTGATTTTGAAGACCAATTTCAGTATTTTGTAGGATTGGCGCTGGTCTTGCTGCTCATCGAAGTGTTTTTGTCCGACAAGAAGGTTGCGTGGTTGGAGAAGATAAACCCGTTCAAAGGTCTGGCTGTCGATAATGAAGGAGCGAGCCTGTACAATGAACAATGAACAATGAACAATGAACAATCAACAATGAACATAGAGCCTTGGACTCCAGACTTCGGGCTCTTGACACAGGACTTTGGACTTAGGACTTAGGATCAATCACTCAAGATAATGCGTTCGCTCACTCCATACAAATTACTTTTTCTCACTGCGTGTTTGTGTTCGCTTGCTGCGGCGCAGACTGTCCGGTCGCATATCAGTGACGGCAACGCATTGTACAAAGATCAAAAATTCGCCGATGCCGAAGCCGAATACCGGAAATCGTTGGAAAAGGATAACTTATTGATGCAAGGATACTTCGATCTTGGCGATGCGTTGTATAAAGAGCAGCGATATGACGAAGCAGTTCAGAATTACCAGAATGCGCTGACAAAGACGAATGTTCCGAAGGTGCAAGCGCAGCTCCATCACAATATTGGTAATGCCCATCTAGAACAGAAAAATTATCAGGAAAGCATCGACGATTACAAACGCTCTTTAAAGATCAATCCTGACGACGAAGAAACGAAGTACAATCTTGCGTACGCGGAGAAAATGCTGAAACAGCAACAGCAGCAAAAACAACAACAGAACAAACAAAATAAAAACGATAAGAATCAGCAGAAGGATCAACAGAAGAAACAGCAGGATAAAGATAAGCAGGATCAACAAAAGCAAAATCAACAGCAGCAGAACCAGAAAAATCAACAGCAGCAACAACAGGAGAAGCAGATGTCGCGGGCGGAAGCCGAACGGATCCTCGATGCCTTAAAGAACGACGAGAAGAACGTTCAAAAGCAGCTTCACAAAAAGACGGTCGTGAGGGGGACGGTTGAGAAAGATTGGTAGTCGATAATTGAAAAATGAAAAGTTAAAAATGAAAGGCTATTTGGCGGCGATGGTGCTTTTGCTCGTGGCCTTTCCCCTATTGCTCTCTGCGCAAAACGCATCCTTCACGGCATCGGTGGATAAGAAGACTCTCGCCGCAGACGAACAGTTTACGCTAGAATTGACGTTGAACGGCGGCGGCATGGGGGGCGGAAAAAATCTCACCTTGCCTGATCTGAGCAAATTCATGATTCTTTCTGGGCCTAATCAGTCCTCGAGCATGCAAATTGTCAACGGCTCCGTTTCTTCATCGGTCACCTACAGTTATGTGCTGCAGCCCCGTGTGGTCGGTAAATTCACGATCGGCGCGGCGTCGATCGAAGCCGGGGGAAAACAATATACATCTCAGTCAATTGAGGTCACCGTGGTAAAGGGAGGAGCGAAGCTGAAGCAATCTGCGGCATCCGGACAATCTCCCGACTCGAATGTACAGGTCGGTGACAACCTCTTTCTGCGTGCGAGTGTAGACCGTTCGCGTGTGTTCCTCGGAGAGCAGGTTACCGTAGCGTTTAAGGTCTATACGCGTGTGAGGATCACGAATTATACAATCGATAAACTTCCCTCGATGACGGGTTTTTGGGGGGAAGAACTAGCCGTTCCCCAGCAAGTTTCACTGACAACGGAAGTCGTCAACGGAAAACAATATCAAGCCGGATTGTTGAAGAAAGTTGCCTTATTCCCGACGCAATCCGGCACCCTGGAAATCAATCCGCTTGAAATTGTTTGTCAGGTGCAAATGCAAAACCGGAAACGTTCGAACGACTTCTTCGACCAGTTTTTTAATGACCCGTTCTTCAACAATGTATCAACGTCGAATGTCGGCATTAAAAGCGCTCCTGTGAAAATTACCGTACTTCCGCTCCCGAAAAACGACGTGCCGGCGTCGTTCAAAGGCGCCGTCGGCAAATTTAATTTGAACGCGAGCGTCAGCAGTGCTATGGTAAAAACGAACGAGCCAATATCCCTTAAGGCGGTGATCGGCGGCTCCGGGAATATTAAAATTCTAGAAGCACCTAACATCGAGGTATCGAACGATTTCGAAAAATACGACCCAAAGGTGAGCGAGAATATCGACCGGAGCAGTGCCGTCGTTAACGGTTCGAAAACATTCGAGTGGCTGCTCGTTCCCCGATACCCCGGCCAAAAAAAGATTCCGCCCCTGGAATTTTCATATTTCGATCCCTCGAAGGGAAAATATGTCTCGCTCAAATCCGGTCCGATTGACCTGACAGTTGAAAAGGGAAGTGCCGAGGCCTCGCAACTCGTCTCCGGCATTTCGAAAGAAGACGTGAAACTGTTAAATCAGGATATTCGGTTTATCAAAACCAATACTGGTTCCTTCCATAGAAGAAATGACGAACTCATTCCGCCCTCTACGCTCGCGATCATCACGGTACTTCCCCTGCTTGCGTTCGTCGGACTCGCCGCATACCGGCAGAAGACTATAAAAGAATTGTCGGACGTTGCATCGTTCAGGTCGCGAAAAGCGATGAAGATCGCGTCCAAGAGGCTGAGAGATGCGAAGGTCTTATTGGATTCCGATAACGCAGAGGCGTTTTATGCCGAAATATCTCGTGCGCTCTGGGCTTATGTTTCGGATAAGCTTGCCATCGACCGGGCGGACCTTTCCATCGAGAACGTCATGAAACAATTGGAAGGGAAGCCGATCTCGCAGGATGTTGTTGCGCGTTTGAAGGAATGTCTAGAAGCGTGCGAGTTCGCCAGGTTTGCTCCGGCAAGCTCGCGGCAGGAAGAGAAAAGCAAAATTTACGCGATGGCAAGCGATGTTATTATTTCGACCGAAAAGGAACTGAACAAGTGAAACGATTATTGATCCCGGTGCTTCTCTCATTTGTTTTTGCGGGAATTTCGTACTCGGACGAGGCGACGCAAACGTTCGAACAGGCCAACCAGCTTTACCTACAGGCAAAATATCCGGATGCAATCGCACAGTATGAGAAAATTGTACACAGCGGTTTCGAAAGCGGCGAACTCTACTTCAACCTTGGAAACGCGTACTATAAAAACGGCAACATCCAGAAAGCTATTCTAAATTACGAACGCGCTAAACAGTTGCTTCCCCGCGATGAAGACGTGCAGTTTAATCTTCAGCTTGCCAATCTTCAAGTTGTCGACAAGATAGATGCTGTACCGAGGCTATTTATTTACCGCTGGATCGATACGATGCTGAGCCTCTTTTCGCTTTCAACGATGGGGTGGATTGTGTATTCTTTATTCATCCTCACTCTTGCCGCGTTTGCTTTTTTCCTTTACGCACAGTCGTATGCTCAGAAGAGGATTTCGCTCTTTGGAGGTCTTGTTTTTTCGGCAGCGCTGATTTTGACAATGATAGGGTTCGGTGTACAATCCTACAAGGAATCGAATACCGAATTCGCAATTGTCATGAGCGACGTGGCGAACATCAAGTCCGCGCCGGATAGCAAAGGAAACGACCTCTTTGTTCTTCACAAGGGCTTGCGGGTACAGGTCTTGGACAGTGTGAATCATTGGCGCAAAATCCGCCTAGCAGACGGAAAAATCGGTTGGATCCCCGAAGCTGACTGCGAGAGCATTTGATTAATCCGTCCGATAAATTTCCCAATATCTAATTGTGTAATGACCCGCCGACAGTTTTCTGCTTTGAACAAATGTCCCTGGATTAAAGGTTGAAAGATGATTCCGTGACCTATGTTACCCGGCAATTTTTATCGGGAAATTAATCCGGATTTAACCTCGAAGTGACAGCATCGATCCGATACCGTTTGGAATTGACAATTCCACTTATAGTTCATACATTTACCACGAAAGACCGAACAAATGTGGGAAGGAATTATGCGATTTCCTATGTCGGCCAGCATGCCATGAAAAAAATCAAAATCCTTGTCGTCGATGACCACCCGCTTGTCCGTTTTGGGGTTATCAATCAATTAAAATCCCATGAGGAGTTTGTCGTCGTGGGGGAAGCGGAAGACGGCGAAGACGCTATTGCTAAGACAAAAGCATTGGGACCCGACCTTGTCATCATGGATATTTTTATGCCGGGAATTTCCGGCATTGAGGCGACGAAGCTTCTAAAAAAGAAATATCCGTCCATCCGCATATTGATCCTAACCGGTTTTGAGAACGAAGACTACGTCTACCAGATTATTCGCTCGGGAGCGGGAGGATATGTTCTCAAGAGCGTTGAAAAAGAGCAGTTGATTGAAGCGGTACGTGCTGTGATGAAAGGAGAGAAATTCTTTAGTCCCGGCATCTCGAAACTTATAGTTGAGAATTTCATCCGAAAGGCTGAGGGCCAAAAGATCCAGACCCTCTCGGATGACGAAATTCTTACAAAGCGGGAAAAAGAAATTCTTTCGCTTGTTGCCGATGGCCTGACAAACCCTCAGATTGCAGAGAAGCTGTTTATCAGCGCACGGACTGTCGATACGCATCGCACAAATATTATGCAAAAATTAAATATCCACGATGTCGCAAACCTTGTACGGTATGCCATCGACAAAGGACTTGTTCAGGCGAAGGAATGACGCCAACGGGCAGCTTCCGGCCCGGCGTGCGTTGTCTTTCGCTGAATCTTTCCTGCAGTAATTCCAATTCGCTTTGCAATTTGCCACAATAACTGACGTTTTGCACGATCGCATTTGTGATAAAGAAGACACATATTCTGATTGTTGACGACCACCCCCTTGCCCGATTCGGGATACGGAACCAGTTAAAAGATGTGGAGGACTTTGTCGTCGTCGGCGAGGCAGAGGATGGTGAAGCAGCAGTAAGCAAGGTGAAAGAGCTTCATCCCGATCTCATTGTTCTCGACCTCTTCATCCCGCTCTTCTCCGGGTTCGAGGTTGCGAAGCTGGTCCGGAAGGATTTTCCCGGCACTCATGTTCTTATTTTAACGGCGTACGAACAGGAAGAATACATACATCAGGCGCTGGAGTTCGGCGCGGAGGGATACTTGTTGAAGAGCGCCGAGAAGGAAGAGCTTATTGCAGCAATACGGACGGTTGTTAGAGGTGGAAGAGCTTTCAGCCCGCGCGTCAACGAGCTTATCGTGAAAGGATTTTTGGGAAGACGCGACCAGCCAAAGACCTCACAGCCGCCATCAGAGCTTCTGACGGCCCGCGAAAAAGAAATCCTCGAGCTTGTATCACGTGGACTCACCAACCAGCAAATTGCGGAAAAATTATTCATCAGTTCCAGGACGATTGATACTCATCGGACTAACATCATGCATAAGATAGGCGTTCATGACGTCGCCCACCTTGTACGGTATGCCATCGAACACGAGTTGATAAAAGACAAAGAATAGTTTCTCGCTCCAGCGCCCCATCGTAAATGTTTCCGCAAGAAAGGATCCGCTCTGGCAGGCCCCATTTATAGGTTCTTAGCAGAGGACCACAAGCGACTTGACGATTTGTTCAACCGTGCTCTTGCCGACCCGGAAAAGTTCGACGATGAGGCGTACGCCGAATTCCGCGCGGGGTTACTTCGACACATCAGCATCGAAGAAAAAATTTTACTTCCCGCAGTCCAGCGGTTTCGCGGCGGAACGCCTTTGCCGATTGCCGCGAAGATTCACCTCGACCACGGAGCGCTCGTAGCGCTCATGGTTCCTCCCCCTACAAAAACGGTTGTTTCAACAATCCAGACGATTCTGACTGCGCATAACAAACTCGAAGAAAAGGTCGAGGGACTTTACGAACTCTCGGAAGAGGCCATCGGCAAAAACAACGATAAGCTTCTATCAATGATGCATGCCGCTGCCCAGATTCCGGTGCTTCCGCATAATCCCGACTCGAAGGTATTGGAAGCGACGCGCCGAGCAGTTGAGCGAGCCGGGTATAGAATGGAATAGCCGTCTTTTGGGAATGAGAAGGGCCGGTTGCACCGGGTCGTTACAGTGTAAGCAATCACCGCCATGATTTTTCTGCCGCCATCTTTTATCTTTTCCATTTTTTTGCTATCTTCCTCTACGTAAAAATATCTACTCTCATCATGAGTTCTTCTTCCTAGGGATCCTTCGCAAGAAGGCTTATCTTTGATACTATTCACATATAGATCGAACTTTAGGAGTTTTCCATGGATAACAACGCATTAGATCAGCTGTGCATAAATACGATCAGGACTCTCGCTATTGACGGCGTGCAAAAAGCAAAATGCGGGCACCCCGGAATGCCGATGGGTGCCGCACCGATGGCTTACGTTCTGTGGACGCGCTTTTTGAAGCATCACCCTGCAAATCCGCACTGGCACAACCGGGACCGGTTTGTGTTGTCGGCAGGCCATGGCTCGATGTTACTCTACAGCCTCCTCCACCTTACCGGGTACGACCTGTCGCTGGATGACTTGAAAAATTTTCGCCAGTTCGGAAGCAAGACTCCGGGTCATCCGGAATACCATCTAACGGCAGGGGTTGAAACAACGACCGGTCCGCTCGGCCAAGGTTTTGGGAACGGCATAGGAATGGCGATCGGCGAACGATACATGGCTGCGCGTCACAATCGCCCGAACTTTGACGTAGTGAATTATTTTATTTACGGCATTGTTGGGGACGGAGATTTGATGGAAGGAGTCTCATCGGAAGCGGCATCGCTTGCGGGACATTTGAAGCTGGGGAACGTTATTTACTTATACGACGACAACCATATCAGCATCGACGGCACCACTGATTTTGCCTTTACCGAAGACCGGATGAAACGCTTTGAAGCGTATGGCTGGCATGTCCAGGCGGTTTCTGACGGAAACGATGTCGAAGCGATCGACAAAGCGATTCGCGCAGCCCAGGGCGTTACCAACCGTCCGTCGATCATCGCAGTGCGGACTCACATCGGCTACGGGAGTCCAAATAAACACGACACGGGCGAAGTTCACGGCACGGCCCTTGGCGAAGAAGAAGTGAAGCTCACCAAGAAAGTGTACGGGTGGGATCCGGACAAACAGTTCTATATCCCGCCTGAGGCTCTTGATCACTTCAGGAAGGCGGGTGCAATGGGAATGGCAGCAGAAGAAGAATGGCAAAAGAAATTCTCTGAATACAAAAAGGCATATCCTGCACTCTGCGAGGAATTAGAGGGCATATGGAAGGGAAAACTCGGTGACGGATGGAAAAAGGCGCTTCCCAAATTCGGGCCCGAAACCGGCGGGATGGCCACGCGCGAAGCCTCAGGCAAAGTTCTGAATGCCATTGCACCCCATCTGCCCGGATTGATCGGCGGCTCCGCCGACCTGCGACCATCGAATAATACCGTGCTGAAAAATTCTCCGGAATTTCAGCCGGGGAGTTACGACGGAAGGAATTTCCACTTTGGAGTGAGAGAACATGCGATGGGGTCCGTCCTCAACGGGCTGGCTTTAACTGACGGGATCATTCCATACGGCGGGACATTTTTAGTTTTTTCAGACTACATGCGCCCTCCGATCCGGCTTGCAGCGCTCATGGGAATTCGCCCGATCTATGTTTTCACTCACGATAGCATCGGTTTGGGGGAAGACGGGCCGACCCACCAGCCGATCGAACAGCTTGCGGCTCTGCGGGCCATACCGAACATGACGCTTCTGCGTCCTGCGGATGCCAACGAAACAGTGGAGGCATGGAAGTATGCGGTGGAACATCATAGCGGTCCCGTTGCCCTCGCTCTCACTCGGCAAAAAGTACCTATGATCGATAGGAATACCTATGCATCTGCAGAAAATTTCTGGAAGGGGGCTTACATCCTTGCCGAAAGCTCATCAAAGCCAGAAATGATATTGATCGGTACAGGTTCCGAAGTTCAATTTGTGATCGGCGCATATGAGCGGCTTTCAGAAAAAGGAGTCGGTGTGCGAGTGGTCAGCATGCCGTCGTGGGAATTGTTCGAACGTCAGACAAAAGAATACCGGGAGAGCGTCCTCACACCGTCAATAAAAAAGAGGCTCGCTGTGGAGGCGGGGGTACCGATGGGATGGAGTAAATATGTCGGAGACGAAGGAGCAGTTTTAGGAATTACAAAGTTCGGAGCATCGGCCCCGTTTGAAGTTCTTTACAAAGAGTACGGCTTTACGGTGGAAAATGTTGTAAAGAAGGCAGAAGAACTGCTCGCGTAGTTCCTTTATCACTCCGACAGAAGGAAAGAATGGAATCATTCGTGTTGGAACGTCCGGTCATCTCCCCAGAGTTCCGAAGAGAGCGCGTCATCAATTGGCTGTCGCTCGGGTTCTTGTATGCTTTTTTTTACATGACCCGTTACAACTATACTGCCGTTGCTCCCACTTTAGCGGACCTGCTTGGCTGGAAAAACACTGACCTGGGAATCTTCGAAACATTAATGCCGCTAGTCTACGGACTTTCAGTCGTTTTGAACGGTCCATTTGCAGACCGCACCGGCGGCAAGAGAGCCTTCCTTTTCGGCGCTGCGGGCGTTGCATTGATGAATTTTCTTTTTGGTATGGCGAGCTTTGCCATCCTCAGCCCCGCGGTCTGGGAGGGGTCGGGGCTTGCGCGGCATGTGGTGACGCCTCCAATGTTGAAATTCGGTTTGTCCGGCGGAATGATCCTTACGTTAATGGCGATCGTGTGGGGTATTAACGGCTACTTTCAGTCTTTCGGCGCGCTTTCAATTGTGAAAGTGAACGCGCAGTGGTTCCACGTCCGCGAGCGGGGGACATTCGCCGGAATCTTCGGGGTGTTGATACGCATGGGGCTCTTGCTTGCATTTCAAGGTGTGCCTCTCATCCTTCTCGTGCTGCCGTGGCAATATGCATTTTGGATCCCCGGTGCGTGTGTATTGGTGCTTTTCGCGATTAACTATTTCTTCATGCACAATTCTCCGAAGGAAGCGGGCCTGGGCGACTTCGATACCGGCGATGAGATTGAAGAAGACGAAAGCAAGCCATCGTCGCTGGCGTTTGTCATCAAGAAAGTTTTTGCCTCACGCCTTATGTGGATGATCGCCCTCGGCTCGATGATGATCGGCTTCGTTCGCCGGAGCGTGGTCGACGCATGGTGGCCGAAATATTTTGTGGATTTTCACGGGGCGAACAAATCGGCGTTTGCAACGTACCTCCCGTACGTTATTGCGACATGGGGAATTGCGTTGGCCGGTATTGCGGGGGGCTTTGTCTTCGGCATCGCTTCCGACAGGACTTTCGGCGGTCGGCGGGCGCCGGTGATTACCTTTGGATTCATCGGCATGGCATTGACCCTCGCGGTGTTTGGTCTCTCCGACTTGCTCAATATGGGCCCGATCTTCGCCGCGTGCTGTCTTATCCTTCTTTCGTTTTTCGTCAACGGCGCGCATGGAATGATCGGGGGCGCTGCATCGATGGACTTTGGGGGCAAGCGTGCTGCGGCAAGTGCAGCCGGACTATTTGACGGGATGCAATATCTTGCGGGTGCGTTCGTCGGGATGGGCGTCGGTTATATAACCACCAATTGGGGATGGGGAGCTTGGCACTGGGCGCCGATACCGTTTGCTTTATTCGGTGCATTCGTGATGTCACGACTATGGAATGAGCTTCCAAAAGGGAAGGGGTCGCATCAATGATCTGTTTCTACCCGAATTGATGGTGTCACTTCTGTTGCGAAATGCATCGCAAGTATCCCTCCATTGTAACATCCAAAGATTGAATTGTTCTTCGGTTTTCGCGGCATGTCGGACGTTTTGTTATTTACGGATGTCAAATTTTTCAAATACTCGCGACTTTTCGAATTAGAGATCCGGCTTCGTATTAACCGGAAAACCTTTCCACACCGCGCTATGAAAGCGATCATCCGCATTTCAGTATTTATTTTATCCTTCGTTGCTGAGATAATCTCGCCTCATGTATCTTTTGCCCAAAACTTTGACGGCGATACGCTTGGTGCAAGGCGATCGGGAATTTATCCGCTACCGATCTTCTTTTACACTCCTGAAACAGGGTTTGCCGGAGGCGCTGCCGCCCTTTACCTCCACTGGGATACAGCCAAACTCGCCAGCAGGCCTTCCGACGTCACCGGAGATCTTATTTATACCGAGAAGAAACAAATTATAGTCGAAATCAACGGCGATTTTTATTTTGCCGCCGGTTTATACCGTTTATTGACCGACACATGGTATAAGAATTTCCCAAACAGTTTTTACGGAATTGGAAATAACGTCTCGTCGAGCGCCAGAGAGAGTTATATTTCAAAAGCGTATATTGCCAAAATTGTCTTATACCGAACTATCTTTTCAAAATTTAACCTCGCCCCGCTTCTTCAGTTCGAATCCTCTTCGACGGTGCAAACGAGGCCTGGAGGGCTTCTTGAGTCCGGCACAATCCCTGGGAGCAGCGGTGGAGTTGTTTCGGGTGGGGGGATCGTGGCGAATTGGGATTCAAGGGACAACACGTTTGCCGCATATTCCGGAAGCTTCTATCAGTTCACAGCCGTCGTGAACGGCAAGTCGGTAGGAAGCAATTTTAACTACACCGACATTTCTCTCGATACACGCAATTTTTTTGAGTTGATGCCATCGCAGATTATGGCGGTACAGACGACAACGCAAATTATCGACGGCACTGCACCGTTTCAGGACTTAGCCGGTTTTGGAGGGCAGGATTTTCTGCGCGGTTATTTTGACGGTCAGTACCGGGATAAGACCGAGGTCGGCGGGCAAATTGAATACAGAGTCCCGGTCTGGTGGAGATTCGGTGCGGTTGCGTTCGCCGGCGTTGCACAAGTGGCAGACAAAGTTTCCCTGTGGAGTTTCAACGAGTTCAAATTTGCTGGTGGGGCAGGTATTCGTTTTTTACTGAAGCGGGATGACCGTATCGCTCTTCGTCTCGATATGGGCTTCGGCAGCAACTCTTCCGGTGTCTATCTCACCGTAACAGAAGCGTTTTAGAGGGCTGGTAGATGACCGTCACCTTAAAGTTGACTGTCATCTGCTCTCTTTACTTTTTCATACTCCATAATTTTGTCGTCACTCGCTCCAATTCTTTCCCGATGAGCAGCGGATCCAGAGTTTTCTCCGGCTCATTTTCAAACGTCGCATAGGGGATTTTAAATCCTTTTACATTGATATAGTCCGGATCCTTTCTTTCGAGTTTCTCCCAGTCGTTTGCTTTGTAATAGAACTCCATTTTTTCGTCGGGTAGCGAATGGAAGAGAATCGAATCCTCCTGTCCCTTTCGTGCTCGCCTCCGGTTTTTGCGTAGAGACTCTTCGTATGATACGCGGATGTACATTAACGCCGCGCGTTTCAGGATTTCTTCATGCACGTAAGACAACGCCTCGTAAATGCCGTTGTTGCCCCCCCGCGCAAATTCCACCAACGTCGTCATGGCGTCATGGTAATTCGGGTTTCGCGCTAGCTTCTTACGGTATTCAAGGCTTATGCGTTCTATGTATAAGTTCCAAGTAAAATGGTCCTTGAACCAATATTTTTCGTCCGACCAGACACGCGGCTTGCCGTTTTTGCTCAAGATATCGTCGATCTCGAACGATTCCCATACATATAAAAAATCGTCGAGCTCCTCGAAATCCGCAATATGAAATCTTTCCAACCTCTCCTTCGGGTTTGCTTTTTTGAGAAAATCGATGACCTCCGATTTTCCTGCGGCCGGTCGGCCGGTGATGATAAGGATTGGGAAGTGTTTACCGCTCATGCAGTTTCCTTTTGTATAATTTTATATTATTCGGAAGTCTCAATTCATTTAATCTCTTTGATTCGATTCTCTACTTTTGAATCGACCTCTTTTTCATTACGCACTTTTGTTTCTATTGTCTCAAAGACTGTTTGCTGCAAGTACACGGGATGAAGGATTTCGATTCCCAGGTAATGTTTGGCTTCGCCGACATAAAAATCGCTTGCCGCTCCAATGTACGTCCCTTTTTCGTCGAACGGCTTGCCGTTGATTTCAAGCTTGACGATTTCGATCTTACCGTCAGGGTTGCTTTTCCACTCGCATTGTATTCCCGACGTCTGGATCTTCAGATGTTGTTGAATGTAATTAAGGACGATCGTTTTTACATCACTTCCGCTCAGTTGAAACGTCGTCAAAATATTTCTGAAGGGGAGGATTTCAAAAATATCTCGTTTCGTGATCGGCCCGGCTGAAAGGTTCTTCCTGATACCAGTGTTGTTCATAAAACCGACGTCGGCATGAGCGGCTTCGCGCTGAGCATCCGAAATGAAATCGCCGATTCCGGATTCACCATTATCGTTGCGGACCCAATCTTCTTTCAGCGTACCGATCACCTGGCTGTAGTCCTTTTCAATGCCATGCTGGACAGAGTCAATGAATGCTGATAATTCAGTTTTTGGACGGGCGCTGTCATACCATAGTTGTATAAGTTTGCCGTTGTACTGCGTCACCTTTTTATTATCAACGGTTAAGTCGAGTACGCCAAGGTTTTCGCAATAGGCGCCGGTTTGTACGATAATAACGCCGTTGATCAACTTTGGTTGCTTCAGTCGTGTGTGCGAATGTCCGCCGACGATGACATTCAGGCCGTGGACATTCATCGCGAGCACCGAGTCGTCGTCCACGCCTTGGTGGGTCAAAGCGACGATCAAGTCCGTTTTTGGCTGCAATTCATCGATAAATTTTTGAGTTGTAGCGATGGGCGACAGGACTTTGATCCCGACAAGCATAGTTTGGTTCACGAGGCCGTACAGGCCTTGCGACATGACACCGATGATGCCGATTTTCAAACCGTTTTTCTCGATGATGACGTACGGCTTGTTATTCAACGGATAATTACCGTTGTCGTCCACGACATTCGCCGAGACGGTCGGGAATTTTGCTATTCTAGTGAGCTGCAGTAAATTCTTTTGGCCAAGATCGAAGTCATGATTGCCGAGACACCATGCATCGCAGCCGATCATGTTCATCATTTGGAACAGAGCTCCGCCCAGAGCACCGTGGTACTCGTACTCGGTTATCGGATTACCGGTCATAATATCTCCGGCGTCGAGGTACAAGGTTGCGTTGTTAATTTTCCTGACGCTGTCGAGCGCGAACGAGAGCTCGTTGATGCCTCCTACGAGAGGCTTTGGAGTCTCCCTCATCCAGGTTGCTTCGCGTGGAATAAAAGTTGCGTGGATATCGTTCGTATGAAGTATTGTGATTGATTTTGTCTGGGAAGCGAGAGGTAATACGAACAGCAGCGATAGACAGCCGGCGAGAAGAAAAGATTTTGTGATGTGCGTGCGCATAGAATCTAGGTTGTTGGTGATTGTTTATACAATTATTGTCGTTAGAAGATACGAAAAAATCTGATTTCTTGGAATAGCTCTTTCTATCTTTCTAACTTTATTGTATCTTGCAAATGACTTGAATAGTGTTTTTGAATGAATATTATTGCCAGGAATGCACGTTCTATAAGCAGCTTGAGACGACGGACTCTGTTTGTAGCGAGTATGTTGGTAATCATGCGATGTCTGTCGTTCGCCGGTGAGTCACCACGGTTGATAATTTTTATCTCCGTGGATCAGATGAGGGAGGATTATTTTGACCGTTTTGCACCATATTTCAAAGGTGGATTCAAGGAGCTTTACACGGATGGGGTCTTCTTCTCAAATGCCACTCTCAATTACGCCTCGAGTGTAACAT
>JBAUMC010000025.1:0-5964 GCA_049578505.1 Bacteroidota bacterium | reverse complement strand
CACGATTTCGGATTCCATCGTTGTCATGCATCGCAACCATATAGCTGTCATTAGCGCAAGCAGCGTGACTCTGCCTAATGAAGCAAGTGCCTATGATTTTACTAACTCGCAGTCGCAAGCTCATGGCAGCGGCCAAATAATGGCTTCACTGACAGGAGGAGGGTTTGGTCTCTGGTGCGGTGACACGGATGCCAGTGGAGTCATCGATGGAGCTGACCGAAATAACACATGGAATAATAGGAATCTTTCGACCTACATCGGGAGCGATACTGATTTGAGTGGTGTTGTCGATGGTGCCGATAGGAACAACACATGGAATAATAGAAACGTCAGCACTCAGGTGCCTAATTTCCCTAATTGAGTTCTATATTACGATTAATCTATTAACCTTTAAATAAGAGGAGATACCTAATGAAAAGGTTACCATTGCTTTTGGCAGTCTTGTTGGTCCTGTTTGCCGCTGTGAACACTTCATCTGCTCAAACGGTCCAGTTGACGGTTGCAAATCAGTTTGTCTCTCATGACACTTTATTTTTCGATATCTATATAGAAGCGACAGTCAGTACCGTATTTCTTGGAAACGCTGACTTTGTACTAACGTTTAATTCGGCCAACTTTACCAATCCCGTATTGGCGGACACGGACCAAAACATCACTGGTGTAAATTTTGCTTTAAAGGACTCATTAGGTGGTAGTATTGGTGCAACGTATGAGGGTAATGCTATCAGCCCCGCCGCGATTACTTCAAACAGTCTTATCATCAACATTCAACAACCATCATTTGGATCCCAAACTACTTTCAATAATAATATCCCTAAGCTTACTGTAGGAACTTCTTACAAATTTGGGACATATTGCGTTTCCGGGATAACGAATACTGCTGGAACCGCGGGGCTTGCTTGGAAGACATCGGGAGCTGGCACTAGTTGTGATGCGTTTACATTGGGACACGCGAACCCTTGGACTGGTTCTGCCGTGACCCTTACAACACCCTCGATTACCGACGCGAATCTTCCCGTCGAGCTCACTAGCTTCACAGCTCTTGCACAGGGACGCACAGTCAATCTCTCATGGGCGACAAAAACAGAGATCAACAACTCCGGTTTCGATGTCGAGCGTCAGGCGGCAGGCGTCAATCAAGCTACCTCTTCTACCTGGGCAAAAGTAGGGAATATTGCGGGTAAAGGAACAACAAACACACCGCAGAGTTACAGCTACAGCGATGTTGTGAAGGAAGCCGGTACATACAATTATCGCCTCAAGCAAATCAACCGCGACGGTGGTTTTGTTTACAGTTCCGAAGTTACGGTAAAGGCAACTCTTTCGGCCTCAGATTACCAGCTGAGCCAGAACTATCCCAACCCGTTCAACCCGTCGACGAAGTTTACCTTTGCGATGAAGACGACTGAACATGTTGCGGTAAAGATCTACAACAGCATCGGTCAGGAAGTGGCAACATTGCTTGATGGTGTTGTTCCGGCAGATGAAGTTCAGAATGTCACATTCGATGCCTCGCGACTTGCTTCGGGAGTTTACTTCTACGTTCTGCGAGCTCCGGATCGTCTCGATGTGAAGAAGATGCTTTTGATGAAGTGATTTGTGATTGCTCTGATGATGCTGATTTAGCGCAGATTGAGTGATAAACAAAAATCCCGTTCGGTGAATAACTGAACGGGATTTTTTATTTAAGGTATGTGAACAGCCCGCGATCTCTTCAGTCTGTCATGCCCACGGAAGTGGGCATCCATGTATTGTGCTGCACAACGGTAAGTAGATTCCCGCTTTTCCCGAGGGGATGCCTTTGGCACGCGGGAATGACAAGCCACCTGTTGTACCCACCGACTGCAATGTGTTTGTTATGCCCGCGTAAGCGGGCATCCATGCATTGTGCTGCACAACGGTAAGTGGATTCCCGCTTTTCCCGAGGGGATGCCTTTGGCACGCGGGAATGACAAGCCACCTGTTGTACCCACCGACTGCAAGGTGTTTGTCATGCGCGCGTAAGCGGGCATCCATGTATTGTGCTACACAAGCGTAAATGGATTCCCGCTTTTCCCAAGGGGATGCCTTTGGCACGCGGGAATGACATATAGCCTGTTATGTCCACCCCCGTCTGTCATGCCCACGGAAGTGGGCATCCACGCAATTTACAACGTATCGTACAAGTCTATCCATTCAGGATTCATCTTCTCGATGAGTTCGATTTTCCATCCCCTGTTCCATTTCTTCAATTGCTTTTCACGCGTGATTGCGTCCCTGACATCTGTGAATTCTTCAAAGTAAATCAGGTCATGCAACGAATATCGTTTAGTGAAGCCGTCGTACATGCCGGATTTATGCTGCCACGTTCTGGTTTTCAAGCTATTTGTTACACCGATGTAAAGCGTCCCTCTTTTCTTGTTTGACATGATATACACGAAATATCGGCGCATTGTCCCCCGGGGAAGAGTTCGTTAACGGTAGATGGATTCCCGCTTTTCCCGAGGGGATGCCTTTGGCACGCGGGAATGACAAGCCACCTGTTGTACCCACTAACTGTAATGTGATTGTCATGCCCACGGAAGCAGGCATCCATGCATTGTGCTACACAACGGTAAGTAGATTCCCGCTTTTCCCAAGGGGATGCCTTTGGCACGCGGGAATGACATATAGCCTGTTATGTCCACCCCCGTCTGTCATCCCCACGGAAGTGGGCATCCACGCAAGTGTCAAACTACCCTAGTAATTGGATTCCCGCTTTCGCGGGAATGACATACTGAGGCTCTATCCAGGAATCTTTCGATTTTGCGGGAAACCTATTTCCCGTTGCGGATTCTAAATCTGCGAAATCTGTTCCGAAGGAATCCCTTCGGGACAATCTGTGCTAAATCTGCGCAATCAGAGAAATCACTTACTTGGTTTTCTGAAAATCTTGTCGCTTACCTTTGTGTTCACCTCGTACTTGTCAGTTGTAAACTCGAACGACTGACCCATAACGCTCTGTTCTATCCTTCCCGGTTCAAGGTAGCCGCCAAAATCTTTGTAGTCATAGTAATCGGTGGTCTGCTCGACCGGGCCGTTAGGCGTCGGCATCGATTTCACGTCCCTGTATTTCAGGAGATCGTCCACCCCGAAATACTCCTTCATCGACTTCCCCGAGGCATTCGAAATACTCACCTCGTAACAATCTTTTCCGTTCAATGTTTTTACACCGCTTACTTCGGCCTTGTATCCAAACGTTTTATAGTTGTCATAGAGATCGAAAATAGATTCAAACTTGATCTCATCCAATTGGTCTCCGGTCAGGTCTTTAATGCCCTGTTGAGAGACCGACCAGCCGTGCTTTCCGTCGAAGCCCTGCCGTTGTTTGAACATCCCGACCATTTCAGTTTCCGCAAAAATCTTGTTAGGGGCTTTTTGAACGACTTTCAGCTTCACATCCATGTTTTGAATCTTGCCGCTCATCTCAATAGTTTTGTCTTTCATGGCTTTGATTTTTGCCTTGCCGCCGCTCTTTTCAATGAACTTTGCAAAAATCTCATCCGGCGTCAGCGTCACGGCAGGGAGAGCTTTATGAACGATAAGATTCCCTTCTTCGTCATACATATCGATAGGCCCGAACTGTGCCAGCTTTTCCTTTACATCGCTGGCCGATCCTACAACGGCGACAAGCATGGCAGCGGGGTCGAGATATTTTTTGGCGGCAGCTTGCACCTGGTCGGCAGTCACCTCATCGAGCCGTTTGAGGTACGTCTTATAGTAATCCTTCGGTAGCCCGTAGCGCTCGATTGCGATCGCGTATTGCGCGATCGTGTTTGGATGTTCGAGGCCTCTGACAAACGATCCGCTCAGATAATTTTTCGCCATCTGCAATTCGCTTGAGTCTACTTTTTCATCACGGATCCGGTTGAGTTCGTAAAAGATCTGGGTGAGCGCGCTGTCTGTGACGGCATTCTTCGTCGAAGCTGAAGCCGTGAAATTTCCGATCAGTTCATCAGGGGAGAGGGAGCTGTAGGCGCCGTAGGTGTATGCATGCTTTTCGCGGAGGTTGATGAAGAGCCGGAACGCGCCTCCTCCAAGAATCGTGTTCATCACCTGGACCGGAAGCACGTCGGGCGAAACCCGCGGCAAATCGACGACCTCGGAGACCCTGATCACCGACTGAACCGAGCTCGGCCTGTCGACGAAGGCAACGTGCACTTTATCCAGCCGAGGGGGAGCTGCGAATTCCGGCGAGGGGAGCGTTCCCTTCGGCCACGTGCCGAAATATTTGTTGACGAGGCTCATGACGCTGTCTTTCTCAACATCCCCTACCACCGCGATGATCGCGTAGTTCGATTTAAAATAGGTATTGTAGGTCGCGATACATTTCTCCCGGGTGATCTTGCCGACAGTTTCTTCGGTTTCGACCTCGCCGTACGGATGGTCGGCGCCATAGATCAGTTTTTTTCTGACCACGTCGACAATCATACCGGGGTCGGTTTTTCTGTCCTGCAGTCCCGATTTTGTCTGTGTAATGAGTTTGTCAAGCTCATCCTGGGGGAATGAGGGATGAAGAGTGATATCCGACATTAATGCGAAAAGCTTTTCCGTGTATTTCGACAGGCCCGATGCATACACGTTGGTTCCGCTCGAGGAGAGGTCCCCGCCGATGAGGTCGATCGCTTCGTCAAGTTGGTCTTTGGTCTGAGTGGTTGTGCCGCTGCGAAGAAGCTGGCCGGCGAGGTCGATCAGGCCTGCGTCTTTCCCTTCGAGGAGAGGCTTTCTGTCAATGAGCAAACTGATGCTCACAATCGGCAATTCCGAATTTTTCACCACGATAACCCGGATGCCGTTTGGCGTTGTCACGACATCGTAGCTGGGGAACGCGATTGCGGGGGCAGGCCCCGGTCCCGGTATTTTGGTTCTATCCAGTTGAGCTTGCGCGACACCGAAGGCGAAACATGAGAGCGCAAGTGAGGCTAATAGGAATCTTTTCATTGTGAGAGCTCCTTTATGCTACTGTACTTTTGTTTTTGGGAGGTAGTAGAGAACGGTCCGGTTTTTTACCGCGAGATACTCGCTTGCGACGCGCCGGAGATCTTCCTTTGTCACCCCCATGAACTTGTCGATCTCGGAGTTGATGAGGTTCGTATCGCCGAAGAAGAGATGATAATTCGCCAGCTCCGTTGCTATTCCTTGCTCGGTCGAATTTTTCTCGATGAAGCCCGTCTCTTCCTCGTTCCGTATCTTCGTCAGCTCGTTATCGGTGATGAGCGTGTCCTTGACTCTCTCAATTTCCTCCTGAATGCTCGTCTCGATTTCTTTCGGTGATTTCCCGAAATTCGCTACCCCCAGCAAAATAAATAGCGACGGGTCTTCAAGGTCCAGCGGGAATGATTGGACCGCGACTGCAGTTTTTTCTTTGTCGACCAGACGTTTGTTCAAGCGCGAGCTTTCTCCTCCCGACAATAGTGTCGTTAGCATGCTGAGGGCGTAGTAGTCTTTTGTCCCTTGTGCCGGCATGTGGTACGCTTCGATGACTGCCGGTAGCTGGATGTTGTCGTAGACCGTATCCCGTACTTCTGCCGCCTGCGGCGGCTCGACGACTGAAGGCCTGTAGATTTCGTTCGTCCCTTTTGGAATATCCCCGTAGTACTTGGCTACCAATGCCTTTGTTTTTTCGATATCGATATCTCCGGCGATAGCGAGACAGGCGTTGTTCGGTACGTAGAACGATTTATAGAATTGGTGGAACTCATCGTACGTTGCTCTGTCGATATACTGGAAAGATCCGATCGGAACCCACCGGTAGGGATGGACTTTGTAGGCGTGCGCAAAAGTTTGTTCGAACCAGGAACCATACGGCCTGTTGTCGATACTCTGCCTTCGTTCTTCTTTCACAACACTGCGCTGGGTTTCGATGCCGATCGAATCGATTTTGAGATGCATCATCCGCTCGGACTCCATCCACATTGCAAGCTCCAATTGATTTGAAGGCATGTT
>JBAUMC010000024.1:0-87870 GCA_049578505.1 Bacteroidota bacterium | reverse complement strand
GACCCGGAAATCATAGTTTTAGGAGATGGCAGTACAAACGTTGTTGTTTGTGCCGCCTCGAACGCACCGATTAAAAAGAATTCCATCATGCTATCGTATTCTAGCGATGGAGGAGCAACATTTGCGTTGTCCCCGATGCTAATGACAGGTATTATTGATTCGTCAAATAATTCCGGAAGCTACACCGGGAACATTCCGGAACAGAGCACCGGAACAAAAATAAAATTCTACATTTCGGCAATCGACACAACCAATAAACGGTACACTACGCCGTACGAGGCACCGAACAATTTATTCGAGTTCGACTACGGGTCATCAAACCTGAACATGACGACCATTCCATCATCGTTCGAGCTGTACCAAAATTTCCCAAACCCGTTCAACTCTTCAACATCGATCCAGTACTATTTACAAAATTCAAACTTTACAACATTAAGGGTGTACGATGTGTTGGGCAGAGAGGTTGCCACTTTGGTGAACGAGTATCAGACAGCGGGATTAAAGCCGCCGGTAAGGTTCGATGGGTCGGGTCTCGCAAGCGGGGTGTATGTTTATCGCTTGAAATCGGGGACGTTCAGCGCTGTAAAGAAACTTGTATTGTTGAAATAGTTCAAAACCCTTGTCCCTTTCTTTTCAAATTCCATGGCATGTTTTTCTTATCGCTGCCGCTTCGGGTGTGGCGGCTTCTTTCTACACCTACCGCAACACGGTTCCTCCGGTTCCTCCATTCAAGCGTTATCTTCTGAGTACTCTCCGCGGACTGGCCCTCACACTCATGATTTTTGTTCTGTGCGAACCACTCTTTACACTCACCCGCAGATCAACGTTGCAACCAGCGGTTGCTGTTCTTGTTGACAACTCTCTCAGTATGTCCATCACGGACGGGGCGGGAAACCGGGAACAGCTGCTCCGGTCAATGATCTCAGGCCAAACACTGAATCGGCTGTCGTCAGCTGCGCATGTGGAGCTTTACACTTTCTCGCCGTCGCTCCATGGGATCGACAAAGATTCTCTCCGCGTTGACGGAATGACAACCGATATCGCATCTGCGCTTCGTTCGCTCAAAAATAAATCACTCCCGCAATTGAAGGCCATTCTCCTCCTAAGCGACGGCAATTACAATGCCGGCGAAAACCCACTGGATGAAGCGGGAAAAATTGCCATCCCGATTTTCTGCGCAGGTATCGGCGATTCCCTGGAGCAAAAAGATATTGTCGTTGAAAAATTGCTGACAAATTCCATCACGTATATCCAGTCCACGGTGCCGATCGATGCAACGATCAAGGTCTCGGGATTTGAAAACAGGAAACTCCCGGTCAACTTGCTTGAGGATGGAAAACAAATCGACCAGCGGTTTGTCACTCTTCCTCCTTCGGCCTCAAGCAGTACGGCTGAATATTCCATCCACTTCACTTTTACACCGACGGCGACCGGGGTCAAAAAATATACCGTAAGCGTCCCTGCAGAGCGGGGCGAGGTGACGAAAAAAAATAATGCGAAATCGGTGTATGTAAAAATTCTAAAAAACAAAATGCGCGTCGCCGTCATAGCCGGCGCACCGAGTGCCGATGTCTCAGCCATTATGCAAAGCTTGCACGCAGACCCTAATATTGAATCCTCTCTTGCTGTCCAGCAGCCCAGCGGCCAGTTCGCCAACCAGCCCCTTTCGCAGTTCGCGGGGTTAGCGTCTGCAGAGTGCATCGTCCTCATCGGTTTCCCGACGGAGACAACATCTCCGTTTGCAACTCAGCTTATTTCAAAGGCTGTCACCGCGCGGAGATTGCCGCTGTTGTTCATTATCAGCCGCACTCTGGATATTCATAGGTTCGGAGAACTCGCCTCCATTTTACCTTTCACCACATCGACCGACAGAATCGATGAACAGCTCGTATTCCCCAATATACCGGCCCAGCAACAATATGACGTTCTTGTTCAATCGACTGAAAATTCTTCGTTCGATTGGAACAAGCTTCCCCCTATTTTTTCATCGCTTGCAACATTTAAGGCAAAGCCCGAAGCATTAGTCCTTGTAACCACGAAGGTTCAGGGTGTAGCAATCGATAACCCTCTGATTGTAGCGCGAAGCATTATGCAGATGAAGTCCATTGCCGTTTTGGGATATGGTATCTGGCGATGGAAATTACTCGCTGGCGCAAGCCCTGAGACGGAAAATTTTTTCGACCCATGGATCTCTAATGCCGTCCGATGGCTTGTTACGAGGGACGACAACAAGCAGTTGCGGATTGAACCCTCGAAAGAAATTTTTTCACAGGGGGAGGCGGTTGATTTCCTCGGAGAGGCCTACAACGCCAACTATGAACCGCTCGATGATGCCGACATCCATGTTGAAGCTACGGCCTTATCATCCCAACAGCATTTCGAAACGATCCTGCGTCCTATTGAGAACGGACAATACGAGGGGCAAATTGAAGCGCTCCCCGAAGGTGAGTACTCTTTCACAGCGACGGCAAAAGCCGACGGGACTGACCTTGGGAAATCCGGGGGACGATTTTCTGTCGGTGAACAATCAATCGAATTCTCGGACACAAAATTGAACAAAGCTTTGCTCGAACAACTTGCAGCCGTCTCCGGGGGCGAATACGCAGACGGCACGCAATTCGACAAGTTAATTCATGATCTTGTAAGCCGCCCTTCCATGAAACCGGGAGAAGAGACTACGGCAAGTGAGTTCGAACTATGGAACCTTCCGTCACTCCTTTCGGTTATTGTTGCGTTATTGGGATTCGAATGGTTCCTGAGGAAGCGAAGCGGAATGCTCTGAAATTTAAAAAGCGGTGCAATTGAAGAAATCCGGCACAATTTCTCTCTCCACACATCGTGTTACTGATCGTTGATTATTGTCAATCGATTTTTCACTGAGTGATTATGACAAAGATATTTTTTCTCCTCGGTTGCCTTTTTTCCTTTCTTGGCGTGGCGATTGGGGCATTCGGCGCTCATGCGTTGAAGAATAAACTTTCTCCGGACATGCTGCAGGTTTTTGAGGTCGGCGTGAGGTATCAAATGTATCACGCGATCGGATTGATCGTTGTTGCCTGGGCACTGCATTCGTGGAACCTGGCTGGAGCAGCTGCGTCTGGCTGGTGGTTTTTTGCCGGTATAGTACTCTTCTCCGGAAGCCTCTATGCTCTTGCACTCAGCGACATCAAATGGTTTGGCGCCGTTACACCCCTAGGCGGGCTTTCTTTCTTGATCGGCTGGCTCTGGTTGGCCTGGAGTGTATGGAAAGGGGTCGAATAAATCTTGAATTCCGTTGCGATTGTTACTTCTATCAACCCATCACACTATAAGGAGATGATCTATGAAAACGGCTGTTGAAAAAATATTTGCGTCAGCAATTGTGGTAGCAATTTTCCTTACCTTCAACGTTGCAGGTGCACAGCAAAAAATGTTTCAAATTAGCCCGGCTGCAACGCTGTCACAGACTGTCGGGGTAACAGAAATCACCGTAACTTACCATCGTCCCGGAGTCAAAGGAAGAATAATTTGGGGCGGCCTCGTTCCGTACGACAAAGTATGGCGAGCAGGTGCCAACGAAGCAACTATGGTGAGCTTCAGTGATGATGTCACCATCGCCGGTAGTCAGGTCAAAGCTGGGGCATACAGCTTTTTCTTAATCCCCACTCATGGGGAGTGGACAGTGATCTTCAACACCCAGCCTCAGTGGGGAGCGTTCAGGTACGATTCTACAAAAGATGCATTGAGGTTTTCGGTCAAACCGGAAACAGCGTGGCATGAAGAATGGCTTTCGTACGGCTTCAGCGATTTGACTGCAAGTTCGGTAAAGCTTGTCCTGCGGTGGGAGAAGATTGCAATTCCGGTCACGATAGAGGTCAATACCGAAGCGATCCTCGCAAAGGCCAACAAGGCCGCTGTTTCAATGTCGTGGCAGCAATATAACAACTATGGGCTCTTCTGCCTCAATTCAAAAACAAATTGGGATAAAGGAATGGAAGCGGTCGAGAAGTCCATCGCCATCAACGAAAATGCCTCAAACCTTCGCATGAAGGCGGAGCTCCTGGCTCAAAGCGGCAAAGTTGACGATGCGATCTCGGTCGCAGAGAAAGCGATAACGGTAGGTAAGGCCGCAAACCCGCGGTTCGATCCGAGTGAAATAGAAGACCTGCTTGCTCAGTGGAAGAAAAGATAACGATGCGGTATGCGACTTATACAAGCGTATAAGTCGCATACTGTTTTTTTAAGCCGCTCCTATAACTGCATTGATCGCCACAACGTTGACGATGTCGTCGACGCTGCACCCGCGTGAAAGGTCGAACGCCGGTCGCTTCAATCCTTGCACGATCGGGCCGACGGCCTCGGCACCGCCAAGGCGCTGAGCAAGTTTGTAGCCGATGTTACCCGCATTCAGGTCGGGAAAGATAAGAACGTTTGCGTTCCCCGCAACTCCGCTCTCTGGTGCTTTTTGTTTTGCCACCGATGCAACAATCGCTGCGTCGAGTTGAAGTTCGCCGTCTAATTTCAAGCCCGGACTTTTCTTATTTGCCAGTTCTGTGGCGCGTTGTACTTTTTCAACCAATGGATGAGACGCACTCCCTTTTGTGGAGAACGACAACATCGCAACACGCGGCTCTTCTCCGGTCAGTTTCCGGTGATTCTCTGCAGTCGTGATTGCAATGTCGGCAAGTTGCTCCGCCGTCGGGTCGGGCACAACCGCGCAATCGGCAAACGTATAAATGTGGAACGGAAACACCATCACAAAGAAACTCGAAACCACGCTGATTCCCTCCTGCACTCCGATGATCTGCAGCCCGGCCCTGAGCACATTGCCGGTTGTCGAAATCGATCCTGCAACACTCCCGTCGGCTCCACCTTCCCTGACCATCATTGCTCCGAAAAAGAGGGACTTCTTCATCGCCTCTTGCGCTTCCGTAAACTGAATTCCTTTTTCCTTCCGTAAATTGAAATAGATGTGAGAGAAGTCCGATAGCCTCTCCGATGTCATCGGGTCGACAACTCGCACACCTTGTAGTGAGACATTCTCAGACTTAGCCTTCGAACGTATTTGTCCTTCCTCGCCGATGAGAATCGGAACCGCAAGGTCATTATCTACAATAATTCGCGCTGCCTTAAGTGCGCGCGGGTCAAGCGCATCGGGTAACACAATTGTCTTATGCAATTGCTTTGCCTTTTGGTGGATATCAGTTATAAAATTTTTGGGATTCATTTTCATTAGGGGGGTTAAGTTGAGACTATTTTGATTAATGCGAATGATTTTTCTTCGCCCTTGATTATTTAATATAGCCCTCCAATTGTTGAGATTCAATGGATGTTTCCGATGTGTGACGAATTGTCAAGATAAATTCAATGAAATTCGACAGAAAATCAGTGATTTTTATTAATTTTCATTAATGAACCTTGAATCCGTTGACTATCTGTCAGGTAATGGGTATATTTCAAGCGGAAAAAATGCATCTATGCGGAAGAAACAGGTCTACGTGGAAACATACGGCTGCCAGATGAATGTGGCCGACTCAGAAGTCGTCCTCAGCATCATGAACGACACCGGATATGGAATAACCAGAAATCCCGGCGAGGCAGACATTATTTTCGTCAACACATGCAGCGTGCGGGATAATGCCGAGCAACGTGTGCGCCAACGCCTCAGCACTCTCAAGAACTATAAACGTGAAAATCCCGGGGTCCTTATAGGCGTATTAGGATGTATGGCGGAACGATTGCGGACCGAGTTGATCGATAAAAGCAGTGTCGTCGACATGGTTGTCGGTCCTGACGAATACCGAAAGTTGCCGGAGCTAGTCGAAAATGCCTTCAACGGTCAAAGAGGGATTGCAGTTAAGCTTTCCCGCGTTGAAAATTACGACGACATTATGCCGCTGCGAACCGAAGGTATCAACGCGTGGATTTCGGTCATGCGGGGCTGTGATAAATTTTGCACTTTCTGCGTCGTTCCGTTCACCCGTGGCAGGGAACGAAGCCGAAAACTGCAGAGCATTGTGGATGAGGTCCAGAGATTGAGCGACCGCGGCTTCAAAGAAATTACACTGCTCGGGCAAAACGTAAATTCGTACCACGATGGAGAATTTGATTTTGCAGACCTGATCCGTCGCGTTAGCGAAGTCAACCGATCGATCCGCATCCGATTCATGACCCCCCATCCTCAGGATATGTCAGAGAGCCTCATCCGTGCAATCGCTGAAAATGAAAATATCTGTAACTCCATTCACCTTCCTGTTCAATCAGGCTCGAACCGGATTCTGCAATTAATGAACAGGACGTACACTGTTGAGCAATACTTGGGGCTTGTTGAAAAAATACGAATTTGGATCCCCGATGCAACGCTCTCTACCGACATTATCGCCGGCTTCCCCACAGAAACCGAGAATGACCACAAACAAACCCTCCAAGTGATACAGGAGGTCGGATACGACGGCGCGTTCACGTTCAAGTATTCCCCGCGAGAGCACACAAAAGCGTGGGAGATGGACGACGACATCCCCGATGGAGTAAAGGTTGATCGATTGAACGAAATCATAGAGCTCCAGCAAAATATTTCTCTCCAGAAAAACCAACAGCTTGTCGGATCCACGGTTGAGATCCTCGTGGAGCGGGAAAGTGCGAAGTCCTGCGATGAGTGGATGGGACGGACCGACACCAACAAAGTCACAGTTTTTCCGAAAGACGATTCGCGCGTCGGCGAGCTTGTCAAAATAAAAATTGACAGATGCAATTCGGCAACGTTGTTTGGAACAATAATTAAAGATCTACAGAGTGTGAACAACTACCGCATAGCGGTCAACAGTTGACATCAGGTTTTTTATGAACCTATCGCTGATAAACTTCCGGGGAGCATATCTTTCACTCCTGCTCCATTTTCTCGGCGCCGCAATCGTCCTGGCACAAATGCCGGAGGCCGATGTGCGGAAACGATTGGATTTTATATACACTGGCCAGGCAGAGCGGGTTCGCGTGGAACTACCGAGTCTCGAAAAGCAATACCCGAACGATGCCGGCGTCGCTTATCTTGATGCAATTCTTACGACAGACGGCGAAGCTGCTGTAAAAAAATTTCAGGCGATCGTCGACCAATTTCCGCAAAATGAATGGGCGGACGATGCACTCTATAAGGTATACCAGTATTATTATTCGGTCGGACTTTACAAAACCGCCGACCAAAAATTTGAACAGCTGAAGGAGCAATATCCAAACTCGTTGTACGTTGTTGGAACGGCAAAAGAACAAACGCCGGTTGCGGTTCAGCAGGAACCTGTGGCCGAGGCCAAGCAAGCCGACACTTCTGCACAACAACAGGCAGCACAGCCGACCGTTACCGAACCCGCAAAAACGGAAGCCCCCGATTCAACGGCAGCCGTCTCGGCCGTTCGCAAGTTTGCGGTACAAACCGGTGCTTTTTCTACAAAAAGAAAAGCAAAAAAGCAGATCGAGTTTTTCTCTACAATTAATAGAACGGCAATTGTCACACCAAAGAAGATCGGCGAGAAGACCCTGTATGTGGTTTCTATCGAGAATTTTCCTAGCGAACAAGAAGCGCGTGATTTTATCACAGAATTGAAATTAAAATACAACATTGACTCAATTATTGTCGCGAGATAACGTGAGAGACGGAGACGAAAGCGTGGAGACATCGACGTTTCAGGAAGAGCATAATATCATCGGCAATTCGCTGGAAATGCAGGAGATCGTGGAGGTGATTCAGCAAGTCGCACCGACCGACATCACCGTTCTCATCACCGGTGAAAGCGGCGTTGGAAAAGAAGTCGTCGGGCAAGCAATTCACGCAGCAAGCAAACGTTCGCACAAACCGGTCGTCACCGTCAACTGCGGCGCGATACCCGAGGGAATCATCGAAAGCGAATTATTCGGGCATGAAAAGGGTTCGTTCACGGGAGCAAGCGATTCGCGCAAAGGGTATTTTGAGCTTGCAGACGGAGGAACGATTTTCCTCGATGAAATCGGGGAATTGCCCATTGCAACGCAGGTAAAATTTCTCCGCATTCTCGAAAACGGAGAATTTATGCGTGTCGGTTCTTCGTCCGCAAAGCGGGTTGACGTTCGGGTCATCGCTGCAACGAACAAGGACCTGGAACGTGAGATGTACAACAAGCATTTTCGACCCGACCTCTTCTACAGGCTGCGGTCGGTCAACATCCGTATCCCGCCGCTAAGGGACCGAAGAGAAGACATTCCCCTTTTCTTCAACAAGTTCGCAAAAGATTTTGCCGAGAAGAACTCGATCACGTTTCTGGGAATTACGGACGACGCGCTAGAATTGTTGACACAATATTATTGGCCGGGCAACGTCCGCGAACTCCGCAACGTCGTTGAAAGCATGCTGGTTATTGAAAACGGAAAGCGCCTCACCGACAACGATGTCCGGAAATACCTCAAAGGCTTGCAGACAAACGGCGACGACCGCAACTTGCCGGTCTACGTCCCGAAGACCAGCGACTTTGCGGAACGCGAACTCATTTACCGCGCGCTTGTCGACCTTAAAACCGACATCGTTGATATGAAGAACTTGCTGGTCAACGCCGCGGGCGGGTCAAGTGCGCTCATGCGGCGAGATGCCTCTTCCTCTGCCGGAACAGAGATTCGAGATACATCGATCGTCCATCCCCGCGCTCCCGGAGAAGAAAACATTTCGCTGGAAGAAATGGAACGGCGGATGATTATCGGTTCGCTGCAGAAGTACGAGGGCAACCGCCGTCTTGCCGCTCAGGCGCTGAAAATCAGCGAACGGACATTATACAGAAAAATCAAAGAGTACGGATTGCAGTAGTAATGCAAAATTCACACTGGAAAATTAAAGAACTTGTTGACGGCGTTCTTTTTTCACTTTTCATTTTTAATTTTTCATTTTTAATTTTTTTATCCGGCTGTGCGTATTCTTTTTCGGGCTCGTCCGTTCCGAGCCACTTGAAAACAATCGCAATTCCGTTATTTGAAGACCAAAGCGGGTTCGGCGAGCCGGGGCTTAAAGAGAACTTTACGACAAGCTTGATTAACCTTTTTGTGAACGACAATAGTTTGCAGATGGCAGAGCGGAATACGGCGGATTCAATCCTGGAGGGGACGATCATTTCGGTTCAGGATGTGCCGCAAGTTATTACACCGGGAGAACAAGTAACCACTCGGCGTGTAACGATCAATGTGCATGTTACATATCAGGATTTAAAGTTAAGGAAAAAGGTGTGGGAGAAAGATTTTTCAAATTGGGGGGAGTATAGCACCAGCAGCGAAACACGGACGACTGCTCTCAACCAGGCTGTCAGCAAGGTAACACAAGACATCCTCATCGAAACCGTTTCGGGATGGTAACATAACATCGAACAACTCAATTCTACGAGGTTGAAAAACAACACCAATGAATGATATAATTTTGATAACATATTTTATCTCTCTCCTTATTCTTTTTGCATTCGGATCGCACGGGTTCGTGATGATATTCCATTACTTCAAGCATCGAGATACCGAAGAGGCAGAGACCCTGCCGCTCGAGATTTTTCCGCCGGTAACCATCCAATTACCTATTTTCAACGAGATGTACGTCGTGCGGCGCCTCATTGAAGCATCGTGCGCGATCAAGTACCCGGCCGACAAACTTGAAATTCAAGTCCTCGACGATTCGACAGACGAGACAGTCAGCCTAGTGGAAACCATCGTGCACGAAATGAAAGAGCGCGGCCACAACATCCACCATGTCAGACGCGGCTCACGCAAGGGGTTCAAAGCCGGCGCATTGAAGGATGGTCTTGAAATTGCGACGGGCGAGTTTATCGCCATCTTTGACGCAGATTTTGTCCCGCGTGAAGAGTTCCTGCTTAAGACCCTTCCCTATTTTTATTCCGACAAAAGAATCGGCATGGTTCAAACTCGCTGGGAGCACTTGAACAGCGAGTACTCGCTGCTCACACGGACGCAGGCCATGGCGCTTGACGGACATTTTGTGATTGAACAATCGATCCGCAATAAGGCAGGCTTCTTCATCAATTTTAATGGCACTGGAGGTGTGTGGAGAAAAGCGTGTATTGAAGATGCCGGCAACTGGCATTCGGATACATTGACTGAAGACCTCGACCTAAGTTATCGTGCACAATTGCGTGGGTGGAAATTTAAGTTCTTGAAAAATGTTACGTCGCCTGCAGAGCTACCGTCGGAAATTAACGCGTTGAAAACGCAGCAATTCCGATGGACCAAGGGAGCGATCGAGACTGCAAGGAAAATGCTTCCCGCGGTGTGGAAATCGGATCTCCCGTTTAAAATCAAGTGGCACTCTACGTTTCATCTCACGAATAACATTGTCTTCCCGTTTATTCTCATCGCGGGCATTCTTAACATCCCGCTGATGTACATCAAACATGCGGGCGGGTACGAAGCCTATTTTGAAATGATGTCCGTCTTTGTTTTTGCCTTCATCGGTTCATTCTTGTTCTACATGTATTCCCAGAAAGATGTGTACCCGGATTGGCGAAGGCGGCTTTTCCTCTTTCCCCTTTTTATGGCGGGAAGCATGGGCTTTGCGGTCAATAACAGCAGGGCGGTGATCGAAGGCTTATTCAAGCGAAAAAGCGATTTTGTGCGGACGCCGAAGTACAGCATTATGGAAAAAGGGGATTCGTGGCTGGACAAAAAGTACGTGCCTGTAAAATTTAACTGGACGGTACTGATAGAAATTGCGCTGGCTATCTATTGTCTCTTCGGCGTTATCTCGTCCTTATATTATCTTGAAATCGCCGCTGTGCCATTTCAACTTCTCTTCCTCATCGGGTTCGGATTCGTCTCTTATCTTTCAATCCAGCAAGCGCTTCAAGCGCGGCGGCTGAAGGCCGGGCGCCGTATCCTTCCTCCGGATACGGCTGCAGCTCACGCTTGATTTTGACTTGTTGTTCGCTTATTATAAAGCCGGCGATGTAACGCCGGCTTTTTTACTTTTCCCAAACCTATGGATTTATCAGAGTTCGACATAGACTTTCTCTCTCAGAAGCTTTCGGACAATCCGCAATCCCCCCTTTTCGCCCGTTTAGCGGATTTGTATCTCTCCAAAGATCAATCTGCTGAAGCATTAAAGCTGTGCGAGGCAGGAGTACAAACATACTCATCGTATGCCACGGGGTACGTCGTACTCGGAAGATGTTACCTTGCAACGAACGAAAATTCGAAGGCACGCCTTGCATTCGCTCAGGCTCTGCATCTGGCTCCTTTCAACCAGTTCGCGCGCAAGCTCTTGGATGAAATCCCTCTCACTGCCGAGGAGACGCCGTTGGCAACGGAAGGTGAATCGCCCGGTGTGCTTCCGGCCGAGGTCGAGCCGCAATCCTCATTAGAATCGCCCGTAGCCGAAGTCCCCATACAAGAACAAACGTTGCCGACACAAACCCTGGAAGAGTTATCTGAGGTCGCTGAAAATCTTTCTGTGGTGTCCGCTCCGGAAGAAGTAGCCGGGGAAACTGTTCAGCAACAAGAGGCCAATATCGCTGACACGCAACCTATTGAAACCGCACAACCGCCGAGTGTCGAAGAATATATTCAGCAGCATTCCGATAATATCGGTAGAGAAAAGCCTCTTTCACTGGATGAATACTTGAATCAGGCCGCGCAACCTGCTGCGCCAGAAGCAACGGAATTGGATTCTCTTGCCGCACAGCTTGAAAATGCAGGGCACATCGTACCGCGAGAACCCGAACCCAGCATCTCTCCGGAAGAAAGCGCGCCGCTTGATTCGATCGTCATCACGCCGACGCTTGCCGAAATTTATGCTTCACAGGGGGAATATGGCGCTGCAATTCAAGCATACGAAATTCTGATTTTCTCAAAACCCGATGAGCGGGAACGATTTGAGAAACGAATTAGCGAATTGCAAACGAAGTTGAACGAGGGGGGATAAAGGGGGATCCTATTTTATAGCATTCACCAGCTTGGTAAGCTTGGATTTTTGATTTGAGGCTTTGTTGGGATGAATGACTCTCTTTTGAGCCAACCTGTCGAGAAGAGAAATTGCTTCCTTAAGAGCCGCTTCCGCTTTAGACTTGTCTTTTTCCTGCCGAACTTTTTTGATCACCGTTTTCATCGCGGATTCTTGTGCCGTGTTATTCTTCTTCCGGTGTGCCGAAGAACGAATTCGCTTGATTGCCGACTTATGTTGTGCCATTGTTCTCTTTTGTTATCTTGAATGTTGTCTTTTCTTATGATCTAATATACGCAATAGCCGCTTCAGCCGCAAGAAACGTTCCGTGGCTACATTTTCTTTTCCCAATAAATGTTTTTCCTCATTTCATCCACCCAACGTTGAAAATCCTGATCTGTTTTGAATTGAAGTGTAAGTTGCTCAAGCCTGCGGTAATCCTGATTCAGATTCATGGTATGTTCGGGGGTTATGGAACGGATCCATACAATGTGATAGCCATAGGAAGGTCCGAGCGGAACCTTCACAGGAGCGCTGATTTCTCCCTCTTTCATGGTTTTTAATACATCCATGAAGGTCGGCTCAATCTGATCGACTCCGATCTTTCCGAGGTCGCCGCCTACGTCTTTGGTTTCAGAGTCCTCGGAATACTGTCTGGCCAATGCCGCAAAGCTCTCCCCTGCCAAAGATCGCTCGCGAAGCCTGTTTAAATCGGCAACGGTGGAATCGTCGTCCGCCGACGATTGTTGAATAGCAAAAAGAATATGCCGAGTATGGACCGATTCACCCCGCCGCTCAAGCAATTGAATAATATGATATCCGTACGACGTTCTCACCGGTTGGGAAATCTCGCTGTCCTTTAAAGAATATGCAGCTTCTTCAAATTCTTTTTCAAATACCCCGCGGCGGAACCAACCCAGATCACCGCCCCCGCGTGCGGAACCGGGGTCGGAAGAGTAGCGCTTTGCGAAATCCGAAAAATCTCCGCCGGATTTAATGCTGTCAAGCACAGCAAGTGCCTTTTTATACACCGCCTGGACGACAGACGAATCGGGTTTCGGTTTGATAAATATGTGGCTTAGTTCGTATTCCTTTGGAATCGTGGGAAGGCTGTCTTTATGCGCTTCAAAGAATTCTTCTACCTCTCGGCGGGTCACCGTAATGGACGATTGCCTGGTCTGGCGGATCTTTTCTACCATCAATTGATTGCGAATCAGATCGCGGAAATCCCTCTTCATTTTGCTGATCGGCATATTATACAATTCTTCCAGCCGTTGCTCGGAACCCGCCTGCTGTACAAGCATCTTAATTTGACGGTCGAGCCGGTCGGTGACTTCGTCATTCGTCACCGTTACGCTGTCCTCAATCGCTTGAGCGAGAATCAATTTTTCGTTGATCATTCCCTCGAGGACCCGATCCCGTAATTCAGGCGAATCGGGGTCGAGCTTATTCTGCATAGCCATCGATTGAATCGTTAAATTCAGATCGGAGAGGGTAATGATCTCTTTCCCAACGACAGCAACGATGCGATCGAGCACTGTTTGACCGCACATGGAGCCGCACAATGTCACCATCATTGTAAAAAGGACCAAACAATATCTTGCTCGTATTTTCATCCTGTTCATGTCTTTGAATGACCTCTCTATTACTCGCCCGTTTGCGGAACACTGTCGCGCTCAGCCGGAGCGCCGGAAAGATTTATTTGGACGGTATGCTTCTTCCTCATGGTTTCCAAATATTCCGTAAAGCGTTCCTGACGATGCTGCATCACCAGCCGACCTCGAATGGCATCTTCAACATATTCAACGGGCGGGGTTGACCCTCGCGGATAACTTCCAAGCAAGAGAATGACGAAGTACCCTGCGCTTGTTTTTACCGGAAACGAAACCTCTCCAGGACCGAGAGCCGATGCAACTTTCCAGAGTTTGGCTGGAAATAAAGCAGATTGCATATAAAAAGCTGAGTCGGTTTTCGTAATAAGCGGAGATTGGTCATTTTTCGCATTCTGAAGTTCGGTCATGGCTGCATTCCAGCCCCCGCCTTGCAGCGCTGCTTCCCGAAATGCCACTGCCGGTTCTCGTTCGGAGAATACTGCCAACGAAATCTGTACAATGTCATCCCGTAGAGCGAACTCTTCGATATGGTTCTTAAAATACATGGCAATTTCTTCTTTGGAAATGGCTTGCGGCGCATCGTTAAATACTTCTTTATCAAGGAGGGCATTAATTGTAAGCTGCCGTCTGGCATTTTCAAGATTGGCAAGGACTTCTTGCGAGCGATCGAGCCCTTGCCTTTTGGCTTCTTGATAGAGCAATTCGGAATTTACCCATTGCCGGGCAAACATCCGCACCTGCATCTCGGAAACCCCGTTGCTTGTATCGAGCTGCTGATAGATCATCTCCGAGGTCAACGTTTGATCGTCGACCCGGGCAACGTCCTGCGTCCGCTCGGGCTGGTGCGTGCACGAGGAGAACAGAAGGCCGCCCCCTGCGATGAGAACCAGAATCGCCTGTTTCAGTATAGACGTTATTTTTTTAACGATTGCTCCGGTGAATTCGTCAGCATTTCCTTGAATATGTGGACAGGGTATTTTTTCAGCAGTGATTCATGCCATTCATTTTCCAAGCGGGTCGTTTCGTACTCTTGAAATGCGCTTGCAAGCTCCGAGCCGGCTTCGGCAAATGTTTTGTTGCCTGCCGGGCTTTTTTCGAGAACTTTAAAAATTGAAAATCCGTTCTCGTACGGGAGGAACTCTGAGACCTCCCCTACGTTCATATTCCAGGCTTGTTTCGTCAACGCACTCGTTGTCACCGGCGTTAATCCCCATTCTCCGTTCTTTTGTTTGGTCGAGAGCCGCGTATTGAATTGAGCCGCAACAGAATCGAACGGCAGTTTCTGCTTTTTCAAAAGAAAAGTCACTACTACTGCAACGCTGTCTGTCGGGACATATATCTCCCGCAGATTCACTCTGTCGGGCCAGGTGAAATTTGAGCGATTCGCGTCAAAGTAAATGTGCATTGCCGAATCGTTGGTCGAAAGTTTATTCCATACCTCGATCTGCTCCGATTTAAACAGCATGCTTCCTTCTTCGTACTCTTTAATCGTTTTTTCAAAGTCTGGAATTTGCGATTCAACGCTTCTTGCTTTGTATTCTACAACAAGATCCTTCGATATTTTATCAAAAATATTGACCGATGTTGAGGGGTTGGAAAACGACAGCCCCTGAAGATCTTTCTCCATCTTAACGCGATGAATCACAGAATCGATGGTTATTTTTTGACCGGCAAAGGTAAACAATGCTTTTGCGCGGGTCGCCGCGCTGAACAAGCTGTCCCATGTATCGCTGCTGGTCGTCTTCGCAGTATCAAGAGATGAGTGCCAGGCAGAAACTGCTTCTGCCGACATCATAAAATTGTACCCTTTTTTCAATCCGGCAACATACGACCCGTATTCTGCCTGGAAACGATGTGCTTGGAAAAAATTCCTGAGTTCCTGTTCCATGCTTTCAAATGAAGGAACCGGCTTTTTATCTGTCACCATAATAAGATGAAGCCCAAATTGCGACTTCACGATACCGGATACTTCGCCAACTTTGAGGCTGAAAGCGGCGTCATCAAACTCCTTAACAGTTCTCCTTCGTTCGATAAATCCAAGATCCCCGCCACGATCTCGAGTTTTATCATCGGAAAGACTTCTGGCAAGGTCGGCGAATTTTCCGCCATGCTTCAACGAATCTAGCGCTCCCTCCAGTGCCTTCATCGCCTTGGCGGAGTCTTGCGGGGTCGACCCCGGCGTAAGCCGCTTGTAAATATGGCTGACGCGAATAGAACCGGGATTGGGTTCACGTGCCGTTACCTTAATAATGTGATAGCCAAATTGTGTTCGAACGGGATACGGTATCACGATACCGGGCTGTGCGGAGAAAACAGCATCCTCAAACTCTGGCACTGTCGATCCGGAGGGAAAATAGTAAAGGTCACCTTTATTTGAATTAACCGATTGGTCCTGAGAATTCCTTAGAGCGAGGTCTTCGAACGTATGACCCGTTTTCAACGAATCAATAATTTTCATTGCTTTCATATACGTTTGAAGCGTCTCCGCCGGAGTCGCAGTCGGAGACATTCTCAAAAGAATGTGGCTGGGACGCACGTTAACGAGTTTGCGTTCGTACATTCGATGAAGCGCCGGCTCGGTGATGTCGTGTTCGATCAACGAAGATACATCAAAGCTTCTCCTATAGTCCTCGACCTCGGCTTGAATTCCCGGATCGTTTTGATATCCGCGGTCGTATGCCTCCTTTAATTTCAATCTGAACTTTACATACAAATCCAGGTATGCTTCGCGATCTTCAGCAATTGTTGCCTTTGCGGTATCCTTCCCGGTATTATTTTTTGCAAACATTCTGTTGAATTCATCAAGCGTTATTTTGTCATCCCCGAGAGTCGCCACAACAGCACTTTCTTGCGAAGCACAGCCGCCAATCATCAAAACGAAAACAAACCCGACCGAAGTTAACAATAACTGAAAACGATAACTCATAACGCGATTCTCCTTTTTAGACAAGAATTATTCAAGCAATTCTTCCGCATCTTTAAAAAATAACGATAAATACTATTAAAATCAATGAAAACTCACATAGCCGGCATCCTGACCTCAAATCGTAACCTAATGTCGAAAGGATTTCTCTTCAGCCTTGCCAATCAAAAAAGAATCGTAGCTGAATTTCGCCGGATGGTGAGTGAAAGAAACATATTTCGCTTCCGATAATAGGTCGTCGCTATAAATGGGGGGGATGACTAGGATGGAATGTTACGCCTCTTTCAGCAAGTCGATAAGTTGTTTGACAAAAAATGCGGTCGCTCCCCATACCGGCTCGTTCCACACTTCATAGGAAAAAATTTCCCACATCACTCCATCCCGCTCTTTCATGGTAGAATGCCGTAGGGCATCGTCAAAAAATTTTTCAAGGGGAACAAATATTACTTGCGCCACTTCTTTAGGGTTAATGTGAAGGGGGGGAAGGTCTTGAATGAACCCGACAACCGGGGTAACAACGAATCCGCTCGGCGTTTGTAAATCGTCCATAACTCCGAGAATAGAGACAGCGGATCGCTCTATGCCGATTTCCTCAAACGATTCCCGCAGCGCCGTGTCGGCGGGAGAGCGGTCGGCTTTTTCGGTTGCCCCCCCCGGAAATGAAATTTGGCCTTGATGATGCTCGACAGACTCGCTCCGTTTCGTGAGTAATAATTCCATCCCATTTTTTGATTTCACAATCGGTATCAATACTGCCGACTTCGTAAGCGTGCTCTTGGGGATACTCCGCCGCTTATAATGAGCAAGTTTTTCCTGAATAATCGACGGTGTAAGATTTGGAACGTTCTTCATTTGGTTCAATGCTTGTTTCAGACCTGGTAATGGAAGGTTGATGGAACCCATCTCAAAAACAAGAATTAGTCATGCTAAGCCCCGCTGACAGCGGGGTCGAAGAATGTTTTTTAAATTTTCGTCACCCTTCGATGGAGTTAGGGTAGTTGTTTGGCTGTAACGAACATTTTTGAGATGGGAACTAACAATCCGCATTGGTCATATTGTTAAACCCAAAAAGGATGAGGGCCCTTTATTATCTTCTGCAATTACTTTTTCCGGTGCACCATTGTTGTTGAAGCTTGGTCGGTGGGCATGAGGACAATTTGCTGGATGTTAATATGAAGCGGGCGGGTAGCACAGTAGATGACTGCATCGGCAACTTCATCCGGGGTAAGGGGAGTCATCCCTTCGTATGTTTTATCGGCCTGTTCTTTATCGCCGTGAAATCGCACAATGCTGAATTCAGTCTCCACCAATCCGGGATCAATCGAGCTGACGCGAATCCCGGTGCCGTGTAAATCGAGGCGCATGGCATTCGTCAATGCATGCACTGCTGCTTTTGTTGCGGAATATACATTCCCTTTCGGATAAAATTGGTATCCGGCTATTGAGCCAATATTGATAATATGTCCCTCTCCCCGTTCGATCATTCCCCGAAGAACGGCACGGGTAACATACAGCAGCCCTTTCATATTCGTGTCGATCATTCTGTCCCAATCGTCAACATCCCCTTCTTGAATGGGGGACAATCCGCTGGCGAGGCCAGCATTATTTACAAGCACAGAGATTCTTTTCCACTGTTCCGGCAGGGCGTTCAACGCCGATGTGACTTGTTCGCCTTCCCTTACATCAATTTGGAGGGTATGGATATCGGAGGAATATTTTTTCCTCAGCGTTTCCGCCAAGGCCAGCAGACGCTCATTTCTCCGCGCACCCAGCATCAATTTCGCCCCCTGACGCGCAAACTGCTCGGCGCAGGAAGCTCCGATACCGCTGCTCGCCCCCGTGATGAAAACAAGTTTGTCCTTCAATGAATACATGAATTTATTTCCTCTTTTGCTGCCAGGCAGCAGTTACCATTTCATTCTTTCTCTAAGCGAAGTAATGTGTGCGACATGATGGCGGCCATGCCATGCATATAACTGCAGCAGCCAATCAATATTCCTGACGCCGTTTTCTGGATGACGAAACGTCCGAGAGAAATCGTCCGGTTTTAGCGAGCGAAGAAGCATCACCCAGCGATCATGAAGCGAGTCAAGCAACCGCAGCGAAGGGGTAATGGGTGCGGTGCGCGCATCAAACAACTCAGCCCATAAATGCTCCTCATATGGTTTGATAGTTGGCTCATGTTCAGTGAGTGCAAGCCTCAACCGAACATACGAGTTCATATGGCTGTCCGGCATATGGTGCACGACTTGACGAACCGTCCACCCACCGTCCCGGTACGGTGTATCGAGTTGCTTTTCTGTCAGCCCCTGTACCGCCGCCTTCAGTGCGTTCGGTGCATCGGCAACGTGTTGAATCAACTCGGCTCGCTTTGCGTTATCGAGTGGATCCATTGCTTGAAATTTTCCTATCGGATAACGAGGGTCGGGCATTGTATTCCTTTCAATAGAGAATGCCAAAATTTTCGAGCGAACAACTCATCCTTCTTTTTTTCCGGAAAGGTCAACCATCTTCGTATCTGAATTTTTCAAATACGGTTTCATTTGCGGATTTTCCAAACTTGAGAGCTTCTTTACAATTTCTGCTATCCTGTTTCCGTTTTCAGCCACCGTTCTCAATTCTTTGCGGATATCGCTTATGCTATCGCTGTCATTCTTTTTCTGGAGGACTTGAAGAACGAGCATCATGATCCCAAGAGGATTATTGATTTCATGTCCCAGTGTAATCGCCAGTTCCGTAACCGCTTTCTCATGTTGAAGTTCTGCAATCACCTTTTGCAGGGCGTTGATGCGCAGCCCTGCTTTCACACGGGTGAGAAGTTCGCGATCGTTGAACGGCTTTGTAACGAAGTCATCCGCTCCGGTTTCGATTCCCTCTATTTTATCGTCCTGGGTATCGCGGGCCGTGAGAATAATAAAATATGTAAATCGCAATGTATCGTCCTGCTTCGCAAGCCGGCAAAACTCCAATCCGTCCATTTTCGGCATCATCCAATCAGAGATGATCAAATCGGGAGCTTCCTTCTTAGCGATCTCCAGGCCGCTCTCGCCGTCATTCGCAACAAAAACAGTGTACCCTTGAGATAAAAATTTCTTTTGAAGAATGAGTCTGATGTACTGGTCGTCGTCAACAACTAAGATTTTTTCCGCCATAGAAGTCGCTATACTGAAGGAATGAATGGAAGCTTCGGCTCAACGAATAGAACTTTTTCCCTTTCGAGGACCACTGTCCCGGCGGGTGCACCTTTCGGCTTGCGAACGAATTTTTTTTCCGTCATGGCAACAGGAACCGAAGATGCATTTTTCATTTTGCTGTAGTACGCTGCAATCGAAGCTGCCTGATGAATGGCCGATTTCGACGGCTCACCTTGTGCGCTGTGTACCTTTAACACAACATGTGAACCGCTGGATCCTCGGCAATGGAACCACAGATCGTCCGGTTTTGCATACTTTGTCGTGAGCATATCGTTGTTTTCACTGCTCTTTCCCGCTAGCACTTGAAACCCGCCTTCGACAGTAAAGATTCGAAACGGCGGAAGATTTTCTTTTTCCTTCTCTGTAGCATATCCGAGAAGCTGCAGATGTGTTTTGTAGCTTTGGCGGAATTCTTTCAGTGTGCCGCTCGAAGAAATATCTGAAAGTTCGCCGATCAACATTCGAAGACTCGACAAACGCCGGTCGAGGGTTTTTATCCGGGTGTGAGATTCCTGGATCGCCACTTTCGCTTTTTTGGCTTTGTCAAAATATTTCTCTGCGTTTTGAGCGGGAGTAAGAGACGGGTCGAGCGGGATGGTGACCTTGGAATCGTGCGAATCTGATGACAGCGTATCTTCTAGCGTTGTCGTCTTCAGGCCTTTGCGAAGTTCGTAGAGATGCGCCATGATAAGCTTTCCGAATAATTCATACTCCGCGCTCCGGTCCTTTTTTTCAATTTCATCGGCGATTCTTTCGCGGGTTTGAGCTGCCTTCTTTTCCTCTTTTTCCAGCCACGCCGAAATTTGCTCCTTATCGCTTGTGAACGTCGACGAAGTGCGAGCTGCGCTTACAAATCGTTGAGTCGCTGCTGCTACATTTGGAAAAGACTCGTAGCTGTTTTCCGAATAACTCTTGAGCGATATCAACGACATACATACCGGTGCCCCATCTTCAAAATAGATCCTTGTTTGCCCGGCTGGAAGCGGAGAAGTTACCTCTGCGATGACGCTTGATGTTTCGGCAAAGATTTTTTTCAAGTCGCGGTCAGCCGCTTGAGACATGGAAGCAGACGGTTGGATGCCTGCCCGGAGCAGGATTTCTTTTGCGAGAGTTGAACCGAGAACGGGAATTACTTTTTTCAACGATTGAAGAACTCCCTCCTCACCCGTCCTCCGCATTGTCTCAAGAAAAATGGGCTCGCTTTGCACTGCTTCTTTGTACGCTGGAATCGGCTGCAGACCTTTTCGTATGTATCGGCTTCCTACCAATTCTTTTTTCTTCAAGAACGCATCGACGATGCTCATAGAAACGGTGATCGTCTTGTCCTCCTTCAACATAAGAACATTTCCACGAGACCCAAACATCTCACACGTAATGTTTAAGTTCTCTTCCAACTCTATGGTGATGATCCGGTCGTTTGTGTCGCACGTTACCCCGATAATTTTTTTTCCAGCTGCTGCCGGGAAAAGGTCAACGGAATTTTTTCGCGCCCGGAAACTTCCTTCACGGATGTAGATATAATTTTCTGATGGGAGACAGGAGACAATAATTGTTTGCAGGCGATCCGATTCAACAGTGATACACAACTGCTGCTTGTGCTGCGAATATATCTCGGAAATTTTACGGCCGATGCATTGCTGGTGGATAAAACGCGAGACGTGAACAAACGTAAAGTAGTTGCCGAGCATTTTCAGTTATCCACACATTCTGCAAAAATATATCAAAAAACGCGGCAAAAGCAAACTTATACTGAATAACTTGTGGATAAGTCGGTGCTTAACCTGTCGAGAACTTTCCCTTGCCTGCCATAGCGGATTTTCGTATTTTTAGTATGAAATCACAATTTTTTTTATGTTGAGACGCTTATGATTCAAAGTATGACGGGGTACGGTAGAGGGGAATGTTCCAAAGAGGGCGTCTCCGCTCTCGTGGAACTCAGGAGCGTCAACAGCCGTTTTTTTGAATTAAGTTCGCGACTGCCCCGTTCACTTTCTTTACGAGAAAACGAAACCAAGGAGATCGTCCGGGCCAAAGTTGCTCGTGGAAAAATCTCCCTCACGGCCACGCTTCAGAGCGATACGAACGGCAAACTGCCGCTCAAAGTCAACGTCTCCGCGGCAAAATCATACTACAAGCTTTTGAGTCAACTCCGAAAATCTCTGAAGCTAAAAGAAAAAGTGAGCCTTGAACATGTTTTGAGATTCTCCGAGGTGTTCGAGGGGGGAGTCGACGAAGAAGGAGTCAGCGCCGAGTGGACAGCGTTTGAAGAAGCCCTGCAGCTTGCGGTCCAGGATCTTAAAACCATGCGGGCCAACGAAGGGCAGGAAATTTCCAAGGATATGATTGCGAGGGTGGGGCATATTCAGGAACGGCTTGAAAATATTGAATCGATCTCCAAAGAGCGGATTCCCGAAGAACGGACGCGGCTGCAGGAACGCATCGCCTTGCTGCTCGGCGACAAAAATATCGTCGATACACAGCGGCTCGAACTTGAAATTGCGCTCCTCGCAGATAAGCTTGACGTCACCGAGGAATGCGTCCGTTTCCGCTCGCACAACAAGTTCTTTCTCGAGGCTCTGAACAACGACGAAGCCGCCGGCCGCAAGCTCAATTTTTTAATTCAGGAAATGAACCGGGAAGCGAACACTATCGGCTCAAAATCGAACGACACCGAGATCGCGCACCATATCGTTGCCATTAAAGAAGATCTGGAAAAGATACGCGAACAGTTGCAGAACATCGAGTAACTTTTGCGGACCTGCATCATATTGAATGAAAAATCCGAAACTTTTTGTCATCTCGGCTCCGAGCGGCGGCGGCAAAACGACGATTGTGAAGGCTGTATTGCAGCGTCATCCCGATTTTGAGTTTTCAGTATCGGCAACGACAAGGACAAGACGCGCAAACGAAGCAGACGGAAAAGATTATTTCTTCCTCCGTCCGGAAGAATTTGAGCGGTTGATCCGTGAAAATGCGTTGGTCGAACACGAGCAAATTTATGGAAATTATTACGGCACGTTAAAACGTGAAGTCGACCGCGCTCTCGACAACCACAAATGCATGGTATTCGACGTCGACGTTAAGGGAGGGCTTTCAATAAAAAAATTGTACGCGGCAAAAGCGGTGCTCTTGTTCATCGAGCCGCCAAGCATTCAAGTGCTGGAGGAGCGTTTGCGGAACAGAAAAACGGAAGATGAAAAAACATTTCAGAAAAGAATGGCTCGTGCCTCATCGGAGTTAGAAATCGGCAAACGGTTCGACTATAGAATCGTCAACGATTCACTGCCGCGCGCGATTGACGATGTCGACAAAATTATTTCACTGCAACTTTCACCATCACAATAAGAGGGTTTCATGGCAATCAAACCACTGGAGATACACACGCTCGAATCCAAAGCGGCAAACGTGTACGAAGCAATTGTGGTGCTCTCAAAGCGGGCACGCCAAATAAACGAGGAAACAAAGATCGAGTTCAATCAACGCATTGAGACGATTGCGGCGCTACCGACAATGACAAACGGCGACGAGGAAGAGGTCGACGCAAATCCGGATCAACTGAAAATCAGCCTTGAGTTCGAGAAGCGTTCCAAGTCGACCGAGCAGGCCATCGGTGAACTCATGTCGGATAAACTTGAATTCAGATACAAAGAAGAGGAAGAAAAGAAAGATCCGATCGGCTGATGGTAAAAGAAATCCGTGCTAAAAAATAAAAAAATATTGCTCGGTGTTACAGGCGGAATATCGGCATACAAGATGTGCACCGTTGTCCGCTTAATGAAAAAAGCTGGCGCCCGAGTCCGTGTTCTGATGACGCAGTCAGCAACACAATTTGTGACTCCGCTGACGTTCTCAACTCTCTCGGAAGAAGAAGTCATTACGTCGTTGTGGCCCGAGAGCAGCCGGACGACAACACACGCCGGCGTCGAGCACATCAACCTCGGTTTATGGGCAGACGTCATGCTTGTCGCACCCGCCACGGCAAACACAGTTGCAAAGATCGTGCACGGTATTGCAGATGATGCTCTCTCGTCCACAGTGCTTGCCCTACGCTGTCCTCTTCTCATCGCACCGGCGATGGATGTCGACATGTATCTAAACGAGGCAACGCAAAAAAATCTTAGCGCTTTGCGCGAACGCGGGTACCATATTTTGCCGCCAGCCGAAGGGGAGCTTGCAAGCGGTCTCATTGGCCCGGGACGATTGCCCGAGCCTGAAGCAATCGTGGCATTTGTAGAATCAATTATAATAAAGACACCGCTCGACCTTAAGGGGAAAAAGTTTCTTGTTACCGCCGGCCCAACGTATGAGCCCATCGACCCGGTTCGCTTCATCGGCAACCGGTCCTCTGGAAAAATGGGTTTCGCGATCGCGAACGCAGCAGCGCAGCGAGGAGCGGATGTAACGCTGATCAGCGGACCGGTGGCGCTTGGGTCCCCGAAAAACGTTTCCCGTGTCGACGTCGAGACAGCGGCACAAATGCACCAAGCTGTGACTAAGCATGCGAAAAAATGCGATGCAATTATCATGTCGGCCGCAGTTGCCGACTATGCACCGAAGAAAGCCGCAGCAAATAAGATCAAGAAAAATGAATCGATGGGTGGTTTGATGATGGAACTAGAGCCAACTTCGGATATTCTGCGCGAGCTTGGCGCAAAGAAAAACGGCACGGTGCTCGTCGGGTTCGCCCTTGAAACAGAGGACGAAGTGAAGAATGCAAAAGACAAGCTCCGGAAAAAGAATCTTGATTTTATCGTGCTCAACACTCCCCGCGACGAAGGTTCGGCATTCGGCTCGGACACAAATGTGGTAACAATCATCAATAAAAACGGGAAAAGCGAAAAGCTACCCAAGATGCCGAAGTTCGACGTCGCGACGGAAATCCTCAACAGGGTGGCAAAATTGTTTTAAGTGTTTCTCAAAAAGAGAGACACTTTTTGGTGCATAGTCTCTCTCGTATAGTATTCCTATCATGCCCGATCTTCGTTCCTCATCTCAGCCAAAAGCGGATGAGTCTTTAACTCAGGAGCTTCTGCAAGTTATTTCCGTCGCTCAACAATATCTTATGCAAGAAAAGGATTTATTCGGAAACATCATTTATCCGCCGGCGGAACACGGCTCACGCGCAGCGGGAGCAAAGGAAAAAACCGTGGGTGATTTTCCGGCAGAACCGTGGGCGAACACGTCATCGTTAGGGGAATTAAACACGATGATTTGTGAATGCCAGAAATGCCAGCTTGGCGCAACTCGTACGAAGTTTGTCTTCGGCGTCGGCAACCCGAAAGCGGAGATTGTCCTCATCGGCGAAGCGCCGGGGGCCGATGAAGATGCAAAGGGAGAACCGTTCGTCGGACGCGCAGGACAGTTGTTGAACAAAATTTTAGAGGCGATCCATTTCAAACGCGAAGACGTTTACATCTGCAACATTCTGAAATGCCGTCCGCCAAACAATCGCGACCCGTTACCCGAAGAAGTTCAGCAATGCGAACCGTATTTATGGAAACAGCTCGAGATCATTAAACCGAAAATTATTTTATGCCTGGGCCGAATATCCGCTCAGGTGCTGTTGAAAACTGCCGACTCGCTCACCAAGCTTCGCGAGAACGTGCACGACTACCGCGGCATACCGCTGATGGTGACATACCATCCCGCTGCGTTGCTGCGCAACCCGAACTGGAAACGCCCAACGTGGGAGGACGTGCAGAAGCTGCGGAAACTATACGACGAGATGAAGAACAATGAATAATTAAGAATTAATAATTATGAATTAGGAATTGTAAAAAAGGTAAAACGAACTTTCCTAATTCACTATTATTGCCGTTAATTCTTAATTCATAATTATTAATTCTTAATTGCTTTCAATGGCTGAGATTCTCCGACATACGATATCCCCGAGCGACGGACCGTCCGAAGGGAGGGTGCCTCCCCAGGCAGTCGATATTGAGATGGCTGTGCTCGGCGCAATGCTCTTGGAGAAAGAGGCAATTTCAAAGACCGTCGAAATTCTCGATGACTCGGCATTCTACAAGCCGGCACATCAGAATATCTTCAAGGCAATGGTGGGGTTGTTCGAGAAAAACGAAGCCGTCGATTCGATCACTATCGTCGAAGAACTCAGGCGGCGCGGGCAACTTGACGAGACCGGAGGCCCGGTTTACATTTCCGAGCTGACAATGCGCGTCACTTCGGCAGCAAACGTCGAGTACCATGCAAAAATTGTTTTAGAAAAAGCCCTTCTTCGCAACCTCATTTCCGCGAGTTCCGAAGTAACCAGCCGCGCCTTCAACGAAACGGAAGATGCGCTCGACCTGCTAGACGAAGCCGAGCAGAAAATTTTCCAGATTTCCGAAAAGAGGATGAAGAAAAGTTTTCTCTCGATGCGCGACGCCGTTTTCAATACTATGGAAATGCTGGAAAGTATTCACGGCAAACACAGCGGCGTGACCGGCGTGTCATCTGGATTTTCATTACTCGATAATCTTACCGGAGGGTTTCAGCCGTCGGATCTTGTTATTGTGGCCGGCCGGCCGAGCATGGGGAAAACGGCCTTTGTCCTCTCCGCCGCGCGAAATGCATCAATTGACCGCGGAGTTCCGGTCGGATTCTTCAGTCTTGAGATGTCCGCGCAACAGCTTGTGCTCCGACTTATCTGTGCAGAAGCCCGAGTCAACGCACACAGCGTGCGAACGGGCCAATTGCCGGACGACCAGTGGCGAAAACTCAGCACTCAGATCGGTAAACTTCACGCCGCAAAAATTTTTATCGACGACACACCCGCACTTGGAATTCTCGAGCTTCGCGCAAAAGCTCGGCGTCTTAAAGTTGAGCACAATATCGGCATGGTGGTCGTTGATTACCTCCAGTTGATGCAAGGACCAAAAACCGCCCAGAGCCGGGAGCAGGAAATTTCTATGATCTCCCGCTCGCTTAAGGCGCTCGCGAAGGAACTCAACATTCCTGTCCTCGCACTATCGCAGTTGAACCGCGCCGTGGAAGCACGGAGTGATAAACGTCCCGTGCTCGCCGATCTTCGGGAGTCGGGCGCCATCGAACAAGATGCCGACGTTGTGCTTTTTGTTCATCGGCCTGAAATGTACGGGATAAAAATAGAAGGAGATAAATCCGTCGAGAACATCGCAGATATCATAATCGGAAAGCAACGAAACGGCCCAACGGGAGAGGTGCAGCTCTCTTTCATCAAAGAATATGCACGCTTTGAAAACCTTGCCTTCCCGACATTCGACGAATATGCACCGCCCGCCACGGCGGCCGATACGCCCTTTTGAGCCACACACGACGACACGATAGATCATGGCAACAATGAACCGTCGGGATTTCATCAGCCGCACAACCTTATCAACACTCGCTCTTTCGCTCCCTTTTGCCTTCGATAAATCAAACGCGGCGTCGATACTTCCCTTATTTGAAGAGTCAGACGAAGAGATATGCAAAGCAAAGTTTGACCTGTCCATCGCCGGCAACCTTGCCGACAAACCGATCAATGAAGTGATTGTTGAAATCGGAAGGTCATTTATCGGGACGGAGTACGCTGCACATTCGCTTGAAGAGGAGGGTCCCGAGCACCTCGTTGTCAATCTGCGTGTTCTCGATTGCGTCTCCTTTTACGAGAACTCGCTCGCTCTTGCGCGGTGCGTTAAGATGAAAAAACTTTCTTTCGGCGATTACAAGGCACAGCTCCAGTTTATCCGATACCGCAGCGGCATCATTAACGGGTACCCCAGCCGGCTTCACTATACAACCGATTATTGGTTCGACAACGAAAAGAAGGGTGTTTTGAGGGTTGTCACTGCGCAATTGTTCGGCGAAAAGAACCTCCGGCCGATCCAAACACCTATCAATTTTATGACCACCCACCGAAGCGCGTACAGGCAGCTCGCGAACGAGGACTTCTTCGAGACAATCCGAAAGCAGGAAACAGAGATAGGGAAGCGCAAGATGTTCTTTCTTCCGAAGGAGAACATTCGCAAGTTTGCGGATAAAATTAAAACGGGGTCATTAATCGGCATCACAACGAATATCCCGGGGTTGGATATTTCACACACCGGAATTGCGGTGAGAGTGGAAAACGGTTCGCTCCATCTCATGCACGCCCCCGATGTCGGCTACAAAGTTCAGATCACGGATTCACCCCTCCATGAGTACCTTGCCGGCCATTCGAAACAAACGGGAATCATTGTGGCCGAAGCACTTGAACCAAAATAAGCTGTCGGATAATTTAATGATGCGAAACGGAAGAAAATGAAAATCCACCCTTTTGTTCTTGGTTCTTGGTGCTTAGTTCCTAATTCTTAATTTCTAATTAACCCCTTCAATGTATTCATATTCTCCACGTCTTCATGAAGGTCCTCGCTCTTCGGTGTCTCCAAAATCTTTGGGATAGCCGAGAATCTTCTATCGTTCATCAAAAAAGAAAACCCTTCCAACCCGATCATTCCTTTGCCGATATGCTCGTGCCTGTCTACATGTGAGCCGAATCCTTTTTTTGAATCGTTACAGTGGAATGCGGCGAGTCGATTCAATCCTACAATTTCGTTAAACTCTTTAAACGTTGCCGCATACTCTTCTTCTGTTCGTATATCATACCCCGCTGCAAAGATATGACAGGTATCCACACACACTGCCATCCGATTTGAGGTATCGACGCCGTTAATAATTTTTTCAAGGTGTTCGAATTTATGGCCGACCGCCGTCCCTTGACCTGCGGTTGCCTCGACAACACTCAGCACTTTGAACCCTTTCGTTCTCTCGTGGGCAATGTTAAGACTTTCGATGATTCGCTTTATCCCCTCTTCCTCGCCGGCCCCGCCGTGCGCGCCTGGATGAAAATTTAAAAGTTGAATTCCAAGCTGTTCACATCTGGTCAACTCGTCCACAAAGGCATCACGGGATTTCACAAGGATATCGGGGTTCACTGCGCACAGATTAATGAGGTAGGAATCGTGTGCCACAACTGGCGTAATGGCTGCTTCAGCTATTTTCTTTTTGTACTGTTCAATCTCCTTTTCCGTCAACGGTTTCGTACCCCACTGGTTATTGTTCTTCGTGAAAACCTGAAGCGCCGTACAGCCGATCGACGTCGCGCGGTCGACGGCAGTATAAACGCCGCCGCTGATCGACATATGGGCGCCGAGGAGAATTTTCTTGTCGTGGATGCTCACGGATAAGGGGAAATTATAAGTGAAAAATTAAAAGTTAAAAATTCATATAAATGATTTTTATTTTTTGCGATGTAATGACAGGCCTACAAGATGCACGGTTAAAGCTCAAGCAGATTCATTGCCGCGCCAAGCAAATATACAAGCTGTTCGGAAAACGGGGAACGGATTAATCACGGAGAGTGATCGAGTTCACCTATGAGCAGCCATGCCAAGCTTATTTAAGAATCTATTTATCCTCCCATCTTTTCACAATCGTCAAGTTCTGATGATTACAGACGTTCTGCCCTTCAGGCGTGAAAAGGAAATCCAACCTGTTTTTATAGAACTCGGTAATACGGCCCCGCACCATCTTGAGCGTACTATTCATAAATCCGTTTTGCTCTGTGAATCCTTCCCCCAACACCGCAATCGCTGAGGGGAGCCACCGGAACGGAAACATTCCAGCATAAGCTCCTCCTTCACGGTACGCATCAATCTCAGATTCCAGCATTTGTAATACGGCTTCCTGTCCTTCGGGTGTCCGGCAAGAGAGGCTTTTCTCTTTTAGCCATTGCGACACGGTGTCGTGATTTGGGACGACCAGGGCCACGGTATACGGGGATTGGTTATTGTACAGCATGATCTGTTCGATGTAACGCGAATGACCCGCAATTGTTTCTTCAATCCCTTCGGGGCTGTATTTTTCGCCGTCGTTCGCAATAAGCAGGCTTTTGCTTCGTCCGAGGACGTACAAAAAACCGTCCTCATCAAGATAGCCAAGGTCGCCGGTGTAAAGCCAGCCCTCCCGAATTGCCTCGCGTGTCGCCTTCTCGTTCTTCCAGTACCCCGCCATGACATTTTCCCCTTTGACAACAATTTCCCCGTGTTGACCCGTTGCGAGTGCATTCCCTTTTTCATCGCAGATTTTTACTTCAAGGTTCGGAACAATGCTGCCCGACGAGCCGAGCTTGTGTTTTTTCGGAACATTCGCCGAAATGACAGGGGAGGACTCAGAAAGTCCGTAGCCCTGGAACATCGGGATGCCGATGGCATAAAAGAATCTCTGCAATTCAATATCGAGGAGAGCTCCACCGCCGATAAAGAATTCGAGCCTGCCGCCAAAATTTTCGCGTATTTTACTGAAAAGGACTTTATCGAAGATCATATACAACGGCTTCTTCAATATGCGAAGACCTTTCCCGCGATTCCAGCCGTTGCCGTTGTAATCGTACGCAAGATCAAGTGCTTTCTTAAAAAGCTTTTCAACTTTCGGGCTTTTTTGCCTGATGCCGTTCTCAATATTTTTCCGAAAATTTTTCCCAAGGGTCGGAACGCTCAGTAGAAAAGTCGGCTTCGATTCTTTTATGTTGAGCGGAATATTTTTAAGCGCTTCGATCGCCGTTTTACCGGCCTGCACGGACGCCATGCTCGCTCCATTTTTCATCAACGTGTAAATGCCGGCCGTGTGAGCAAAACAATGATCCCAGGGCAAAATAAGCAACGAACAATAGTGCTCCGGAATCGGCAAAAGCGCGGATGATTGTTCAACGTTCGCAGTATAGTTTCGGTGGGTGAGAATGACTCCCTTAGGGTCGGCGGTCGTACCGGACGTATAACAAATCGTTGCCGGATCGTTTTCACCTAGCGATTGCCATGAACGACGGAAAGAGATGGGGTTTTCAGCCAAATATTTTTTTCCCGTTTCATACAATTGTTGAAGAGGCATTTCATCCTCACAATATTTTTCAGCGGGATCGAGCAGGATAATTTTCTCGAGATCGGGGAGGTCGTTCTTGAGCTGTTGAATTTTGGGCGCCTGGCTCGCGGAAACTATCGCCATCCGGCACCCGGAATGGGCAAGCCGGAATTTCAATTCGGACCGCTCATTCAGCTTCACCGATAGGGGCACATTGATAGCTCCGGTATACAAAATTCCAAGCTCGCTGATGAGCCAGTCGTTCCGTCCTTCAGCGATAAGTGCGATGCGGTCTTCCTTTTTAATTCCAATGCTCAGCAATCCTGCGGCGAATTGATATGCCCTGTTGTGAATTTCCCCGTACGTTGTTCCTTCATACTTTTCACCCCGTTTTTCCCAAAGGAGAATGTTGTTACCGTATTTTTCAACGCTCGTTTCAAATAATTGGGGGATTGTTTTCTGGGTCATTTTCACATCCTCGACAACTTTAGATTTGCATCGTTACATCGCGCTCAAAAAAGGAGAGGGAACGTTTACGATCCTCTAAAATTTGTGCAATTGGGGAGGCATAAATACACTAATGTAAGTGGTGGAGGTTTTAAGAAGGGGATGCGAAATATAGACTGTTCCGGTGCGGCAAACACATCGTGTTTGTTGAGAGTTATATTTTACACCCTAAAAGTAAATATCCCTTTTTCCCGTTCACGCAGATTAGCATTTGACTCCGGCAAAATGAATCCATGCCGACGAATTTTTCCCACGTCTCTCTTGGCCGAGGTCATGGCATTGGGTTGAATGCAATGCCGCGAACTGCGGTGGGGAGGAGATGAAAATCACCCAGCAGTTCGGACATTCAAGAAAGTTATACCTGGTTTTAAAACAAGGTTGAGGCCGGAATAAGTAGTTCCGGCCGAATCGCCTTGCATCGGCATCCGCTCAATGAGAAACTTTTCCTCGCAATATGTTCACATCGTCTGCATCGTATAAAATTCCAGTGCAAACGATCACGCAATTACCAGGAGCGTCGACCACCGCCACCGCCTTTATTTCCGCCGTAGCCTCCGCCTTTCCTTCCGCCGAAGCCGCCGCCGCGTTCTTCACGAGGCCGAGCTTCGTTCACAGTCAACGCCCGTCCCTTTAGCTCTTTACCGTTTAATCCTGCGATGGCTGCTTCAGCTTCGGTCTTTGTCGGCATTTCGACAAATCCAAAGCCCTTCGGTTCCCGTGTGAATTTATCCATGATGATATTCACTGTGGCAACTTGTCCAAATGCCTGGAACGCTTGCCGCACATCCTCTTCGTTGGCATCACGAGATAGATTACCCACAAATATATTCACTGTGTACTCCTTTATGTTGGTTGATTGATTCTACAGCACCAGAATTTCATCTCGCGTTGCCTGAAGAAACTCTAGGTTCGGTCGTTCCGAAATCGTTTTACTCTATCATCATTTAAAAAACACTGACTTTCACGTATTTGCCGGGATTCTCCCGCAAGTCTTTTACCAGCAAGTTGAGGTTTGAGGCAAGGCTGTCAACATCATCGTACAATTTTTCTTCATGTACAAGTTTTCCGAGCGTCCCTTGCCCCTTTTCAACTTTATTAAGAACGATGTTGAGCGATTGCGTAGTTGATTTAAGATTCTCGGACGCCTGTTGAAGATTGTATGTCACCGCCCGAATTGATGCCATACTAGTATCAAGGTTGGTGCGTTGAGAAAGCGCGATAGTGTCAAGGTTCATGGCGAAGCGAGAGAGGTTGGATGAGAACGTTCCAAAGTTTCCTATCGCAAAATCTAATCGCTGTCCTTCATCATGTATAATGTGCTCAAGCTCGGCGGATGACCGATTCACATCCGCCAGGATATTTTGTATGTTGCCGCGCGTCTTTTCGTCAAACGTTGTGTTCACTCTCTGAAGGATGCCAAGCACGTTCGACGATATCGGAGCTAGCGTGGAGGTCAATTCGGTCAGGTCGGCTTCATAGGAACCGGTGAGCGTATCGCCGTTGCGGAGCATTGTCGGTTCAATCCCCGGCGTAATTGCAATTAATTTTCCTCCCATCAGGCTGGAACTCTTGATATAGGCTTTTGAGTCGATGGGAAATTGCACTTTGTTCTCCACCTGCACTTTCACCGCAATTGCTGTGCCGATGAGTTTCATTTCCTCAACTTTACCCACGGCGAGACCGGCGATGGTGATCGGGTCGCCCTCTTGCAGGCCGTTCACATTGTTATAGAAAATCGTCAGGGCATATTCCCGTTTCTGAAAATCGACGCCGCGAAGATACACCACTCCACCGACAAAGACAATCACCGCGGCAAATATCACCATCCCGAGTTTTATTTCATTGCTGAGTTTCATGAGCGATGTCCCTCAGTGATTGGTAAAGAGCTGTTGATATATTTCCGGACTTCCTCGTCTTGGCTATTTTGTAGTTCATCGCGAGTACCCGTCATCAACGCCGCCCCGTTTTCGAGAACGGCAAACCGGTCGCCGACGATAAATGCGCTGTGAATGTCGTGCGTTACCACTATTGACGTTACTCCAAGCTTCGTCCTCATCTCTTTGATAAGGAGGTTGATTTCGTCGGCGGTCTCCATATCGAGGCCGGTGGTCGGTTCATCGTAGAGCACGTAGCGCGGCGTGAGCGCAATCGCACGCGCCAATCCAACGCGCTTTTTCATCCCGCCGCTCAGCGAAGACGGCATCAGGTGTTCGACACTATCGAGACCGACAACGTGCAAGGCGTATTGAAGGCTTTCTTTAATTTCTGTTTCGGTCCACCCCGTATGCCGCCGAAGAGAGAGTGCGACGTTTTCACCGACAGTCATCGAATCGAACAGCGCGGCACCCTGGAATAGGAAACCGAATTTGAACCTGAGCGCACGCAGTTCTTTGTAGTTCATCCTAGCGACGTCTTTGCCGTCAACTTCGATCGAACCGGAATCGGGCTTTATTAAGCCGATAATCATTTTTAGAAGCACGCTTTTTCCGCCCCCGCTCCGGCCGAGCACGACGGTCGTCTCTTTATTCAATACGTCAAACGAAATGCCTCGTAGTACCTGCTTTTCGCCGAATTTTTTCCAGATGTTGCGAATTCGAATCATCCGGCCGAGGTCCGCGGTAGTCTTGAATTCGAGTTTTTATAGAATCGTTGTTTCACCGAAATTCCGGCGATTTCCATTTCTTTACAACAGCACCGACGCAAGAACAAAATCCATCACCACCACAGCGAGGCACGTTAGCACGACCGTCCTCATCGTCGCCTTGCCGACCCCTTCAGAACCCCCTTCAACAAAATATCCCTGATAACACGCGACCGAGGTAATGGTGAAACCGAAAAAATTCGCCTTGATAATTCCGAACACGGCATCCCACGTTTCGAACGAATTCTTCATTCCGTGGATGAAGGCTTCTGCCGGGATGTTTGCGACGGCAACGGAACCAATCAGCCCTCCGAGGATTGCAACAAGATCGCCGAAGATAATGAGAATAGGAAACATCAGCATGCCGCTTAAAACGCGAGGAGTGATAAGATATGAAATTGAATCAAACGCCAACGCTTCGAGAGCGTCGATTTGTTCGGTGACGCGCATTGTGCCAAGCTCGGCGGTAATTGTTGCGCCCACTTTTCCAGCAAGGACTAACGCTGTCATAAGAGGAGTCAGTTCGAGCAAAACGGATTTCACTACGAGGCTTCCAACCACTGCACGCGGAATCCAATCGTACAATTGATAGGCAGATTGCACCGCGGTGACCATTCCCACAAATGCGCTGACGAAAACGACGATCGGAATAGAGTCGTTTCCGATGATCACCATCTGTTGATAAATGTTCCTGGAATATTCCTTCGCGTTATGAATGTTGCGAAGCATCCACCACATCAAGGAGCCATACCTGCCGAGATGCCCGAAAAATATACTGCTCCGTTCTCCTATAAACGCAAAGAATGTAAAGTGGGGGGCTTGAACATCTACGGTGTATGTTTCCGCCATGCGCGGGGCTATCGAAAGTGACAAAGTATTCGTGGAAGGTCTCTGATGCCGCGGTTAATATTGAAAAATACGCCATGAAAATCAAGGTGGCGCTCACAGACGGCGAAGCGGTGGTTGTATCAGACAATCACCGCTTCGTTTTGATCTCGATACCGGATTATGCCTCTTCGTGAAACGTGTACGAATTAACGCGAATGTCGAACGTCTGTCCCGTTTTGTACTGATGCTCGTGCGGCCCGGGAAGAGGCCGGACTACTTCAACGGTCGCCCAGCAGCCCATAACGTTGTGAATCCGGGCTTCATACAGCGGCGTTCCGTTCAACTGGCATTCATACTTTTTGCCGGGTGACGGAGCATCCACGGCTTTGTGCGTATCTGCTCTTCCTTCTTTCATAATTTCTAAAGATGAATCATCCATGAAGAACACGAAGACGGTATAAACTTTCTGTTCATCTCAAGCATTCATGAACATCTTTACTGCCTCTTCGTGTCCTTCTTCGATAGATTTACGTCACCGGCGTTTTTGGCGCAGCTTTCATTCTCCTGTACAAAAGGAGAAGGACAACAAGAATCACCAATGCGATAATGATGTAGACCAAAGTGTGTCCAGGCTCAATAGATGAGTGCCATGCGTCCACTTTAGCTTTGATCTGGCCGAACTGCGCTTCGGTAACAATACCGTTGTCCCGTAAAAGCGGCATCCACGTTGTCGTCAGCTCTGCATTCCAAACACTATCGACAAACGTGGTATAAACCTCGGAGCGGGTAGCTTCAGTCCGCTGGTTCGCATTTTGAATCTCATCATCGATAAAGCCTATAACGTTCGCAACGAAGGCGTTGCCGTCGTTGAACGGTTTCACCGTCAGATTGTGCTTTGTGAAAAGCTGGTTAAGAGATTTCCAAAGAACCGCATCGACCTTGGCGCTCCAAGCACTGAGCATGGTATCGATGGTAGAGACTTCCTTCGCGCGATCCTTCTGCGATACATAAATCGCCGCGAGTTTCGGTCCGAGCCCCTTCCATTCCGCCGCAAATTTCTTCTGCTCGCCGACAAGCGTCGCAAGATCCTTTCCGGTCAATGAAGTCGATTCTAGAAACGTGACATTGTCAACGATCGATTTTTTGATGTTGCCGATAACGCCGTTGCGTTCGATGTGGGATGCAACTTTTTGTTTTTCAACGTCCTTTAACGCGTCAACGTTTTTGTCGTACTGCAAGAAGATGCTGTCGACCATCGCGAAAATCATCTTGTCCCTGTCGCTGATATTTGAACGGAGTTTTGCCACGAGGGAACTCAAGGAGTCGACCATTTTTTGGTCTTTCGTGTTAGATGCTCTAAGCGTTTCGATTTCCTTCATCAGCGAGCCGTTTTCGTTGCTCAGCTTTTCCACCTGCGAAGAAAGTTCTTGCACTTGCGTTTCAAGCGCGGCAATCTTCGTCACCGATTCCTGAATAATCCCGAGCTTATTCTGCGCATAAGCAAGCTGCCCGTGTATCATGTCGAGTTTCTTTTGAAAATCGTCCGGGTACAGTGTCTTGTCAAGCAGGGCTTTATGCGGAGCGTATTCTTTTTCCAGCGCATCGATATTAACGCTGATCTCTGCGCATTCTTGAACTGTTTGCGCCATTTCAATCGCTTTTGTCAGTTCTTTGTATGTTTTATTGAAGCTCTGGGAGATCTCGTAATCCGATTGCTCCTGGGCAAACGAAACCGCACAAGCGATTGCTACCGCGGCCCAAAGAATCGAAAGTTGTCGTATCGTTTTCATTTTTGTCCTCCTTGCAGGATGCCGTCTTTCGAAAGAACTATCGCTTTTTCTTTGCCGTTGAGAAGGTGAATGTAGGGTGCGGCCTGGTTGAACCTCGGCGAGCTCATCCCCGTTTCAGAAATCAATATTTTCTTCTGCATTTTCAGTTTACCCTCATCCGAAGCGAAAACATAGACGTTTTTGAACTTCGGTGCCGTCATAAAGTAGTAACCGTCCATGTCACGGATAATGCGGAGCTCAATGCCGCTCACATGCACGGAATCAGCAGTTTCTTCAAATAACAAGGGTTTAACGTTGAACGCGGTGTTGTAGCGAGCTTCCTCAACGCTCCCATTACCGTCGACGGTGAGGACACTCTCCACCGGCCACTGGTAATGCACCGGTGAAAGCGTCAGCGAGGAACAGCCGAACGCGATCACGGAAAAGACGGAGCAAGACAAAACGAAAAAAGTTTTCATGCCGACTCCTTACAGGTTGATAAATGTTAGTGAAGTTTGGCGTAGGGGTGATGAATAAATCCATGTCAATGTAGCGAAGCCCAGTCTGAGAAGCAAGGCAACTGTTGTTGCGGTGTTGGCTCGGTTTGTCATTTCCGAGTACCTAGGGCGCCCCATCGGAACGTGCGCATGACAATTTTCTATTCAAATTAAGCCACTACCTTTTTCGCACTGTGATTTACCGAAGCCATTCTCACTTTTTCTTTTTTACAGATTTTTGTTTCGTTTCGGGCTGGTTCTTTTTCACCCCGGATTTTTGTTTTTCCTGCACGGTGCTTCCCCCTTTACCGTTGGAAGGAGACGGTTTGTCGCCGTTTTCCGGAGAGCTATTTTCTTCCTCTTCTTCGGGTGATACAACGGCAACATCGGCAATGTGATCGCCTTCATCAAGCCGAATAAGTCGCACTCCCTGAGTGTTCCTTCCACTTAAGCGAACTTCGGTTGCATCCTGACGAATTACCATCCCTTGCGACGTCACGACAACGATGTCGTCGGTCTCCAGCACCTCCCTTATCGCGATCATTTTACCGGTTTTTTCCGTCGAGTTGACCGTGTAAATTCCTTTACCGCCCCGGTGGCTGACGCGGTACTCGGAGACCTCTGAGCGTTTCCCGTACCCGTTTTCAGTTGCAACAAGAATTGTAGTTGACGTCCGTTTGAGAGCGACAGCGCCGACAACATGGTCTCCTTTTTCAAGGCGAATTGCGCGAACGCCGGCTGCAGTGCGGCCCATCTCCCGGACCTCGTCTTCGTGGAACCGGATTGCCAAACCTTCGTGTGTTCCGATAATGATATCGCTTGTTCCGTCGGTGAGCTTCACGTCTTTCAACAGGTCTTTTTTCTTGAGTGAGATTGCCGCAATCCCGTTCTTGCGGGGGTTGCTGAATTCGGCAAGAGAGGTCTTCTTTACCAGGCCCTGTTCTGTCACCATTAAAATGAAATTTTTCTCGCTGAAATCTTTGACGCTGACGAACGCCGTGATGTTCTCGGCCGGGTCTTTGGAGATGAGGTTGACAATCGACTTCCCCTTAGCAACGCGTCCTCCTTCGGGAATTTCAAATACCTTCAGCCAATAACACTGCCCCTGGTCGGTGAAGAAAAGAATGTAATTGTGCGTGCTTGCAATGAACATGTGTTCTATGAAATCGTCTTCGCGGGAGGCGGCGCCGGTCACTCCTTTTCCCCCGCGCGATTGACGCCTGTAACCGCTTACCGGAAACCGCTTGATGAACCCTCCGTGGCTGATCGTAATAACAACTTCTTCCTGAGCGATCATATCTTCGATACGAAACTCCTCAAAATCGTACACAATTTCCGTGCGGCGGGGATCGGCATATTTCTCTCTGATGGCAAGCAATTCATCTTTGATAATTTGAAGCTGGAGCTGTTTGCTGGCAAGAATTGCTTTCAGTTTTGTAATAAGCTTGATCGTCTCACGGTATTCGTCTTCAACCTTTTTCCGCTCAAGGCCTGTCAGTTTTTGCAAACGCATATCAAGAATTGCTTTAGCTTGGATCTCCGACAGTTTGAATCGTTTCATCAAGCCGGTCTTCGCCGTCTCGACGTCCTTCGATGCTTTGATCAACTTGATGATGGCGTCGATGTTGTCGAGCGCAATGATGTAGCCTTCGAGAATATGGGCGCGCGCTTCGGCGGCATCGAGGTCGAACTTCGTACGGCGGACGACTACTTCGTTGCGGTGTTCGATATATTTTTGGATCATTTCCCGCAGCGTCAAGATACGCGGACGACCGTCAACAAGGGCGAGCATAATCACGCCGAACGTTGTCTGCATCTGCGTATGCTTGAATAGATTGTTGAGGATAACGGCGGCGTTCGCATCGCGTTTCAGGTCTACAACAACCCGCATACCGTCGCGGTCGGATTCATCCCGTATGTCCGCAATATCCTCGAGCTTTTTCTCCCGCATCAACTCCGCAATTTTTTCAATCAAGCTTGCCTTGTTGACCTGATAAGGAATTTCCGAAATAATAATGCTCTGCCGGTCATTCTTGCCGGTTTCGATGTTCGCCTTTGCCCTGACGATAATTCTCCCGCGTCCGGTAGTGTAGGCTTCCTTCACTCCCTCATAGCCGTAGATAATTCCGCCGGTTGGGAAATCGGGAGCCTTCACAATCTTCATCAATTTCTGGTTATCAATATCGGGGTCTTTGATGTACGCAACGCAGCCGTCGATCACTTCGCCGAGATTGTGCGGCGGAATATTTGTCGCCATGCCGACGGCAATGCCGCTGGAGCCGTTGACGAGAAGGTTGGGAATTTGTGCAGGAAGGACGGACGGCTCTTGCAGCGTGTCGTCGAAGTTCGGCGTAAACTCGACGGTGTTTTTTTCCAAATCGCGCAGCATTTCTTCCGAGATGCGCGAGAGCCGCACTTCGGTATACCGCATTGCCGCCGGAGAATCGCCGTCGACCGACCCGAAATTTCCCTGCCCGTCCACGAGCATGTAGCGCATTGAAAAATCCTGCGCCATGCGGACGATCGTGTCATAAACCGCCGAATCCCCGTGCGGATGGTACTTGCCGAGTACTTCTCCTACGACGCGTGCGCTTTTTTTATACGACCTGTTTGCGGCCAGACCGAGTTCGTTCATCCCGTACAGCACGCGGCGATGAACTGGCTTCAGCCCATCACGTACATCGGGGAGTGCCCGTGCAACGATGACCGACATCGAATAATCGATGTACGAGCCGCGCATTTCATCTTCAATATCGACGGGAACTATTTTTTCGTTCGAAGTGGCCATATATTAGGGTCTCAAAATTTTATTGCTCGTGTTGCTAGATTATAAAAACTGGGTCAGAGGGATCCTAAGACAAAAAGAGTTCTGAATGAAAGCTCTATTCAAACACCTCTGATCATAATATCAGTTTGCTTTTCTTAATGCCTTTGCGGCTTCGTCGCAGCTTTAATGGCATTTTGTGTGTCGTGGAGTACTATCCTCACACATCTAAATTTCTGACATATTTCGAATTCTTTTCGATAAATTCGCGCCGCGGCTCGACCTCATCCCCCATCAAGATAGAGAACGTTCTATCAGCATCGGCAGCGTTCTCGATACTTACCTGCAACACCGTCCGCGTTTCCGGATTCATGGTTGTGGACCAAAGCTGTTCGGGGTTCATTTCCCCTAATCCTTTGAAGCGTGAAATAACGGAGCCATTTTTCGCGACGGCTCCCTCTTCAACGACTTCAACTATTTCTTCTGCTTCCTCTTCTTTTTCCTCCTTCTTCTTGTCCGCTTTTTCGCTCTTCAGTCTCTTGAGGATTTCATCGCGCTCCTCTTCATCAAACGCATAAAATTCCTGTTTCCCCTTCTTGATTTTATAGAGAGGCGGCTGGGCGATATAGACGTGTCCGAGGTCGATCAGTTGTTTCATGTAACGGAAGAAGAGCGTCAGCAAAAGCGTTCGAATGTGCGAACCGTCGACGTCCGCGTCGCACATGAGAATGATTTTATTGTAGCGGATTTTCGCCGGGTCGAAATCGTCGCCGACGCCGGCACCGATCGCCGTGAAAATATTCCGGATTTCCTCATTCTCCAATATCTTGTGAAGGCGGGCTTTCTCGACGTTCAAAATTTTTCCCTTAAGCGGAAGAATCGCCTGAAACCTCCTGTCGCGCCCCTGCTTTGCGCTGCCGCCCGCAGAATCCCCCTCTACAAGGTAGAGTTCACAGTGTTCGGGGTCGTTGATGGAGCAATCGGCAAGTTTTCCGGGAAGACCTCCCCCGTCGAGCGCGTTCTTGCGGCGGGTGATGTCACGCGCTTTGCGCGCAGCCTCACGGGCCTCAGCGGCACGCATGCTTTTCTCGATAATTCTTTTTGCGTCGCCCGGATTCTGATCCAGCCAGTTGGCGAGTTCTTGTCCGACAACAGACTCAACGATGCTTTTTACTTCGCTGTTGCCCAGTTTCGTTTTCGTCTGTCCTTCAAATTGCGGTTCCGGGACCTTCACACTGACGACAGCGGTCAGTCCTTCGCGGAAATCATCCCCGGTAAGGGTGATCTTGTCCTCCTTTACGAGATTGTTCTTGTAGCCGTAGTTGTTAAGCGTGCGGGTAAGCGCAGTGCGAAATCCGACAAGATGTGTTCCACCTTCAGTTGTATTGATGTTGTTGACGTACGAAAAAACATTTTCAGCGTACTGATCGTTGTATTGGAGTGATACTTCGACTTCAACCATGCGCCCGTTCTCGTCTTTGTCCGCCCCTTTTGCGTAGACCGGCTTCTTCATCACCGAGGGGCGCGTCGCGTCGATGTACTGGACAAACTCGACGATCCCTCCTTCGAAGTGGAATCGTTCTGTTTGCTCCTGCTTCGCGCGAAGATCGGTAATCTCAAGCGCTACTTCTTTGTTAAGAAACGCCAGTTCGCGCAGACGTTCCGCAAGCGTTTCAAACTTGAATGTCCGGTTTTTAAAAATAGTCCCGTCCGGCAGGAATGTTATCTTTGTCCCTGTTTTTCCCTTATCCGTCTTACCAATCACTTTCACAGGATCGACCGGGTCGCCTTTTTTATATTTTTGGAAGGAGGTTTTTCCGTCACGGTACACTTCAACTTCAAGCCATTCGCTCAGAGCGTTCACCACCGAAACTCCGACGCCATGCAGCCCGCCGGAAACTTTGTACGTGTTTTTATCGAACTTGCCGCCTGCGTGGAGGACTGTCATGACAACTTCAAGGGCCGATTTCTTTTCTTCCGCGATAATACCAGTTGGTATTCCACGTCCGTCGTCAATCACCGTAACGCTGCCGTCTTTGTTGATTTTCACTTCAATGCTTTTACAACATCCGGCGAGCGCTTCGTCGATGGAGTTGTCGACGACCTCGTACACGAGATGATGGAGTCCGCGCGCGCTGACATCGCCGATATACATCGCCGGGCGACGGCGAACTGCTTCCAACCCCTTAAGGACGGTAATGTCTTCCGCGGTATATTCGCCGTTCGATTTCTTCACTTTTGATTTTGTTGTTACTTCTGCCACGTCGTGTACCGTTTAGTTGTTTAACGAAACCGGATGTCTTTGATCGAATCTGAATTCATTGCAGCGTGTACTTTTTCCAAAATTTCTTTTTTTCGGAACGTCAATTCCGTGCGCCATGGTGCCGCCGTTACTTTGACCACGAGGACGTTTCTTTCGACTTTGTCGACGCTTGTCATGTTTGCGATCTGTTCGCCGACAATCGACGGCCAGAGGCCGACGACATCGTACTGCTTCAGCTTTGTCTGCAATCCGAGCTGCCGCATAAGAGCATCGATAACGTTGCCCAGCGATTCAGGCGAGTTGTGTGTCATGCCGCCGCCTCGTGATGTTGATGCACTGCAGCACCGTTAAGGATAGCGAACTTTCTTCTCGAATCGTCCCAGCGAATCGTATTGTGAAACACCTGCTCGCTTGTTGCGGTGATAAACGACTGTCCGAGTGAATCGATAAGGGAGAGAAGCTTCCGCGCACGGGTATCATCAAGTTCGGTGAACACATCGTCGAGCAAGATCACCGGTGTCTCGGCACACCGTTCGCTGAGATAGAAAAACTCGGCGATTTTGAGCGCGATCAAGAAGGTCTTATGCTGTCCCTGTGAAGCGTAAGCGCGCAACTGCAGGCCGTTCAACGAAAACGCCGCCTCGTCCCGGTGAGGGCCGACAAGCGTCGAACCAATCCTCAGTTCGTCTTTCCTTTTTTCCTCGAGCTTTTCCAGCAAACGGCCGTAGATTGTCTCCGGCGAATCATGCGGAGCTGCTGCAACCTGCGGCATATACTCGACGGAAGGAATTTCCCTTTCGTGCGCCACCGCCCCATATGCACGCATGATGAACGGAGCGAATTCTTCAAAGAACAACGCGCGCTTCAGGAGTACTTTTGAGCCGTGAATACTCAACGTTTCATCCCACGGTTCGAGCAGGGCAACGTTCCCCGCTCCTCTGCTCACATCCGATAGAATTTTATTGCGCTGCCGTAACGCCCGCCGGTATTCCATCATATCTTCCATATACACTCTGCTCGATTGCGCAATGACCAAATCCATAAACCGACGCCGATCAGACGGCGTGCCGAATGTAATGTTGTTGTTCTCCGGCGATAGAACGACGATTGGAAATTGTCCGATCACGGATGAGAATGTCTCGGGCTCTTTTCCGTCGATAAATATTTTTTTCTGGTTCGTCCTGGAGTCGTAGGCAATGCGAACGTCGTGTTCAATCCCGACGTCGGACAGCAGTTTCCCCCTTACTTCAAAAAAATCTTTTCCCCGCTGCAGTGCGGTGGTATCAGAGCTAGCGTAAAAACTTTTTGTGAGACACAGGAACGAAAGGGCTTCCAGCACATTGGTCTTTCCGTGTCCATTGTCCCCCAGGAACGCATTCGTTGTCGTCCCGAACTCGAACTCCGTGCAGTCATGGTTTCGAAACTGACGAAGTTGTGCGCGCACTATTTTCATACGGTATGTGCGGCCCTGTTAATTGTTCAACCTCACGGGCATGATGAGCATGAGCACGTCTTCCTTTTCCCGTTGCGGCCGCGGAGAAACGATCCCTGCCCGCGTGGGCGTGCTGAATTTGAAAACCGCCTCGTCGGATTCGAGATGCGCTAAGACGTCGACCACGTAGCCGGAGTTGAAACCTATTTCCATCTCGCCGGATGAATACTCGCACGGAATCGTTTCCCGTGCTTCGCTTCCGAAATCGACATCCTCTGCTGCTATCGTCATTTCGTTTTTCCCGAGAGACAGGCGGATCTGGTGCGTCGTTGAACTTGAATAGAGCGACACGCGCCGTACAGACGATAACATCTGATCTTTGCTGACAACGAGCGTCTTGTCATTGTCGAGAGGGATAACCGTTTCGTAATTCGGATAGCTTTCCTCGATCAGGCGGGAGATGAGTGTTGTGCCGTCGAACTGAAACATTATGTGCGATTCGTTCACAAGAATTTTGCTCTTTCCACCCTCGGCAAGTTTTGCGACAAGTGCCAGGGCTTTCGACGGTACGACAATATCTTTCTTGAATTTTGGAGATGAAAAAGACCTGTTGACTGTACGAACCAGCCTATGACCGTCGGTTGCGACCGCCCTGATCTCCGTCTCTTTAAGCTGGAAGAGAACGCCCATCATCGCAGGCCGCAGCTCATCGGAGCTCACAGCAAAGGAGGTCTTGCCGATAAGATACCGGAGCATCTCTCCGTCGATCCCGATTTCATTGTCTCCTTTAAATTGCGGCACTGTCGGAAATTCATCGCTCGATTCTCCTGTGAGGGAGTATTCTCCGTTTTCCGTTGCCATTTTAATTTTATTATTCTCGGTATCGATCGAGAACACTACCTTAACATCCGGCAATGCGCGAATCGTGTCGACAATCCTCTTCGCAGGAATGGCAATGACACCATCTTCCATCCCTGATACGTTTACAGCAACGGTCATTGAGATTTCGAGGTCTGTCGCGGTGATCTTCAGGACATTTTTGGTAATTTCGAACAGGAGATTTTCAAGGATGGGGAGGGTTGATCTGGTCGGGACGACACCGATAGTTTTTGATAACGCTTTCTGCAATTCGCTGCTGGTAACGGAAAATTTCATGGGGTCTCCTTGCTTGAAAGGCTGCTGTAAAAATTGAATTTCGATTTCAAAATATACCAATTTTTTGTACGAAATTCAAGGAAAGAAGGTCGGTGAAAGCCCTGTTTTTGCGGTAAATCACAACGATAGAGCTATTGAACACTATCGCTTTCTAAAGGCGATTTGAAATAGCTATTGCGGATTATTTTTTGCTCTTCGTTAATACTTCTAATGTTTTTCTAATGCTCAAAAATGTTTTTGCTGTTCAAAAAAACAAGATCAGCTTTTGGGCAATTGCACCGAAGAGAGTCTTCTTGAGAAATTTTCTCCGCGAGGAAGAATCGCTCAAAGAAAAATTGTTGTCGGTTACAGAATCGAGTAAAGCTGAACCGTTCTAATAATGAAGAGGTTGGCAATGACGAGGTTGATTCCATGCGCCATGTAACAAAGGGGGCAGTGCGTTTTCAACCGAAACACCAGCGCATGCACTAAATACATCCCCAATCCGACCGATAATATCGAGGCGATAAGAAACAGTACTTCGAATCTCTGAATCGGAACAAAGAGAATTGCCGCGTAATAGAATATACCCAGAAGACTATTCGGGACGCCGAGCACTTTCGCTTCCGGCGTATTCAGAATTCTCATGCATGCCTCCTCTTCCATCCTGCAGAATGACGGAATCCATTTGTCATCTGCTTTAACGATGCGATAGTACACGAGTGAAAAATACAACGCGATGCCGAGGCCGGCAATCGAAAACGACGTTAGCAACAACTCGACCATGAATGAAAATATGAATCATTCAACAGAGATTCAACTTATGCGTAGTGGCTCAATTTGATGAAAATATTGTCCTTCCCACGAAAGTGGGCATCCATTGCGCAGTAAAGAATAAAAGGTTGGATTCTCGCCGAGTCGTCTATCTACGATTCTAAAAATCGTAGATTCGTGGAACGACCCTACGGGTCGATAGATCCGTTGGGAGTCTTCGACCCGCTTTTCCCGAAGAGATCCCTTCGGAACGCGGGAATGACAAATGGGCCAGCACGAACTTATGCAATTCTTCGGCAGTGGCGCACTAACAAGGGGCCGGACATCTTTTCATCAAAATTCGAGCACAATAAACTTTTTGCCCATTGTTTCGTCTATATCTAAGCGCGCGCAAAACTTTACTGTGTAATTTTGTGTTATAGAGGTAGAATTACGCCGGAAAAAAATCTACATTGTATCAAAATAACAAACGACATAAGGGTGGTTGCATGAGAAAAAAACTTGGGCTGTGGCTTCTTGTAGGAATTATCGCCGGACTTGGAGTGGGATTCTTTGTCAACGATAACATCTATCTAAAAATCAACAAGAACATGGATGTTTTCGGACAAGTCTACAAGGAAATAACCACCAGTTATGTTGACGAAATAGACCCTGAAAAATTTATGCGCGCGGGGATCGACGGCATGCTCGAAACGCTTGACCCCTACACGGTTTTTTACGGTGAGAAGGAGGGGGAAGAGATGGACCTTATCACGCACGGCGAATACGGCGGTGTCGGAGTTTCAATCGGCGAGCGCGATGGGTACATCATTGTTATTGCTCCTATGGACGGTTACTCCGCCCAGAAGCAAGGCATTCGCGCAGGAGATAAAATTATTGAAATCGACGGACGGAAAATTTTCAATACGAACCCCGATTCGGTCAGAAGCATGGTTCGCGGAGAGCCCGGAACCGAGGTGAAAATGAAAATTGAGCGCGAGGGAGTAAAGAAGCCGCTCGATTTCGTCCTCGTGCGCGAGGAAATTCAGGTGAACAATGTTTCGTATTCCGGCTACATAGGCAACGGCATCGGATATATCCGTCTTGAACGCTTCTCCCGACGCGCCGGCGATGAGGTGCTGCAAGCGCTCAGAGAGTTAAAAGCAAAAGGCGACTTGCGCGGCGTGATCCTCGACCTCCGCAACAACCCCGGCGGCTTGCTCGAAGCAGCCGTCGATGTCGTCAGCAAGTTCAATCCCAAAGGAAGCACAATCGTTACAACGCGCGGACGTCGAAGCGATGATGTAAAAGTGTACACCGTAAACGAGGAGCCGATCGCCGGCGACATCCCTCTTGCCGTCCTCATCAACAAGAACAGCGCGAGCGCCAGCGAAATCGTCGCCGGGGCAATTCAGGATTTAGACCGCGGTATTATCATCGGAACGCGTTCCTTCGGGAAGGGACTGGTGCAGACAATCACACCGCTCAGTTACAATACGTCTTTGAAGATCACTACTGCGCGTTACTACACGCCGAGCGGCCGCAGCATCCAGGAGATCGACTACAAGCATAGGAATAACGACGGGGTTTTCCCCGTTACACCCGACAGCCTCAGGCATGAATTCGCAACCGAGCACGGCAGAAAATTTTTGGATGCAGGAGGTATTGCTCCGGACTCCACGGTTCTTGAAACCGACCGCAGCGCTCTTTCACAAGAGTTGATTCAGAAGGCGATGTTTTTCATGTTTGCGACTCATTATGTTTCTCAACATCCCAACGGAGACGGGGACTTTACCGTCGACGATACTCTCTTGAAAGAATTCGAAGGCTATGCAAAAGAGGAAAAGTTCGAATTCAAAGACGACGCCGAAGAGAAGCTTTCAGAATTGGAAAATGATTTTAAGAAGGAAAAGTACGGTAGCACGATGATTGCTTCCCTCGAAAATGTCGGGATGCAAATCGAGAAGGAAAAGGCAAACGTGTTCGCACGTCATGCGGTTGAATTGCGCGAAGAACTTCGAGAGGAAATTATTGAACGGTACGCCGGAGACAAGGGGCGTATCAGGGCATCTCTTGATGATGATGTTCAGGCCCAAACGGCCGCGAAGCTGCTTGCCTCCAAGAAGATTTACGTCGCGCTTCTTAAGCCTGGAAAGTAAGGTTTTCTATCCAGCTGTCCTATTGCTTAAAGCAATCGGATGGCTTACATCCTGACCTGGCCGTTTACCGTATCGAGATATTTTTCCATCCGCCCCAAAAAAACAAAGTAGGCGTTCATCCAGTCGGTTGGGGTAACCGGCTTTTTCCCGATACAGTCGTTGAAAATTTTTTGGATACTTTGAGCGAGCTTGTGCTTTCCCACCTCCACGACTACTTCAAGGTCGGAGTGGTAGTACGTGTAAATGTCCTGCAGGTCGCTTGAAATTTTTGCGTCCACTTTGGCTTTTGATGCCAACGGGTGATCGATCTTCTGTGCGCTCGATGTTTCATAGATCAACACATTCCACATATCCATTACGCTCTTAAAATCATTTTCATTTTCGCAATCCAGTTCCGGCAAGATGGACGAATACCTCACCGTTTCAAGGGTGGTTTTGTACAACGGGAACCCTTCAAGATATTGTGCGACAACGTTGATCACCTCGCGTTTTGCCAGCACTCTGAGAATCACGGAACGTATGTCATTCCTCAGTTTCCGGTCGGTCAGGGCAATGGACTGCTGGGCCCCGGATTTCGCCGCATCCGCCACCGATAGTTTTGCCCGTTCAAGCTTTGTTTTATAGTCCGATGATTGTTTTTCTTCCGCTGTCGCGAACAATACCGCCTTTCGAACCTCCGGGGACAATTCATCGAATCGCCGCGCACCGTTAGGGATATTCCCCACATTTTCTGACCGGCTCTTGAAAATCCCGAGCAACCTGACCACGAAACGATCTTTGTACCATGTATTGAAATGCGACAGATCTGCGATCACGTACAGATCTTCCCGAACCGTCGATAGAAGAGTGTTGAACGTATCCGCCACGCGAACGGCACCCGATTTCTTATCGTCGAGCGAACGGAGTGTAAAATCAAGTCCGGCAACTGTCGTGTCAAAAATCACTGTTCGTTTTGTACATAATCGTACAGATCCGAGCGATGCAATTTCAATTTCGCTCATTTGATAGGCCTTCAGCACTTCGCGCAGATACATCGTCTGGCCGCTGGGAGGTGTAACAATCAAAATATCCGATTGTGCGGTGGTTCCATTGACAAGAGCATGCTTTACACATTCGACCACGCGTTTTGCACTCGCCTCGTTGAACGGGAGAATCTTTTTTTTGCCCAGGTATTGTGCCGAAACAGCGCGCTGATCTTCCGTATTGATGAAAAATATTTTTCCCTTCGCTCCAGGTGGAACCGGCGTCTGGTACAGAGCTGAGGCAAGGCATGATTCGAACAGCGACGGCGGGAGATCCGGATTTGTCAATTCGCTTGCAGTATTTTCGGGAAGCGATCCTGTCGTAAAACGGTGCTCATCGCTTTCGCCCTGCTGGTAAAAAGTGAAGTAATTTTTTTGCAGCCACTTCCGGGCGGACCCGAGCTGAGAAACCGACTGCGGCGGTTGTTCGGTGATATCGGCAAGGATAAAGCACTGCTCTTGTGCCTGGGATGCACACCAAAAAAACTCGGCGAGATTCAGTGCATGTGCATCGTCGATGCAGACAACATCAAATTCCCCGAGTTTCGTCGGTTCGACTTTCAGCGCCTGATGGACCGTCATCGCGATACAACGCACCGCCGTAATAGTAGAAGGAAAAGACGGTTCAAGCAATACCTGCGTGGAGACGAGTTTATCGAGTTCTTTTTTTTCTTTCAACGAAACGGGGAGCTGCGTTTCCCTTTTGTACTCCTCTTTTAGCAGGGCTGAGGCGTGTTGTTTAAGGCGCTCGACAAGAGCAAGTTTGTCTTGAAGCTGAACATGAGTGGATTCAACGTTCGTTTTGTTAATCCCCTGTTTCATCCGTTCGAGCATCGATGCATTCTGCAGTCTTTGCAGCTCGGTCTTAATTTCTTCCACTTCTGCAGATGTCTCTTCTATCTGTCGATGTTTTTCTTCCCGCTTCTTCGACAGCGCGTCAACACGTTCATACTCATGTTCGGCGGCAATGATTTTTGCAAGCTTTTTTAAACCTTCGCGATGCACGCCGCCGCCGCTTCCCTCCATCCCATATAGCGGCATTGGCAAAGGAGAGAGCAAGCAAATTCCGGAATCGATCACCGCTACAGACTCTGCCGCAACAACCGGATTCAGCGATACGAGTTCCTCCATGCAATCGTGCAAGCCACCCGACGAAGGGGTCAGATACAAGACCCGTTTTCCCTCTCTCAAAACGTTCAGCAGCAATGAGGATGCGACTCCTGTTTTTCCCCTTTTTCTTTCGCCGACAATGATCGAAATTTTCCGCGTCATCGATTTTCTGACCGCGGCACGTTGAGACTCCGTAAAGGTCGAGGGGAAGATAGGTTCTTTGAATGCCGGACGGGCATTGTCGGAAAAGTCGCGGGTAACAAGCCGCGTTACAATCTCTTTTTGCCGTATCCTCCCGCAACATTCGGAAAGACGCTCAACGGCCTCAGAGGGATTCCATTCGCACACCAGCTCTGAGATTATTTCCCCCATATCAAAAGGAACAAGCAAGAACACAAATTGATGATACACCTCGACGATGACGGCGGGAAACGAAAACTGAAGTTTCGTGCCAAGAGTGCATTGAATAGTGAGCGACAGATCGAGGAGAAAATTTTCAGGAATTTCAAAGCGGTAGACTGCGCTTTCATCCGAAACCGCAGTCCTGATGCCGTTGGTCAGGCTCGACTTTTTCGGAAAAATGCTCCGGCCCTTCACTTCATCCGATAGCGCCTGTTGGATCTGTGTTATATAGTTGCTGATAGGTTCCACTTAAATTTACCATCCACGCCGCTGGTGATACATTTCTCGGTCATTTCATTAGCCTCTCCCGCACCAGATTTTCCACGTAATGAAAGTCCCTTTCATTATGGACAAAGTCGAGATTGTCGCTTTCGACGACAAGCAGGGGCCCGAGCTTGTAGCCCGTAATCCACGATTCGTAATGCCGGTTCAGTTGTTCCAAATACTCCGGCTTGATGCTTTGTTCGTACGACCTTCCTCTTTTCGAGATCTGCTTTTTCAGAGTATCGACGGAGGCCCGGAGGTAGATCATCAGATCCGGCGGACGCAAATATTCTATCATCACGTGGTACAATGCGACGTAGTTTTCGTAATCGCGCTTGTCCATATTGCCGATTTCGTGAAGGTTTCGTGCAAAAATTTCGGCGTCTTCATAAATGGAGCGGTCTTGAATAACGGACTCCGGCGATTCGACGATCTGCTTGTGGTTGGCAAAACGGTGCGAGAGAAAATATATTTGCAGGTGGAACGACCACCGTTTCATGTCGCCGTAAAAGTCAGCGAGATACGGGTTGTCTTCTACTGATTCGAAGTACGGCTTCCAGTTGAAATGTTTTCCAAGCATGGTCGTGAGAGACGATTTACCGGAGCCAATGTTTCCGGCAACGGCAACGAAAGTTTTCTTCTTTGGATGTGTCATGGGATGTATCCTGTAATAATTTCCCGCTACGTTCACTCGTGTTTGAATATCGGTGACGGTATCATAGTGTCGGAACCTTGCTGGTGTTTAGCTGACGGTTTGCCACCAATGCAAGAGCTGCGCATTGCTTGATAATTGAAAGATTGCCGATATGTCCGGCCAAGTCGTTAAGGTCTGTACAATTAACCACGCACAAAACCGTTTTCTCGCTTTTAAACGCTTCGTCGACTTCGTTCCATGTCGACACGATCGGGTTTGCGGCATGGTCTGAATAGAAAAGGAGGGCGTTGTTCAATCCATAAAATGGCTGGCGATAACCGATGACCGTTGCGCCTTCGTTGCCATAGTACTTCACGTACGGAGCAATTGTCCTAACCTCGACCTCGCGGTGCATGCCGAGTTGCAACGGGGTCGCGTTGATGAGAATCGCGACAACGATCGCCAGCAACCAACACACTTTTGCAAATCGGAGGCGAGCAGAATTTGAAAGGAGGTCCGTCAAGCTTTCTCCACACATTATTGCAGCCGCAGGAAAAATCGGCATGATGTACCAGAGTACTCGATTTGACATCGCGCTCATCGTCCCAACAATGATGAGGACCCAAAGCGCGAGGAGAATTGACCGTTCATCGCGCCTGACCGCGCCGCGAACCGCCCGAATAAAACCATAGATAAACAGCGGCAGCCAGGGCCAGTAGTACACCAATAAATCCTTCAGGTATGACAAGTGGGCGTACCATGGTTCCGGCGCATTTTGAAATCCCCGTTCGATGATGAGCCATCCAAAGTGCAGGCTGTAAAAACTTTTTCCAAACATCATCAGCTCGTGGAAGTACCACGAAAACCCAAGAAGAACGATGATCGCGCAACCGCCGAGGAACGTAAGGCTGAAGAGTTTTTTCCAATGGCCCGTTGCAAGAAGAAATGTAACAGAAATTACTGCCGGGAAAAGTCCAAGAACGCTTTTGATAAGGACGGCAACGGCTGTGCAACATCCCCATAAGAAAAAGTAACGGGCGTCTTTATGCAAAGCAAGCCAGAGAGAAATCAACGCTGCCGTTACAAAAAAAGATAGAGTGACATCGAACATTGCCCGCCGGGCATAACGGGTGAAAATGAATGTGGTGGAGAGAATGATGGCGGCAAAAAAACCTGTCCATTGCCCGTAGGAACGGCGGGCGGCGAAATAAATGAGGAGGACGGTCATCACTCCCATCAACGCCGATGGGAATATCGCAGCGTATTCGTTGATTCCGAATATCTTGTACGCAACGGCAACCAACCAGATATACATCGGCGGATTTTCAAATGCAGGGTTCCCGTTATAGTGGAGAGTCATCCAGCTGCCGGTTTGCAGCACCTCCTTTGCTTTTTCCGCATAGAAGCAGTCGTCATAATTCGCGAGCCCTTCGGTGCCGATTTTGGAGAACATGACGGTGACTGCAAAAAAAATGACCAACACGGTCTGCCACCTCGGATCCGAGACCATCGAATCGAACGTAACGCCTTGTCTCCGCATTTCAGGCAATTGATCTGCTGCTGTCATGTTCCGTGATCCAGTTGTTTTTTTTCGAAGATGGCACTGTGGACGATCCCCATTTTTTGAAGACGGAATTGGAGGGCCGTACGCAGGCAGCCGAATCCGTATTTTATACTGCGCGTGAAATTAATAGAAGAGGCTTCGGAAAAGTACTTTGCGGGACACGTTATCTCTCCAACCCGAAAACCGGCATAGAGAATTTGGGAAAGCATCTCATTGTCAAAAACGAAATCGTTCGAATTCGATTCTGTCCGAATTGTGTCCAGCACATTCCGCGTAAATGCCCTGTACCCGGTATGGTATTCCGACAGTTTCGCCCCCATCAGAACATTTTGAGCAAGGGTTAAAAAACGATTGCTCACGTATTTGTACAATGGCATTCCCCCGCTCAGCGCTTTGCCTCCAAGGATCCGGGAGCCGAGGACCACGTCGAACTCACCCGATTCCAGAAGATACGCCATTGCTGAGATCAATTTCGGAGTGTACTGATAGTCGGGGTGCAGCATCACGACGATGTCGGCCCCCTGCTCTAGAGCTGCTTTGTAACAGGTCTTTTGATTGCCGCCGTAGCCAAGGTTTTTCGAATGGACGATCGTGCGGACATTCAGCTTTTTCGCTACAGCGACGGTCCGGTCTGTGCTGGCGTCGTCCACAAGTATGATTTCATCTACAATGTCGGATGGAATTTCATTGTACGTGGTTTCCAGCGTTTTTTCCGCGTTGTATGCAGGGAGGACAACGACGACCTTTTTTTTGCGGATCATTGCGGGCTATTTTTGTACACCTTTCCGTCTTTCATGACAAACGAAATTTTTTCAAGGGAAGAAATTTCTTTGAGCGGGTCGGCGTTCACTGCAACGATATCGGCAAACGCGCCGGGGGAAATTTCGCCAAGCTTGCCGGACATGTCGAGGAGGCTGGCAGCCGTAACCGTTGCTGATTTAATTGCCTGCATCGGCGTCATTCCGAATTTTACCATATAAGAAAATTCTTTCGCTTCATTCTCCGACCACGCGAACCCTCCTACGTCCGTGCCGAACACAATCTTCACCCCGGCCTTCATCGCCTTCGCGAATATAACCGGCAGCACATCGTTAAATGCCTTGTTGATCGGATTTCCCGCGGCGGCCCTTCCTTCCGCAACCCACACATTCACATAGATTGTCGGACACCAATAGACACCCTTCGCCGCCATCAGTTCGATGCACTCATCGTCCATACCAAACCCGTGCTCGATCGAACTCGCCCCGGCATTGATAGAATAGATGATGCCGTCACGCGTCACTGCATGGGCGGCAAATTTTTTATGCTCCAATCGCACCTCGTCGCCGATGGCGTTGATCTCATCCTGAGAAAAATTCGGAAGGCCGCGAAAGCTTCCGTCGGGCAGACGATAGTAGCCACGGTCTGCGTAAATCTTTATCCAATCCGCTCCGTAAGAAATTTGTTCGCGCACGGCGCGCCGCGCTTCGTCGGCACCAGTGACCTCCTGCACACCTTTCGGCACCGTGATCTCCCATGCATACGCGCTGTTGCGCAGCGGATAATGGCCGGTCGTATTGATCGACCGCGTTGCGACATACATTCGGGGACCGTCAATGATGCCCTTGGCGATGGCTTTCTTCAAGTCAACGTCGGCGTACATTGCTCCTTCGCTTTCGAGGTCGCGGATCGTTGTAAACCCGTGCATGAGCGCCGTCTTACACGATACCGTTGCTCGAAGAGTCCGGTACGGAATCGACTCCTTCAAAATCTGGTCCGCGTAATCTTCTTCCGTGATGTCTCCTTGCAGCAACACATGGGTGTGCGCATCGATAAGTCCGGGAAGTACGGTTTCATGCGAAAGGTCTATGACGGTCGCATTTCCGGGGATAGGAATACCTCTGCCGACATTTTTGATTGTATTTCCTTCGACAAGAATCACTGCGTTTTCAATCGGCTTGTCGGACCGGCCGTCGATGAGCCTTCCGCATTTAATCGCGGTCAGTTGTTGGGAAAACGCGGCAGCGGAAACGGCAGCCGCAAAAAGAGTTATTAGCAATACTCTTTTATGTGCGATCGCACAACTATTGTTGGGAAAATTTTTCATTCGGATATTTTTTCTAATTCCGCCGCCGCGGAATCGATCAAGGCCGCTTCGCTCTCAATCACTTCAGCGACTTTAACGATCTGCTCGTCTGCGCTTTTCCACTGTTTCTGTTCAATGGCTTCGCGGACGGCGGGGATTGTTTTAACGCCGTATCCCGTATAAAATCCGGGCGCATAAATCTGATGCCTATACCACGGCCTCCCGGGCAATCCATTTGCCGTTGTAAGCTTCCGTTCGGTTTGGATAAGTTTTTCATTCACGGTCTCGAAGGATGTCGGTTTCGCTCGTTTGATATTCATCGCCGCGTTGTCGTACTTCTCGGCACATCGGGTCAATGAATCGACCGCATTCTGCAACGGGGAAAAATTTAAATAGGGCGGAAGTTCCTCTGTTAAGGGAGGCACCGATTTTAACTCAGGATCGGCTGTCGCCGTAAAAACCCCTTCTTCAATTTCCTTATTGCGTTCACGAATGTCGTCCTGTTTACCTTTGGCAAGTTTTTGCAGCTCATCCAAATACCTTCTCATCGTCTCGGAGAAATTTGTAAAACCGAACGGGAGAAGGTCTGCATCCGCCAGGCGGATGACAGCGGTGCCAGCGGTCTGTGCGAGCGCGCGACCGTACACAAAGCCTGTATCGGAAAAATGGGTATAGTAATAAAAATCGTCGTAGACCGAATGGTAAGACCCCCCTCCGTCCTCACCTCCAAAACCGAGATTGAGCGAGGCAATGCCGGCGTGGTCAAGAAATGCACTGTAATCGGAACCCGAGCCGAGGGCGCCTATTTTCAAATCCGCGCGTTGCCTGATTTCCCTGCGGTCATCCGCCGTGCGGGCATGGGCGATTTGTGCCAGGTAGGAACGTTTCCAGACGGAAATGTTTTTTTCAGGGTCGTTGATGTCGCGCATCACGGCATTGATGAATTTCTCCAGCGAGTGCGACCCTTCCGCATAAAGGTAACCTCGTCCGTTTGAATCAGAGTTTAGGTATACGGCTCCTTTTTGTTGAAGCTCGTCGGCATGTGTTTCTACCCACTCAGTCGAACCGATCAGACCTTCTTCCTCCCCATCCCAAGCACAATAAAGAATCGTCCTCTTCGGTTTCCAGCCCTGCTTAACAAGCTCTCCAAACGAGCGTGCTTCTTCCAGCAAAGAAACTTGTCCTGAGATAGGGTCCTCGGCTCCGTTCACCCATGCATCGTGATGATTTCCCCGAATCACCCACTCGTCGGGAAAATCAGAGCCGGGAATTTTTGCAATGACATCATAAATCTTTTTTTGATCCCAATTGAATTCCGCTTTAAGATGGACCACTGCATCGCCGGGACCGACATGGTATGTGATCGGAAGTGCGCCGCGCCATTCGGCAGGCGCCACCGGTCCGCTCAATGCAGCGAGAAGCGGCTGAGCATCTGCGTAGGAAATCGGTAGAACGGGAATTTTTGTAAACACCTGAACATCTTTCAGCGCGAGGCGTTTTGCCCCGGGCGTTGCGCCTACTCCGGGAGTAAGCGGGTCCCCCGGATACACCGGCATGTCCATTACGCTTCCCCGTTGGACTCCATCCGCCGAACGATAAGAACCTTTCGGAAAAACATCTCCCTGGGCATAGCCGTCGCCGGACGGGTCGGAATAAATAATGCAGCCGATTGCACCATGTTCTGCTGCAACCTTCGGTTTGATGCCTCGCCACGCTCCGCCGTAGCGCGAAATCACGATGCACCCCTTTACGGAAATTCCCATCCGGTCGAGTTTCTCGTAATCATCCGGGACGCCGTAGTTTACATAGACAAGCGGTGCGGTAACGTCGCCGTCGATTGAATAAGCATTATACGTCGGAAGTTGTTCATCCTGTTGATTTGATGTCGGGTCCTGAGTAATTACCGGTTCTTGCAGCTTTGCGACAAATTTGGTCGGGGCGACGAGTTCGACTGCGCGTTCTTTTGGAGTCGGAAACAATACGTCAAATGTTTCAATGTGTGCATCGAGTCCCCATTCTTTGAACTTCGAAAGAATCCATTCTGCGTTTTCTTTGTCGTACGGCGATCCGAGGTGGTGCGGGCGAGCGGAGAGCTTTTTCATGTACTCCCGCAGATTGCCAGGTTTCGGAATTGCACGGAGCCTCTCTTCCCAGTCACGCTGGGTTTGAGAAAACAATGCCCCGGCACAAACAATAAACAGAAAAACAAGAACTGCGCGCTTCATTCCTTCCTCCTAGTTCGATATGCAGGGGCTGATGATGTATGCATGTCATCAATTGATTCCGTATCGACAGAGAATATCAGCTTTCTTGTTTTAACATTCAAGGTGGGAGATAAAAAAGTGGTGACTCACTTTGCATGATCGTCTCAAAGTTACCCTTCTTTCTCTGGAGCCAGAGAAAGAAGCAAAGAGAGCTTCTCGGAATCGGAATGCTCGCGATGCTTTCCCACACCCAGGCGGGAGAAAACGGCTCCCGCTTGCCACCGTTACATGCCAGCCGTTTTCTCAAGGCGGGCATCGCCCCCGCCCGCACTGCCACCGATTCCGAGGATACAGCACATTCAGCTTTTGCATCATTAATCGAAATCGTCAAGTGCGCAGGCGGGAAGGATTCAATCGAGGGGTTTTCCCGAAGGGATCCCTTTGGGACAATTTCGGCACTTGACCATACATACCAAAATATTCAAGACTTGCTTGCGCCGAAATTGTGGCATGTGCGGTTGCGATTGAATCCGTGTGTTACGATTTCCCCAAAGGGGTCCTTCGGACGAGAGATTTCTTTGGCTACTTTCTTTTGCCGAAGGCATTACTTCGGGAACTCGGAAAGAAAGCAACATCCACTGGCTCCATTAGATCTCAGATGCTCGTTTTTCTACCTCAAAATGAGTCGCTACCGATAAAAAAGGCGGGACAGAATTTTGTCTCGCCTCTTTATAGTAACACAGCAGTTTACCTTTTGCCGATGATTATCCGGACGGGTGGCCCCGAGGTCGGGCGAAACGGCTATCCTAAGACGCGGACTGCGACGATTGTAGCGTCGTCTGCGAATTCCTTGTTCACGGTGAATGTCCTGACAGACGCAATGATAGAATTGCTCAGCGCTTCCAACGACGCCCGTTCGGTGTCGCTGATCAATTCTTTTAACCGGTCGGTACCAAATTGTTCCGCTTTGTCATTCGTTGCTTCGATGATCCCGTCGGTATAAAGAATTAGAACATCTCCCCGGTTAAACTGAACCGACTGCTCGGTGTACTTTGTCGAAGGTTGGACGGCCAGGGCAAGGTTCGGCGTCCGAATTTCGACGATTGCGCCGTCTGATTTTCGAACAAGAAAAATCGGAGGGTGTCCTGCAGTTGCAACGTGCGCCGTCATTGTTCGTCTATCAAGAAGAAGATACGCGAACGAGACGAACATTTTTTTATCCGTTACCTGGTATACGGAGTTGTTCAAATTGAACAATAAGTCGGCCGGTGTCGTAGTGTGATGGAGTTCGGCATGGAAAGCGCTTTTCGTCATAGCGGAAAGTATGCCTGCACCCACACCGTGTCCTGAAACATCAGCGATGGCGAAAGCTGTTTCATCGTCAGAAATTTTTACCATATCAAAATAATCGCCGCTGACTTCGGTCGCGGGAACGGTAGCTCCTGCCGCTTCGCACCAATCGGTCTTGAATGCCTCTGATGGCTGAAGGGATTTTTGGATTGTCCGGGCAATGGCAATTTCGGTTTCCAGCCGTGCACGCTTTCTGTTTTCTACGTTGACGACCGTAATAAAAAGCGCGTAACCGGTCGCCAAGAATACGATAGCAATTAATCCGAACACAGGACGCCGAACATCAATGCGGTCAAGCTCTCCCTGGGTCAATGTAAAAAGGTGGTCGGCAGTCAATATCATTTTTTGTTCAACCCGTCCGAACAAAAATTCTTCAACGCGGTCCACGGAAAACATTGCACCCTGGATCAGAAGGAGCAGCACGATAAGCTGAATTGGCTTTTTTATAAAAAGAATTATACAGGCAGAGAACGTTCCGGCTAACACTGTAAGGTAGAACAGCCTGAACCATGAACCGGGCAAAATGGAATTATCCATCAACATGGTAAGCGGTCCGAGTGTGCCGAAAAGGAAAAAAACTGCAATCGCAAGACGGCGGACGTCTTTCCGATCCATCGATTTCCAAAGACTCATTGGGGATTTTTTCTGTGGCATGGTCTTGTCCGTTTTTAGATTCACCCGTATCTTTACGGAAGGGAAGAGTATTCTGTTGCGGGAATATAGCTGAATGGCGGACGAACCGCAAACAGCGCGAACATCTTACACGATAATCGCCTTGCTGAGCATACGGGAGCGGAAACGCGCCCTTGTTTACTCTGCGGTTTCTACCTTTTTCTTGGACGCGCGATTCCGCTCGTTGGCTCCGAGAATTTTTTTCCGGAGCCGAATAGATTTCGGCGTCACTTCGACGTATTCGTCGTCACCGATCCATTCAATTGCCTGCTCGAGCGTCAAAAGATTGGGCGGCTCCAGGCGCACGGCTTCATCCGAGCCGGATGCACGCATATTGCTAAGCTGCTTGGATTTGCAGACGTTTACCGTCATGTCGTGCTCGCGCGAATTCTCGCCAACGATCATCCCCGGATAGACGCGCGCGCCGGGCTCGACAAAAAAGGTTGAGCGTTCCTGCAATTTCCACATACCATATGCAACTGCTTCTCCGGCTTCCATCGCAATGAGCGCACCTTTTGTTCTATGTTCGAGTTCTCCTTTGAACGGTTCGTAACCGTGAAAGTTATGGTGAAGAATCCCCGTTCCTTTCGTTTGCGTCATGAACTCATTGCGGAAACCGATCAGGCCGCGGGATGGGACAAAGAATTCCAGCCGCGTGTTCCCGTTCGACGAGATCATGTTTTTCATTTCACCTTTGCGTCGTCCCAAGTTTTCGATCACTGTGCCGACGAATTCATCGGGAACGTCGATGATGACATGTTCCATCGGCTCGCACAGTACATCGGCAATATTTTTATAGATTACTTCGGGACGGGAGACCTGCAATTCAAACCCTTCCCGCCGCATATTTTCAATCAGCACTGAAAGGTGAAGTTCGCCCCGGCCGCTCACGCGGAATACATCGGGCGAGTCTGTTAACTCAACACGCAAGCTGACGTTCGAACGAAGCTCACGGGCGAGCCGTTCTCCCAGGTTCCGCGTCGTCACGTACTTGCCCTCCTGTCCGGCGAACGGAGAGTTGTTCACTACAAAGTTCATGGAGATCGTGGGCTCCTCGATAGCAACGAACGGCATCGGTGTGGGATCGGCGGCGTCTGCAATCGTTTCACCGATATCGACATCTTCCATTCCGGCAATCGCTATAATATCGCCGGCGCTTGCTCGCTGCGTTTCGACGCGCTTCAATCCCTCAAAGGTATAGATTTTTGTCACGCGAGCGTTCTCCGCAGAACCGTCACGGTGGATGATCTTCATCGGCGAGCCGAAACTGATTGTGCCGCGGGAAATTTTTCCGATGCCAAGCCTGCCGAGATAGTCGTTGTAGTCGATTGTCGTCACGAGCATTTGAAACGGCTCTTCGCTGTTCCCTTCCGGAGCAGGAACTTTGTTGATGATCGCTTCGAAAAGCGGTATTAAATTGCTGCTTTCCTGATCGAGTTCCGTTTTCGCTATCCCTTGTTTTGAGATGGAATAGATGGTCGGGAAATCGAGCTGCTTGTCGGTTGCGCCAAGCGAGAGAAACAGTTCGAAAACCTCGTCCAGCACTTCGTGGGGACGTGCATCCTTCCGGTCGATTTTGTTGATGACAACAATCGGCTGGAGATGGAGGTCGAGAGATTTTTTCAAAACAAACTTGGTTCCGGGGAGGGGCCCTTCGGCGGCATCGACAAGCAAAAGAACACCGTCCACCATTTTCAACGTCCGTTCAACTTCGCCGCTGAAGTCCGAATGTCCCGGTGTGTCGACGATGTTGATCTTAATTTTTGTTTTTGAATTTTTCGGCTGGTAGAACACCGATGTGTTCTTGGCGAGAATTGTGATGCCGCGTTCCTTTTCGAGGTCGTTCGAATCCATTACACGCGTAACCATCACTTGATTGTCGCGGAATGTACCCGTCTGCCGCAGCAGTTGGTCGACGAGCGTCGTCTTCCCGTGGTCAACGTGGGCAATAATAGCGATATTGCGAATGTCTTCTCTTCGAATCATGGGCTCGATACCGGCAGTTAAAAACCATAGGGGCGACGTAGCAGTCGCCCCTGAAAGGTTTCGAAGCGTTAAATTTCTGGTTCAATATACGAAAAAATGAATCGGAATCCAACGACGCCGGTAGTGGGTAGTGACTCATTTTGAGAAATAATGCGATTAGCTTGACATTGTTACTTTCTTTCCGAGTTCCAAAGGAATGCCTTCGGCAAAAGAAAGTAACCAAATGCCGCTGTACGGCATCCCGCCTATTCTATTTTTTAGCGGGAGAAATCTGTCGAAATCGTAACGCGCGGATTCAATCTCATCCACACATGCCATCAATTTCGGCGACAAATAAATGTTGCACAATCCAAGCTTGTGCACTAACGCCGAAATTGTCCCAAAGGGATCCCTTCGGGAAAACCCTTCGATTGAATCCTACCCTCCCGCGCACCCAACGATTTCGATCTATCATAAACGCTGGCCGGGAAAAATTCTCGGAATCGGCGGCGTTGTGCGAAGGCGAGCAATGCGTGCGATGAGAAAACGGCTCATATTTGCTGGCCCATCGATGAGCCGTTTTCTCCGACTTGTGCGGGGGGAAGCATCGCTAGGGTTCCGATTCCGAGAGGCTCTCTTTGCTTCTTTCTCTGGCAACAGAGAAAGAAGAAGTAGATCGATCAAAAGCCTGTCATCGAAATTGAGACACTTCCCGGTACTGGTAGAAGGACTTTCAAACCAGCGGTAGATGTCTGACATTTCTCCCAATCTTGTCAATTGTTCGGGGCGCCGTTGAGAATCCACTGACGTATCGCGTCAATGCTGTTCTGTGTAAGCTTATCGTTGGCCTTAGGCATAAGTTCGCCCTGATTGGTATCCGGCGCGATAATCTTAACGAAGAGGAAGCTGGAATCCGGGTATCCAGGTTTCACACGAATAAGGGGAGGATAATTTTTTTTGTCGGCCGTACTTTGAATGTCGACCAATTGCGTATACGAGTTTCCTGCAACAAGGCTGAGGTCGCCTTTTCGTCCGCTTCCATGGCAGGATGGAGCATTGCAGTTTTCGTCAAAAACCTCCTTTTGTATCGAAGATAATTTCGGCTCTATGGCCTTTCCCATCGTGTTTGGCCTGCTGCACGAATAAAATCCTATGCTAAGAAAGATCGTTGGCAACAATACCGCTATGCGCATCAAACTAAAACACCGTTTCTAAAATACCTGTGATTTTACAAAGTAGAAATTTCGCTAACGAGTTTCAAGATGGTGCGGTGCTGGCTCAGTTTGTCATTCCCGCGTGCCGAAGGCATCCCTTTGGGAAAAGCGGGTCCAAAGGACTCCTCCGGATAATCCAACTCTTCCTCTTTTTGCTCCACGATGGATGCCCACTTTCGTGGGCATGACAATTTATTGTTCAAATTAAGGCACTACCGATGGTGCGCAAAGTGGGCGCGGGAGTTGCTTCAAACACACTATTTCACTATTTTCAATGCGAAACTTGGGTGGACCATCCCTTCGCTGTGTTTGATATTCCATACCGCTCGATTGCAGGTGTCTTCTTAGAACTCTCCTGAAACCGCAGTTCACAACGACAACGTCCAACTAAGTCTAAAAAATTTAGAACAGAAAGCACTTTTAATGAAGAAGTATAGAACCTATATCGTCATCGCGATCATTGTTGTTGCACTCGGCGGCGTTGTAACGCTTAAAATCCTCATGGGCAATGCCGCGGTTGACACCCGGCGTCAAAATGCTCCGCTTGTGAAAGTGGATTTGCCGCTCCGACAAACCGTTGTTTACCGGCTCGATTTCAACGGCGATGTTACCGCTATCCAGCAAGCGGATATTTTCTCGAAGGTCACGGGGAACCTGGAACGAATATACGCCGATATGGGAAGCGGTGTACGGCGTGATCAGCTTCTTGCCGTCATCGATTCAACTGAACTGTACCAGCAAGTGGAGCAAACGGAAGCGACGTACTACAACGCCCGCATTAACTATACCCGGAATAAAAAGTTGTTTGAGCAAAGGCTCGTTGCAAAACAAGACCTCGACAACGCCGAGGCACAAATGAAGGTGTCGCTGGCGAATTATGAAACTGCAAAGACACGTTTGAGCTATGCCAGAATTACTGCGCCGTTTTCCGGCATCATCACAAAGCGGTTTCTCGACGAAGGCGCCCTTGTGGCAACGAGTAATGCAACGCTCTATACATTGATGGATCTCGACAGTGTAAAGATCATCGTCAACGTGCTGGAAAAGGATGTTCCGCAAATTGTAAAAGGGAAAATGGCAAAGATAGTTGTCGATGCCTTTCCGGGAAAAGAATACGAAGGCGTTATCACTCGCCTGAGCGAAGCGATCGACCTCTCGACACGAACAATGGCTATCGAGGTCGGGGTCCCGAACAAGGATCATAATTTGAAGCCAGGAATGTACGCCACGGTAACTCTTACAATCTCTGAGCATCAAAATGCACTCACCGTACCAACGGAAGTAATTCTCCACGACAACAACGGAATGTTTCTCTACACAATGCAAAACAATACCGCCAAAAGGACTCCCGTTCGGCTTGGCATAGAACAAAATTCACGTACCGAAATCCTTGCAGGCTTGAACGGTGATGAAAACGTAATCGTTGTTGGAGAACAGCTTGTGCGCGATGGCGGCGCAGTTGTACTTCAACGGTAGAAATTGTTTCGATTTTCTCAATCGGTTTCGGTGTTGTTGGTCGAAAGATGCCTGCTGACGATCGTGTGCGGCGTGCACTATTACTATAGAAAGAAATTCGGCCTATGTGGCTAACCCGGCTCGCTCTCCGATATCCCATCTCAACATTCCTTTTTGCTTTAACGATTATGGTGCTGGGACTGGTTTCCGTCCAGCAACTCCCCATCGACCTGTTGCCAAATATCACCATCCCGGTTGTAACAACGGTTACCTACTACTCGGGTGCTGGACCGCTCGACATGGAACAGGCGGTGACTGCGATTATCGAGCGGGGTGTCAGCTCTGTCAACGATGTCGACTATGTCCAGTCCTCGACGCGAGAAGGGATCTCGCAGGTCCGTATCAATTTTACCTGGGATGCGAATACCGACGTGGGACTTGTCGATGTTATCCAGCGGGTGAACCGCATCCTCACCCTGCTGCCGACGGGAGTCTCCCAACCAATTGCACTGCGGTTCGATATCACAAATCTTCCCGTGTGTAACCTTGTCGTTTTCGGCGATATTGATGAACGCGATTTGTACGACCTGGCGTACAACGTCATCGAACCGCAAATTGAACACGTCAGCGGCGTCGCCTCGGCTCAAGTGCTCGGCGGGCGCATTCGTGAGATTCATGTTACGCTCGACCGCAACCGAATGCAGGCGTTGCAGCTTCCGGTTCAAAACGTTCTTAGTGCCGTTGCCAACGCCAATCTTATTCTACCCTCCGGCGATTTAAAATCTGGACAATTCGATTATTCGTTGAAGACCGAAAGCCAGTTTAATGTCGTCAAGCCGATGGAAGATATTGTTGTGAAGAATGTGGGCGGCGTCGCGATTCGCGTAAGAGATATCGGTTCGGTGGAGGACAGCTACCAGGAAGAGACCGAAATCATCCGTGTCAATGGAAAACCTGGGGTGACTTTGCGCGTGCAAAAGCTTGCGAATGCCAACACCGTCAGCGTCGTGGACAATGTGCTTAAAGTTCTTCCGAAACTTGTCGGCATTCCGAACAATGTTCAAACTTCCGTTTCGTTCGACCAATCTCTGTACATCCGTCAGACAATTTCCGGCCTAGAACAAGAAGCGATGCTCGGCGCTCTTCTCGCCATGCTGGTCATCATGATCTTCCTTCGAAATATTCGCGGGACGCTCATCATTATCGTAGCGATTCCGCTTTCAATATTAATCACGTTCATCATGTTCCGCTTCGGAAACATTACGCTCAACATCATGACGTTCGGAGGCCTGGCCCTTGCGGTCGGAAGGCTGGTTGACGATTCCATCGTGGAGTTAGAGGCTATTTCGCGCCACTATAATGAACGGAAAGAGGGGCAGTCAAAAATCCAGGCAACGCTCGCCGCAGCAAGCGAGGTTGCCTCGCCGATCTTTGTTTCTACGCTGACCACGGTGATTGTTTTTCTTCCGATTGTGTTCTTAAGCGGTGTTGCTAAGTTGATGTTCATACCGTTGACAATTACGATTGCGGTTGCATTGTTTGGATCGTTTTTCGTCTCGCGAACCGTTACGCCGCTCATGTGCCTGAACTATCTTCCCCCCGAAAAGCTTTTGGATCCCTCGTCGAAGAAGTTTTCCGACCGCGTGCGCGTAAAAGCGCACTCTATGATCGATCTTCTCGATGATTGGTACGAGAAGAGGCTGCGCTGGGCACTCGGCCACCGGAAACCCATTATTATCGGCATCATCGTTATCTCTGTTCTCTCTCTTGGATTAATTAAATTTATCGGGACGGAGTTTTTCCCGGATCAGGATGAGGGGCAATTCTCGCTGACGATCAAACTCCCCGTAGGAACCCGTGTGGAACAGACAAGCGCCATCGTGAGGCAAATGGAAAAGATCCTTCAGGATAATATTCCGGAAATACAGGCGATGATTGCCGACGTCGGCGTTCCTTTGGCGCGAAGCGGGAATTTTATCGGCAGAAACTCCGGCAGCCATGCCGCGAACATTCAGATCGCTCTTGTTTCTCCGGACAAGCGAAAGCGTTCTTTGTTCGAAATTATCAAAGCGATTCGCCCGAAGATTAACTCTATTCCGGGCATGACGGTGTTCATCACTCCGAGTGGATTTCTTCGGTTCTTGTTGAACTTTGGATCGTCCGCTCCGATCGACGTTGAGATCCGGGGATACGACCTTGAGACGGGTTCAAAACTCGCAAAAGAGATTGCAGCGATCGTTCGCTCAACTCCGGGGGCGACGGATGTGCAGGTGTCGCGCGAAGACAATCTCCCCGAGCTGCGCGTCAAGATCGACCGGGACAAGGCGGGAGCGCTTGGCATCAACGTCGCGGCAATTTCCAACACAATCACAACGTGCATCAACGGTTCGGTTGCTTCGCTCTACACAGACCCGGTTTCGGGAAACATCTATAATATCCTGGTCCGTTTAAACGAAGACTATCGGTCGAATATTGACGACTTGAAAAGCATTGTCATCCCGACTGCAAACGGAGACCAGGTTCTGCTCGGCAACATTGCCGTGATTGAAAAAGCAGCGTCACCCGTTCAGATCGACAGAAAATATCAGCAGCGGTTGATTGAAATAACGGCGAACGTCACCGGCCGCGACCTCGGCAGCGTTGCCGCCGACATCGATGCCGGTGTTTCCAAAATCACTATTCCTCCCGGATTTGAAGTGAAGCAGACGGGGAATGTCGAGCAGCAGAAAAAGACGTTTATCGATCTTGCTCTCGCGTTCGCGCTGGCAATTTTGCTCGTGTATGTCGTGATGGCATCGCAATTCCAATCGCTTATTGATCCGTTCATCATTATGTTCACGGTGCCGCTGGGGATCGTCGGAGTTTTCTGGATGCTCTTCCTGACGAACACGACACTGTCGGTAACATCGTTTCAGGGCGTGATTGTTATGGTGGGGATAGTAGTCAGTAATGGAATCCTTCTTGTGGACTATACAAACCATCTGCGCATGAGAGGCGTGCCTCTTCATGACGCGGTTATCCAGGGAGGACGTACGCGTTTGAAACCAATCTTAATGACGTCGCTCGCAACTGTGCTCGGGTTAATTCCGATGGCGCTCGGTATCGGCGGTGAATCGACGCAGGCGCCGCTTGCCATTGCCGTCATCGGCGGGCTAACTGTTTCAACTACGTTAACGTTGTTTTTTGTTCCCACACTTTATACCGTGTTTGAGGAACGTTTCAAACGCGAACTGAAGTCGTCGGAAGAGGGGACGGTATCAAAGTGAAACACTCTTACATCCACTACACGATTTTCTTTTCCTTCCTTTATCTTCCTCTTCAAGCACAGTTGAGCGGTGCATTTCCAGGGGCGTTGACGCAGGAGCAGGCGGTGGCGCTCGCATTAACACATCATCCTTCACTCCGCGGCGCAGAAGCGGCAACGCGGGCTGCATCGGCAGGCGTCACCCTAGCGCAATCGAATTATTTCCCAATGCTCAGCGCTTCCGCCAGCGGCACACGAACCGGTGGTGCCGCCCCCATCAACCCCTCGTTCCGTGTACCGATCCTGACGTATAATAATTACATTACGGCATTGTCGCTTCAGCAGACGTTGTACGATTTCGGCAAAACGGGAGGAAGGGTTGCCGCAAGCGAAGCGCTGATGAATGCTTCATTTACCGATTATCAGACGACGAGGGACAGCATTGTTGCAAACGTTCAACTCGCATACATTAACTATGTCCAAGCGATACGGCTGGTCGATGTTGACGAAGAATCCGTCGCACAAGCAAAAGAGCATCTGAAACAATCAGAGGCATTCTATTCGGTCGGCACGCGGCCGCGATATGACGTGACAACAGGAGAAGTCAATCTTGCGAATGCCAACGTCGCTCTTATCACCGGCAGGAATCAGACGCGCATCGCAAAGCTCCAGCTTGAAAATTCGATCGGAATGTATTCGACGACGCCTTATACCGTTTACGACTCTCTTGAAACCCCGGTTTTTTCCATCACTATGGACTCGGCGAAAGCGACAGCAAGAGAATTTCGCCCGGAACTGCGTTCAGCGCAGGCGCGGTATGTTTCTGCACAGTCATCCGTTTCCGCGACACGCGCTCAACATCTGCCGACGGTATCACTCAATGGAGGGTGGACATGGAGCAGCTTTGATTTTCCACTTCAGAGCAAGTGGAACGCCGGGTTTACCGTCAGTATGCCGATTTTTCAGGGCTTCACTATCTCATCGCAAGTTGAGCAGGCAGAAGCGCTCGTTGACGAGGTCCGGGCCGGCATCGATATGCTCATGGAAGGTGTAATGCTCCAGGTAGAACAAAATTATCTCTCATTAAAAGAGGCGCAAGAACGCATCGATGCGTCGAAGAAGCTTGTCTCTCAGGCAAAAGAAAATCTCTCGCTCGCGGAAGGAAGATACAGTTCCGGAGTCGGCTCCCCCATAGAAATCACCGACGCACAAGTGACCCTCTCGAACGCGCAAATCACGAACATTCAGGCGCTTGCCGACTATAATTCATCGCTTATCCGTTTGCGACAGGCCATGGGAGTCATCGGGCAATGATTGAGCTGATTTACGCGGATCGCGTGTAGATCGGTACGGCTGTCGGTCGTCTTATCTAAAAAATTGCGATAAGTCGAAAGATTCGTTCGTACCTGAATTTGAAAATATCTCTTAACTACAAATCCTGTCATGCCCGCGAAAGCGGGCATCCATCATGGATTAAATACAAAAACATGGATTCTCCGAAGGAGTCCTCTGGGCCCGCGTCCGCGGGAATGACAAACTCAGGCACTACCAAAGATTCGGTCGGGTGAATCAAGTGGGTGTCCGACAACTGCCCGACCGGTTTGCATCCTTCCCTGACTTTCACTACTTTTTGTCAGAGCGTTCAACGGCTCCGATAACAGTTTTCGTTTCCATACTATGAACCGACTTCTCTTAATTTTTATACTCCTTCTCGGAATTCCTTCATTGCCCTATTCTCAAACAAATGACTCTGCACGCGGACGGAATCTTTCTAGTTTCCACGCGCGTCATTCCGAAGATTGGGTGCGGCAGGGTATCATCTATGAAATTTATACACGCTCATTTTCTCCGGCAGGAAATTTTAGAGGAATTGAAAAGCGGCTTCCGGAATTAAAAAAGCTCGGCGTTACAATCTTATGGATTATGCCGATCCACCCGGTTGGGGTGCTGCACCACAAAGGTAAACTCGGCAGCCAATATTCGGTGCAGGATTACTACGGGATCAATCCCGAATTCGGAACGATAGACGACTTCAAGAGATTGGTTAATCGCGCGCACGAGCTCGGCTTCCATCTCATCATCGACCTGGTTGCAAACCATACTTCCTGGGACAGCAAGCTCATTAACGATCACCCTGATTGGTTTACAAAAGACAGCGCCGGCAACATTGTGTCGCCGAATCCCGACTGGACCGATGTCGCCGATCTTGACTATTCGCAGCCGGGCCTGCGGCGGTACATGATCGAGATGATGAAATATTGGGTCCGCGACATCGGCATCGACGGTTTCCGCTGCGATGTTGCAGAAATGGTCCCGACAGATTTCTGGGAGGCCGCGCGTGCGGCGTTGGACAGCATTAAGCCGGTGATGATGCTCGCGGAAGGAGCATATCCCCCGCATCACCTTAAGGCCTTCGACGCATCATACGGGTGGAATACGTATGAGGTGCTCGCGCCTATAATACACGGGAAAAAATCTGTTCGAGCTCTCGATACTGTCTTGAATATTGAGCGCGCGGCGTACCCGCAAGGCTCGCTCCGCATGCGCTTCAGCTCGAACCATGACGAGAATGCGTGGGACGCTCCCGACGTCAAAAAATTCGGCGTCAAAGGAGCAAAGCTTGCCGCGGTCCTTGTCAACACGCTGCCGGGAATTCCACTGTTATATAACGGACAGGAAGTCGGCAACAACAAGAAACTCAAACTGTTCGCAAAAATTTCCATTGATTGGAAAGATGGAATCGAGTTTCGAAAATTATACACCAGCCTCTTCGCCCTTCGAAAAAGTGAACCGGCGTTCTCCGAAGGAGAAATGATACGCATTCCTACAACTAACGCCCGGCGGGTGTATGCCTTTGCGCGGGTTTCCGGTACAAACAAATTTATCGTCGTGCTCAATTTTGACCTGAAAGCATTCAATGGCTCAGTGGATCTCAGGTCCCCCGGGGTAGCAACCGGGAGCCACATTCGCCTTACCGATGTCTTCACGGGGGAAACGGTAACTCCTACCATTCCTTCGTCGACGCTTCTTCCCGTAAAAATCCCTGCGATGGGGTTTCGTATTCTCCGGTTGCAATAAAAACTTCACCACGCGGCTTTGCTATGACAACGGTACAACACCACGATCGGCTTGTGTCCCTCGACGCTTTCCGGGGAGCAACTATTGCAGGGATGATTCTTGTCAACAATCCGGGAACCTGGAGTGCGATCTATCCCCAGCTAGAACACTCAGAGTGGAATGGCTGGACATTCACCGATTGGATTTTTCCTTTCTTTCTCTGGATCGTCGGAGTTGCGTTGACGATGTCGTTCGCTCACCGCCAGGAACGCGGCGACACGAAAAAGATGATTCTCCTGCAGGCACTGAAACGTTCTCTCGTTATCTTCGGCCTCGGTATATTCCTCGCGGGTTTTCCTTATTTCAATCTTTCTACCATTCGAATTATGGGGGTGCTTCCACGGATTGCAGTGTGTTATTTTGCCGCATCAATTCTCGTTCTTTACACACAGAGTGTCAAAGCACAGGTCTGCTGGCTGGCCGGGTTGCTGGTTTCGTACTGGCTGATCATGAGATTTATCCCTGTTCCCGGAATCGGCGCCGGCGTTTTTGAAAAAGGAAGAAACTTCTCCGCCTATATTGATTCGCTCTTCTTATCGGGACACATGTGGTGGCAAACAAAAACGTGGGACCCCGAAGGAATTGTGAGCACCCTTCCCGCGATCGGCACAACGATCTTCGGCGTTCTGACGGGGCGCTACTTGCAATCGCAGCATTCGAAAGAAGAAAAGACTGCGTGGATGTTCATCGCTGGAAATATCTTGCTCCTCCTCGGCGCCACACTCGATATGTGGCTCCCCATCAACAAAAGCATCTGGACGTCATCGTATGCCATTTTCATGGCAGGATGGGCGCTGGTCTGCTTTGCAACATTCTACTGGTTCGTCGATGTGAAAGGATATTCACGCTGGGCGAAGCCGTTTGTAATTTTTGGAATGAATGCAATCACGGTGTATGTTCTCTCGGAGTCAATCGGAAAGATCTGCGATTCTCTGATCACATTTAAGGAGGCCGACGGATCCGAAATTTCATTACAGGGAGTTATTTTTAAAAATTTTTTTCTTCCCTTGGGCCAACCAGTTAATGCCTCCTTGATCTACGCTCTTTGTTTCCTCCTCCTCCTCTTTCTCATCGCATGGATATTGTGGAGGCGAAAATTATTTTTGAAGGTGTAGCATACTGCATTGACAATGGTCAATCATCTTGACATTGCGACTTATAATCAGCAAATTTTTAAAACCTGTTTAGCGTTTTTTTCATTTGAAAATTGTTCGGTATAAGGGAGGTCTGTATGGCAACGGAATCTCAGGAACATCTTGGTTTACAATGGAAGTGGATAGGGATCGGAACGATTGTCGGCGTTGTTTTGGCAACGTTCCTTTTCCAGACAATGTCGGACATGTTTCATACGTTTTATGTCCCTCTTTTTATAGGATTGCTTTCATTTGTAATCATGGGAATTATCATCGGATACAAATCGCCGGGCTACACAATCAAAGAGCCGGCCATCGGCGGAGTGTTCACCATGATTCTCACGCTGGCCATACTTCATTACGGGTTCGACTACTCTGCATCGGCAGAACAAATGATTGTGGCTCCGTTTCTCGCTTTTCTGCTTTCTCTTCTCGGGGGCTGGGTTGGAGAAGAGCTCCAGGGTTCACAACAACAAACTGCGGGGAATAAATCGATCGGAGGCCTGGAGTGGGGTTGGGTCATTGCGGGAACGGTTATTGCCTTCGTTCTTAACAATATTTTTGTTTACGGGTTGTTTGCTCTTCTGAGATTCGGCGTGACGGGTATTTTGGTCTCGCTCGGTGCAAGTTTTATTGTTGCAGGGATTATCGTTGGATATAAATCTCCGGGCGTGACGATCAAAGAGGCGGCACTTGCAGGTGTGTTTGGTGTAATTCTAAACTTTCTTTTTATCTACTACGGCCTCGGCGCGATAACGATCCTTGATACTGAATTTATCGTCATCGGTCTAACAGGCGGGTTTATTCTTTCGTTTGTAGGCGGGTGGATCGGTGAGGAGATGCAAAAACGAAAAGAACGCGCGGCAAGGTAACAGGCTATTAAGGGAGTGGTGACTCAATTTGAGGAAAAATATGTCATTCCCGCGAAAGCGGGCATCCATTCTGAAATAAAAAACACAATACTGGATTCCCGCTTTCGCGGGAATGACAAATTGAGCCAGCACTAAAAAAGAGGATTCATGCTTTTGCATGGATCCTCTTTTTTTTACCATGGCGCAGGAACTTTGCTGCCTGGAATCAATTCAACGTTTTGGCGGCTTCGGCAAATTTTTTGCAATTCTGTTCATGATTCCGCCCGATCTTTTTTTCTCGGAAACTTTCTGAAGCGGGGTGTCGGCGTGCTGCTTGTTCACAAATACTTGCTGCCCTATTGCGAGCAGGTTGAACACAAAATAATACAAATTCAGTCCCGACGGAAGGCTGTTGAAGAGGAGCGTCATCATCACCGGCATCATCCAGACCATCGCTTTTTGCCGCGGGTCGTTCACAGTCATTTTTTGCTGGATGAACATTGTGACCCCCATCATCAACGCGAGACCGCTGAGGTTGTGGAGGCCGACCAGCGGAAGGGTGAATGGAAGGTCGACGATCACGTCCGGCACTGAGAGGTCCTTTATCCACCATACAAAATTCGCCTGCCGCAACTGAATAGAGTTCGAAAACAACGCATAAAGAGCGTAAAGAATCGGCATCTGAAGCAGCATCGGTAAACAACCGCCGGCCGGGTTGACGCCGTAGTCTTTATAGAGCTTCATGATCTGAATGTTCATCTGGTTCGGATCGTCTTTGAACTTCGTCCGGATTTCTTCCATCATCGGCTGCAGCGCTTGCATTCTCTTCATCGATTTCATACTGCTCCGCGTCAACGGATGGAGCGCGACTTTGACAATAACGGAGAAGAGTATGATGATCAGACCGTAGTTTGAAATGAAAATGCGCAAAAACTTGAAGAGGGGGATGAACAGGTAAACCGTAATGGGCCGGATCCAGGACCATCCCAAGCTCATGATATGGTCAAGACCGTGACCATAGCTTTTGATGATGTCGTAGTCCAGCGGACCGATAAAGAGGGTGAAATGCGACGACTCCTCATCGCTGTTTTTAAAAGGAACTTTCAACCCGATGGAGTAATGTTCAACGATGCCATGATCGGGAGCCGCTTCGCAGCGTCCTTCAAGATATGCCCCGTCGGCTTTGTTATCATCTGAGAGGAGAACGACCGCAAAATACTTATTCCGCGTAGCGACCCATTCTGTTACGCCGCTTGTATTCGAGATCGGGTTCTCACCCGGCTTCGAGGCATCCACCGATGCAACCTCGCCTCCCGCATAGGAAAATGCCTCCGCCTGACGCGATTCGTCGATGCTATTGTGCTCGACGTACCGGACTCCATTTTCCCAGATTACCTGGTATTCATAATTGGCGATAACGTCCTGCATCCCTGCAAGCTTCACATTGACATCCAGCCCATACGAATCATTCCTGAAGCGGAGGGTTTTAACAATGCGGCCGGAGCCGGCGTTGAGGGTGAAATCAATCGAATACTCTTCGTTTCGCGTTAAACGGATTTTCCCCGTCGAAGGAAGAGCGGCATCAAAAAACAGGCCCTTCGTGTTGATGAGCTTTCCGTCCGTTGAAGTAAAAAGGAGGCTGAAGTCTCCGCCCGAATTATTCTCGACAAGTTGGACGATGTGCTGGTCCCACGTATTATAATTCTTCAGCTCAAAGCTTTTTATGACGGCGCCCTTTGTCGAAATCTCCGCGGTGTACAAATCCGTCTCAATCGTCACGATGCGTTCGATTCCGACAGCATCACGAGAGAAAAATTTGCCGAGAGTATCTTTGGGCGTGATTTGCTGTGCTTCTGTTTTAGTTTCCGCTAGCTTCTTCTCGGCTTCCGGCTTCACCGCCAACGAAGAGTCTTTTCTCAACTCATAAACTTGCTTCCCGTTCTGCGCTTGTTGTGAAGGATGAGGAGTGCTCCACCACATCCACACTACCAGAACGATAGCGATAAGGATAAAACCGAGCGTTGACTGTCTATCCATTTATACTAAACTCCGATTCAAAATTTTCTAATGCTCGTCCTGGTTCACGGGATCGTATCCGCCTTCATGCCAGGGATGACACTTCCCGATTCTCAGAATCGTCAGCCAGGTGCCTTTCAACGGACCGTACTTTTCTATTGCCTCAACGGAATAATGTGAACACGAGGGATAGAACCTGCATGAGTTCGGCGGGAGAAGAGGGGATATAAGCAATTGGTAAAGTCGGATGATGCCGACAAGGATCTGTGTCACCGTAGCCTCGTGATCATGGAAACGATTTTCGACATCACGTCTTTCAAGTCCTTTTCGATGCTTGCATAACGAATCTGTCGGACATTGGCATGTCCGGCTTTCCTGAAAATAAGCACAAGGGCGAGCTGCAAATCCTTTTTACTTACCGCTTCGAGCAACCCATCCCTATTCGTTCGAAAAGCTTCACGCATTAACCTCTTCAACCTGTTTCGCTCGACCGCAAGGGCAACTTCTCGTCGCGGAACGGCAAAGCCTATGCGTACCGGCGATATATTTCTCTCTTTTTTCTGCTTTTTGAAATAGCATTGAAGCGCCGAACTTTGAGCGGACTCTCCATTTTTCAGAATCTCGGAAAAAACGGAATAACCACGAAGGATTTCTGATTTGCGAAGTGAGTGCTGCACACATTCAACCTTTGCTGCTTATCTTCAAGGCTGCGAGAAATGCGTCAGCGCTTAGTGTTCATCGCTGACGGTAAGTTTGTGCCGGCCTTTTGCACGGCGGCGTGAAAGAACTTTTCGGCCGTTCTTCGTCGACATTCGTTCCCGAAAACCGTGTGTGTTTTTGCGCTTACGTTTGTGGGGCTGGTATGTGCGTTTCATCAATGTTCTCCGAGTACTTTCCAAACAAAAAAGGGTTGCCTCGTATTAAGACAATCCTTTTTATTCAACTTTCACACTTAGTCGTTCTAAAGTATGAAAAATGCGGCTGATAAACAAGAACTATTTGCCGATGAAAAATATTGCTTGACAAGGGCAATCTTTGTATTGTATAATTCAAGGTGTGAAAAATGGGATAGACCGTGTGAATAAGTTGTTGACAACTTCTGCGGGTTGTTTTTTATCTTGCACCCTTGATTTCATTATGTAAAATTGTACGATGTGGGGTTGTTGATAAGTGGTACACAAGTGAATCGGATCGTTGTAAATCAACGTGATGTGAATGATTGCTTCATGTGTATAATTTTTTGAATTACATAACTATCTATTTATGAATCCTAAGTTGTGTTGATAAGTTTGTTCATAACTCAGCCCTCTCTGTTGATAACCTTTTAATTGCTCGATCTTTTTATGGAAAACCAACTTGAAACCGTAGAGACAACCGCCGCAAACCACGACGCTATTAGCGTTTGGTCGTCATGCCTTGCTTCCATTCAAGGGCAGATTCCAAACCAAAGTTTTAAAACATGGTTCGAACCGGTCAAAGCTACCAAGCTCGAGAACGGAGAATTAACGGTTCAGGTGCCAAGCCAATTTTTCTATGAGTGGCTCGAAGAACATTACTACACCCTCATAAAGAACACCATATCGATATTCTTGGGTGAAAATGCAAAGCTCACCTATGTAGTCGTTCCTCCTGATGAGTCGGGAAACAGTCCCGAGATTCATCTGGCCCCCGCTATAAGAACTGAAAATGTACCAACCCCAGCAACAAGGGTTGGACATTCTTTCCCTTTCGCGGAAAGCGAAGAGATTCTTCCTCCTGTAAAGACATTCTTAAACCCGCGGTACACATTCAGCAATTTCATAAAGGGGGACAGCAACCAGCTTGCGAGGGCAGCCGCATCGGCAGTCTCAAATAATCCCGGTGGAACTTCTTTTAACCCGTTGGTGCTCTATGGCGGAACCGGACTGGGCAAAACACATTTAATTCAAGCGATCGGTAATTATGCATTTGAATCGGGAAAGGCGCGGCGTGTATGCTATGTCTCCAGTGAAAAATTCACTATTGAATTTGTCGACGCCATCCAATCCGACAAAACGCGCGAATTTTCAAGCTATTACCGGAGCATGGATTTGCTCATTGTCGACGATATCCAGTTCTTTTCGGGAAAAGAAAAGACACAGGACAGTTTCTTCCATACTTTTAACACCCTTCACCAGATGGGAAAGCAGATCGTACTCTCATCCGACAAACCGCCGAAGGACCTGAAGGGTTTGGATGAGCGTTTGATCTCGCGTTTCCAGTGGGGATTGACCGCCGATATCCAGCCTCCCGACCTCGAAACCAGAACGGCCATTCTTCGCAAAAAGTGTGAAGACGACAGTATTGAAATTCCCCAGGAAGTCTTGGACTTTATTGCAACGAATGTCACATCAAACATTCGAGAGCTTGAGGGGTGTTACATTAGCCTGCTTGCCAAGTCATCGCTCGAGAACCGTGAAATCAACCTTGATCTCGCGAAAGATGTGCTGCGGCTTGTGGTCAACGACGTTCGTTCGCCGATAACTGTTGAAGAAATTCAACGTTTAGTAGCAGAATTCTTCGACATGCCGCCGGACCTTCTCCGCGCAAAAACGCGAAAGCAAGAAATTGTAAATGCCAGGCAAATTGCAATGTACCTGGCGAAGGAGATGACAAATTGCTCCTTAAAGACAATCGGGTTGCATTTTGGCGGAAGAGACCATAGCACGGTGATTCATGCTTACCAGTCCGTCGAAGATCAAATAAAATTAGATTCTAAATACCGCGACACGTTGCAGGTAGTAAAGAAAAGAATTGAGACTTCGTCGCGCTAAGACGATATATTGGCATGTGAAAATAAAAAAAGTCTCCTGTTTGTGAGACTTTTTTTATTCACCCTGAATTGTTCAAAACTTGTGGGACTGTGTTGTTTTCATGTGGATACTTTTCACTTTTAATCCCCTTCTGACAGTTCATCAATCTTTTGGTGGAAAACTCTCTTATTATTCACATCTCATTCACTCTGTTTTGATACTGTCTTACAGTTTTAACCCATCATCCAGCACGGTTTAAAGTTTTTGCGGTTGTTAAAAACATATGAACATCTCTTATTATATATATTAATATATTAAAACTTATATTTAATATAGAACAATCTATAAGCCTTGCCCTCAGTCATTGATTATTCTCAGTTTTTATTCTACTTTTGTTATATTTTTTTCTAAGAAAATAAACACGCCATTTTATTTTGAAATATAATACACATAAATGCAACAGTATGTCCGGTATAGTCTTGTCACGCTCTTCTTATTAATAATTCAAACAACGATTATACCATTTACTTCTATTGCTAATATTGTTCCAGACATCTTAATTGTTTGGATAGTTTATATTGCAATTAAACTAGGGCAGATTCCGGCTACGATTGCGGGTTTTACAATAGGAATAGCTATAGACCTCATCAGCGGACACTTTATAGGATTATCAGCTTTATCGAAAACGATTGCGGGATTTTTCGCAGGCTATTTCTACAATGAAAACAAGATTAATTACACAGTCGGCAATTATCAATTTTTGATTATTGTCGCTCTTGCGTCTCTCTTCCACAATATTATCTATTTTGTAGTTTTTGTTCAGGGGAGTGAAATTGGATTCTGGACCGCTATTTTTCAATTTGGAATGTTCTCAACAATTTATACGGTAGCATTTGCAGTAATTCCGATGCTTGCATATTCCCGGAAAACTGCACAAGGATCGTCACTGTAATGACCACTGAAGACTTCGGCTCAGCTAAAAGAAAAAATATTCTTTTAACGCTCGTCACGCTTGGTCTATTGATCATCGTCGGGCGGCTGTACCAGTTGCAATATGTGTACCGCGACGAGTACGGAAAGAAGTCGGAAGAAAACAGTATTCGCACAATCGTCAAAGTACCGGTTCGAGGATACGTATACGACCGGAAAGGAAAGCTGCTGGTCGACAACAGGCCTTCTTATATCGTCATGCTTACCCCGATCGATTTTGATGCCAAGAACATTTCTCTCCTCGCGTCGATTCTTCAAATGGACGAGGATGCCATTAAAGAAAAAGTAAAAAGAGCCCGTCAATATTCGCTGTTCAGTCCTGTACGCATTAAGCGGGACATTGATTTTGCAACGTTGTCAACGCTCGAAGAGAACAAAAGCCTTTTGCCGGGAGTTGCTGTAGAGATTGAATCAAAACGGTATTATGGCTCATCGGCTCATGCCTCGCACATGCTGGGGTATGCAAAAGAAATTTCGGATTTGCAGCTTGAAAAGTTAGGCGAGTACTACCAGCAAGGCGATGTTGTTGGTTCTGCTGGGTTGGAAGCGAAGTATGAAAAATATTTGCGCGGTGAAAAAGGATATGAATTCATTTCGCAAAACTCAAAGGGGCAGGTTATCGGCAATTTCAACAACGGGAAATATGATATTCCGCCTAAAGACGGTCTCGACCTGCATCTTGCCATCGACACGGACGTTCAGGCGCTTGCAGAATCTTTGCTCACCGGACATCGCGGCGCCGTAGTCGCAGTCGACCCGGAAAACGGAGGTGTCATTGCATTAGCAAGTGAACCCGACTATGACCTCACAGACTTCAGCGGCGTCACTCCGCCGGATGTCTGGAAAAAGTTGAACGACGACGAAGACAAACCCCTTTTCAATCGCGCTACACTGACTCGATACCCCCCAGGGTCGACATTCAAAATGATCTTGGCTATCGCGGCACTTGAAAACCATGTCATCGATGAAAATTGGCGGGTTCAATGTCACGGGTTCTTTGTCTACGGAAGAAAAGTTTTTAAAGATGAGCACGTTCATGGATCGACCAACGTCGTCGAGGCAATCCAACGCTCATGCAATGTTTTCTTCTACCAATTGATGCTGAAGGTTGGGCTTGATCCGTGGAATGAATACGCGAAAGAATTCGGTTTCGGTCAGCCCACAAAAATTGATATCCTTGAGGAAAATTCCGGGCTAGTTCCTTCAACAGAGTACTACAACCGCGTGTACGGGAAGGGAAAATGGACGCAAGGGTACCTCGTCAGCCTGGGAATCGGACAGGGGGAAATCGGAGTGACGCCGCTTCAAATGGCATGTTACGCCTCTATGCTCGCCAACAAGGGACACTATTTTCAACCGCACATTGTGCAAACAATTTACGACAAGTGGACTAATACAACCGACACCGTTTCTGTAGAGCATCACGATGTCAGCGTTTCGGAGCGGACGTGGCAGCTCGTTCGGGAAGGAATGCGGCGGGTTGTGATGGAACCGGGCGGGACCGGGGGGGCTGCACGTGTTCCCGGAATCGTTGTCGCCGGGAAAACCGGGACAGCGGAAAACCCACACGGAAAAGCCCATTCATGGTTCATCGGCTTTGCACCATTCGACCATCCGAAAATTGCAATTTGCGTATTGATGGAAAACGTCGGTTATGGCGGATCGTTTGCAGCACCCATCGCAGGGCGTTGCATTGAGAAATATCTATCCGGCGGCAACGTCCCGGGCGAGAGCGCTTCAGCTGACAATGAAACAAAACCGGTCGTGGAGCAAAAGCATTCTACAACTGCAGCAGTACGTTAGATCGCCGGCTTTCACCGATCGAGAAGAAACACTATGGCCCATTTTTTTAAAGAAGATTTTGACCGAACGACATTTTTGGCATGTCTTGCACTGATAGCGATAGGCCTGCTTTCGATTTACAGCGCAACATTCGACACCAATGCGGCGAGCAGCTTTCACAAACAAATCATGTGGGCGTCACTCGGCTTCGTGATGATGGTTGCAGTAATGTTTACTCCGCTTCGAGTCATTCAGCGTTCGTCGTTGGCACTTTTTGCGCTGTCTCTCATCGCTCTCGCCGCCGTCCTTGCCGTTGGACATCGAGCCTATGGCTCACAAAGCTGGTTTGGTTACGGAGGGATGGGGGGACAGCCGTCAGAGTTTGTGAAGATAACGACAATCCTTGCGCTGGCCTCATACTTCAGCCGGAGTGAAACGAGCATGGGGAATATAACAGATGTAGCCAAAGCGTTCGCCATTGTTCTTCTTCCGATTACCCTTATCATGATGCAGCCCGATTTGGGGACGTCCTTGACGTTTATCGCGATGTTTGTTCCGGTATTATACTGGGCCGGCGCATCGAACTTTCTCATTGTAGCGATTATTGCACCCGGTGTTGTGGCGCTGGCTGCGATCATCGGGACAACGACATTCATTGTTGTGCTCGCGGCGGTCGGTGCTGCGCTCTATTTTTTCCGCGAAGATAGATTTTTCAGCGCCGTGATGTTCGGCGTGAATGCCGTGGTTGGAATTTTTGTTCAGGTGGTGTATGAAAAACTCCCGCTGTATCAACAGAAACGGATTGCGACCTTTCTCGACCCCAACAACGATCCGCTTGGAGCGGGATATAATGTGATTCAAGCGAAAGTTGCCATTGGATCTGGAGGATTCTGGGGAAAAGGATACCTTCAGGGAACGCAAACGCAGCTTAACTTTATTCCTAAACAATGGACAGACTTTATCTTCTGCGTTCCCGGCGAGGAGTTCGGATTCCTTGGCGCAATTGTAGTGCTCGCATTATTTGCCGTCATTCTTATTCACGGCATCAGAGTCGGTTATGTCGCGAAGAACAGATTTGGTAGCATCGTTGCTATCGGCATCGTATCGCTCTTTGCCGTCCACGTCTTTGTCAATATCGGTATGTCCGTTGGTCTGATGCCGGTGATCGGCATTCCGCTTCCTTTTTTGAGTTACGGAGGCTCATCCCTTTGTTCGTACATGATCATGATGGGCTTGTTGATGAACGTGTACGCAAACAGGAAGGAATACTAATCAGGCGACAGTCTGCATTTTCTCACTGCGGTGGGTATACAACATTCTCACTCTGCACGTTCCAGCGTTCTCGTTGCAATAAACGAACCCGCTTTTAGTTGGTATAGATATTTTCCTTTCGCCAACATCTTAGCCCCCACTGAGACAATATATGTTCCGGCATCCTGCGTCTCGTTGACAATAAGTATTGCCTTATTCGTAATTGTATCTATCACGGTTAATTCCACGGGACCTCGGTTGCCCAATTGATATGAAATATACGTCCTGTCGGAAAATGGATTGGGATAATTTTGGGCGAGCGAATAACATCCGACCAACGGAGGGTCAATCTTTGCAGCTTCAACCCGAGGGAGATTTCCCCCGCTTTCGTTGTGTCCTTTGTCGATTGCGGTGACGGTGTAATAATAGTGAATATTATTGTTCGGCGTTTCATCGACATACGTCGTAGAGGTTGCCGGCAGGACGGCGGCAATATTTCGTGGATTGTGTATATCGACCCCCTCATCGGTAGAGCGGTACACAACATACTGCGATGCATTGTCACCGTCGATCGCGGTGGCCGGCGCCTTCCATCGAATAATTGTGGTTTGAGTAGATCCCCGTACTGCCGTGATCTCTGTCGGGGAAAGGGGCGGAATGGAGTCCTTCCACGGCATCGGGGGAATCAGAGCTTGATATTTGTATGCAATCCCAATGTCCGGAAGCTCGAGGATATTTTCATACCGGAAGAATGCTTGTCCTTGGCATTCTACGGCGCGCGTAAGATAGATCTGTTCGCCAATTTCTTTTTGGACGTTCTCCCGGTAGATGCCCAGCCCGGCGTACACGTGGCGGCCAAAATTGTTTTTGCTCCAGTCGATGCACAGCGCCCGAAAATCGGGGTCGTTTGGGTTCGTCTGTTCGCCAAAATCCCAGTATAACTGAGGTGCAACATAATCTTGTATCTTGTCCTGCAGCCACAACCGCGCATCCTGGTACAGTTCTGCATATCCGGAAAAACCCGACTCTGCACCGGGAATAGGTTTATAGATTCCCAGTGGTGCAGAGCCGACCTTCATCATCGGCTTCTCATTTGTAATCTGTCCGTACATCTCGCGCACAAACTGGGTAATGTTGTTGCGTCGCCAATCGTCTCGCGCGGTGCCGTCACCGTACAGCCGGAATGAGCTCCAATCATCAAATTTTTCTCCGGGATAGCGTATATAATCGAAATGAATTCCGTCGAGGTCGTACAAACGCACTAATTCCATGACGAGATTTTCGGTGTACTGTCGCACCTCAGGCCTTCCCATGTCGACCCACCAATCCCCTTCGTAAAGCTGCCCCCATTCGGGGTGGCTGCGGAGGATATGCCGGGGCGAGCTTAGTGGAGGTTGACCGCTGTTATACACCTTCGCCACGTTAAACCATGCATGCAATTCCATCCCTCTTTTATGCGCTTCTTCAATCGCGAACTCGAGGGGATCCCAGCCGGGGTCCTGACCAAGCGTGCCGGTCAACTCGGCAGCCCACGGTTCGTACTGCGACCTGTAAAAAGTATTTCCCCGGGAGCGAACTTGAAAAAAAACAGTATTAAAATGCTCCTTCTGAAGTGTTTCAAAAATTTTCACCAACGATTCTTTCTGTGCTGCAACGTCGTACGTCTTAGGCCAATCGGCCCCCCCGGCAGTTGTCAGCCATACCGCCCGCACTTCCCATTTTGGGGCGGCAAGGTTCGGCTGAGCTTGTAAAGAGAAAAGAGATAAGAAATTAAGAGAAAAGAGATAGAGAATAAATAATGCGGCGGGAGTAGAAAGGTAGTAATGATGTTTCATCTTTTCAATATCTGAATATAGGATTACGCATTCAAGTGCGCTTCAAAAACTTCTATCGGCCGCTCTTTTCCCTTTACCCGGATGGGGTCGAGCTTCCCCAGTCGAATCGAATTAATGCCGTGTATATACTCTGCCGAATTTCCCGAAAGAAGTATTTGCCCGCGCTTTGCCGCACTGCACAGCCGCGCACCAAGGTTGACAGAATCCCCGATAACGGTAAAATCCATCCGATCCTCGCTTCCCATCGCGCCCATGACCATTTCGCCGGTGTTAATGCCGATACCGATACCGACATCTTCGCCGGCCGTTGCGGAAACATCGTTCATTGTTTGTTGAATTTCCATAGCACACTCAACGGCCCGCCTGACCATCCCGTCCCCTAAAAACACTGCAACGAGTTCATCGCCGACGAACTTGTCGATATCCCCTCCGTATTTTTTCACGATGGCGGTTTGGCGGCTGAGAATTGAGTTAAGCATGGCGACAACGCGTTCAGGCTCCACTTTTTCCGAGAAAGAAGTAAATCCGCGGACATCGGAGAAAAAAACCGTAGCAGTCTTCCGCTCCCCGCCGAGCTTCACTCCCATCGAATCTGCCTGCCGAATGGCATCCACAGTTTGTTGCGATACAAACTTTTGGAGATGGAAACGTTCGCGCAGCCCGATGATCATCTGGTTGATACGATTGGCCAAGTCGCCGATTTCATCTTTCGACTGCACGGTGGCAGTAGCGGAAAAATCTCCTTCGCCGACACGCTGGGCAACGTCGCCGATATTGCCTATCGGATGGACAACAACTCTTTTCATAAAGACGCGAAGGACAAGCCACACCAGTAAAATAGTCAAGGCTCCCGTTGCCAAAGAATAAATTTTGTTCCTGCCAATAGCTGCGTTAATGTCAGCCATCGAGGCCGCCACCTCAACGACTCCACGCACACGGTGGTCCGTTCCATGACACCCCTGACAGCGTTTATCGTTGATCAGCGGTGAGGCGCGGACGAGATATTTTTGGCCGTTAATTGTTTGCTCAGATTCAATGACTTCTTTTGTATTGAGGACCTTGCGGGCAAGGCTTTTTCCTAATTCTCCCGCCGGGAGGTTCACAAAACGTTCATTTCCATCCCTGTCGAATACCCGAAGGTCACGCACCGCCGGAATCAATCGCACTTCGTTGATAAATGACCGGACATAGCTCCCCTTCCCCACAAGCATGATGCTTCGAAAGCCGGCTCCGACCGAAGCCTGAAGCATTATTGTAAGCTCCTTCCTTAACGAGTCTGGATTCTGTTCAAGATGGTTGAGCCGGAGCGTTATCGCCATAATTCCGCGCCAGGGATATTTCGGGTCGTGGCAAACCTGGCACCGCTCTTCATTCCGCAGGGGAATCAACCGCGTAAGCAACCCGTCATGCTTGTCCTTGATTTCAATCGGCTCTCCCTTCGAAATTGCGCGAAGCACAACATCGGGCTTCATCACATTTTTTTCCATGCCGAAATGCAAATCGCCAAATCTGTCATAGACCTGAACGCGATCGATGAATGGGAGCACCGACGTACGATTAATGAGCGTGTCCATTAACGGGCCTTCGCCGGATACCATGATATTGCGGAAACAGGCGGCAAGCGTGCCACAAACAATTTCGCTGATTTCGGTTTGGATGCGCGAAAGATCGCCGGGTGAATGCTGCGGGGAAAAAGAAATCAATTCAGGCCTGAGGGAAACCCAGGTTACGCCCCGCACAGTATGATTGGCTCCATGGCATGCCTGGCATACCTTGTCGTTCCTCAACGGTTCAAGGCGTGTGAAGATGGTTTCCCCTGTTTCAGCGCACATCATCGTATCAACTTCCCGCTCGGTTTCGATAACGTGCCTAACATTCGGGTCACCGGTACTTTTGATGAACCCCTTTCCCTCTTCTTGGAATACTTCATTCCCCTCTCTGTCGTACACCGTGAGCATGCCGGACGTGAGGCTGTCTCGCGCATCGTTCACAAAAGTGCGGGCATAGCTTCCTTTACCGGAGAGCATAACATTGCGGATGCCCACCATGATCGTTTGACCGAAGAGCATCGTCTTCTGTCGGTTCTGTTCGATGAGCATACTCGATTGACTGTTGATCGAAACGACAACGTACGTTCCGAACCCAACAATCAACACAACAATAATGAGGATGAGAATTTTTACTTCGAGGCGATTCTTCAAAGGCAATTAACAATTATGAATTAATAATTAAGAATTATGAGTCGTACGATGCAGTTCTTTCGAAGTACCTGCTTTTAATTTCTATTCCATAATTTGTAATTCTTAATTCATAATTATTAATTACTCACGACCTGTCCTGTCTCCACCACCGCTCAACAACATCGGAGACCTTGGTTTCCTTTTCGGAGGCAACCCATTTGTCGTAAAATTTAATGTCCGCACTATCCGGAGGCGGCGCCGGATAATCGAGCAATACTCGAACCGGCAACGGTGTTGAATCGCCGATGATGAGCGCTTCCCCCGGTCGAAGGGTCGGCAGGAGATCGAACAGCCCGCTGAAAGAATCGGGCACCAACTTTCGCACATAATTTTGATCGGAGGGATTTGTCAGGCGGAGGGTGATAAAGTTATTGCATTGCGATAGAATCGTTTCGGAAAGTTCCGACGGACGTTGGCTCACGATCATGCAGCCGACCCCGTACTTTCTTCCTTCCTTCGCTATTCGTTCGACCGTGCGTCGTGCCGCCCGGTTATGCGCCGAAGGAATCTGCGGAAGATAATTATGTGCCTCTTCAAACACAAGAAGCACGGGAAAGTCCGATTTGCTTTTGTTCCAGAAATTGAAATCGAACACCATCCGGGCAAGAAGGGAAACAATGACGTTGACGATATCGAACGGAACGCCGCTCATGTCGATGACGGTAATTTGTTTTTTGTTCTCCAGGCCGAAGATGCGTGAGATCACATCTTTAATGGCATTTGAATCTTTGAATTTCTTCGGCTTGAACATAAACTCGTACCGCTTGTCTGTCATGCGGCTGTCTAACCGGACGAGGAAGCGCGTAAATTGTCCGAAGAACGGTCCCTCACGCGACTGACCCCCTCCATATCCCGTAATCCGCTCCGTATCGTAAAACTGAAACTTTGCGCGCACCTCATTTAAATCGTAATACACCGGGGCATCGATGGTGATAAATTCCTGTAATGTCGGGTTCTTGATCTTCTTCGAGTTGAGCACCAGGTCCTTCAAAAGCATTTCCTGGCTTTGTGCGGAGGGCTCGCTTTCATCGACGAATGTTTCACGCATTTCTTCGAAATTCATGAACCAGTGAGGCAGTTCAAGGTCGGTGATGTTGATGATATTTCCGAAGTCACGAAATGCCGCTCTGTATTCATCATGAATGTCGAGAATGATGACGTGCGTGTTGGAAAACATTTGAACTTTTTGCAGGATCGACGACACCGCGGTAGATTTGCCCGAGCCGGTGGAACCGAGAAGCGCGACATGCTTGCCAAAAAATTTGTTTGGGTCGATGTATTGCCGTTCTCCCAAGTAGCCCGAAATGTCCCCGATCGCAAAGCCGAATTGTGCAAACGTTGAGAAGAGCGACGTCATGTCGCTGTCGTCGGTCATGAAGACGTCAGCGCCTATCGGAGGAAAACTGGCAATGCCTTTTTCAAACTTTCCTTTGACAACTGAACCAACGAGCTGAATCTCCATTTCTTTTTTTGCTTTGGCCAGGTCTGCCTGGCCGGTGTTCACACCCTGAACTTGCCGGGAGAGTTGAACGCGCGCAATCATTCCGATCACGCTTGTTGAGCCTACGGGAATCGCAACAAACGTACCGATTTGACCGATGCGGTAGGTCTTTCCATTCAACGTTCGCTCCATCGAGACGATTGAATCGTCTAAGAACGCGATCGCAGTTGAGCTGCTAATACTGTAAATATTGCCGATATGTTTATCCGTCGCGGGCATAAATGTTCCGGTTAAATTTTTGTCGTGAGTGAAAATAAGAAACGATTTGGCTACAGGATAGTAGCAAAATTAAAATAGTTTGTCAATGAAGCGTGGGCAGATGTCGGACGCCTTGCTGATTCATCTTACGAAACATTGAACTATATCCCAGTTTTGATAATAAGGCATCGTACGTCTGCGCGATAGTTACGTTGAATAAAAAAGCAAATGCCGGCAAAATGCCGGCCCTGGCAGAAAACTCATTACATGCTTCATCAATGATTATTACTTTACAAAACTCATTTTTCCTACTTGTTGTTGGCTGCCGACGACTAGATGATAGAAGTAAACGCCGGTAGCAACCGTGTTTCCGTTCTCGGATGTTCCATCCCATCTCGCCACAAAGCTTCCTGCCGGAAGTCTCTGGGAGAGAAGACGCTTCACTAAGCGCCCCTGAACATCATACAATGAAAGCTCGGCATTGAGGTTCGCTAGAGAGACAGGAATGGTAAACGTGATGATCGTGGATGAATTGAATGGGTTTGGAAAATTCTTTCCCAGCACAAGCATTGTCGGGAAGGTTATCGGCCCCCGTTGTTGTTTGACGCCGGTCAAAAGTGAAGCGCCTTCCGGCTTCATTGAACCCGTGCTGTCGGCCATGTAAAGATTGACAAAAGATGGACGGAGTGCTGGCGCAACATTATACATCGAAGCCCATTCCTGGTCGGTCAGACGCGTAAAATTTATTGCGAGATATTCGTAATAGCTCAGGACCGGGCCGACGAATGATGCAGACGTTCCGTCGGGCAAATCGGCGACCACCACCGCAAGATTTAACGGCCCAGTCCCGGCATGCAATACCCACCCGATTGGATCGCCTGCGGCATCTGTTGGTGCAGTATGGATGTCGGCAATGATCATGTCCTGTGCTGTTAAGCCCGCATCACCGGTATAAAACAGGCTCGGATACCACCCATTGAATTCATTGCTTCCGCACTCACCGGTGATTTGGGTGTAAAGCATTGACCTTAAAAATAGTTTCTCCGATTCAGTGAGGAGGTTTTTAAGTAATTCTTTTCGTGCGATAGAGCCGAGCGTGTCAGCAATCCTTTCCATTTTCGCAAAATAATTTGCAGCGCTGTAATTTTGGAACAATGGATCCTGAAACTTCACAGCTGCATTTTCCGCAAACAACTTTATCGCGTCAAAGAACTGGGGAATTGGCTCAACATAACTTTCCGGGAATGAACAGAGAAGGCCTCCACTGTATGACTGCTTCGCATAGAGGATAAAGTCGTGTCGCAGTTGGGCCCACGACGATAACTGTGTATTCATCTTCTCCTGCCACCAAGCGGCGGTCTGCATGAACGGAGGCAAAGCGGTTCTGTCGGCCGGCGGATTGAGAGTCCGGATGGAGTTCAACCATCCATTGTAGACGGTGCTTTGCCAGAAGGAGGGCTCATAAGAATCGACCAGGTAGCGTAGCATGGAAAGATTGGATGAATACTTATACTGATCGAGTTCCGGCTTCAAGATCTGGGCGGCCCCGTCGTTACCGAGCGAAAACAGAACATCAAGCGTAGACGGAAGCATCCGTAAGACTTTTGTATTATCATAGATAATTTTGTCGTACACAACATTACCCGTTACATAAGAATCGATAACAAATCGCTGCCCGAGTAAAAGGAACGAAGCCGCAGGTTTAATTTGATTTAATGTCGTCGGATCGGACATGAGAATCTGTGAATTGATCCGCTGAAATGCATACG
>JBAUMC010000023.1:0-46996 GCA_049578505.1 Bacteroidota bacterium | reverse complement strand
AAAAAAAATCTCGGCATGAGCCAAATTACCGAGCTGTTCCTTTTCTCCGCGGCGCGGGCTCAGCTGATCGGTCAGGTAATCAAACCGGCGCTCCTCGACTCGAAGATTGTCATCTGCGACCGCTACGTTGATTCGACCACCGCTTACCAGGGCTTCGGAAGGGGTTTGCGAATCGGCGCCGTAAAAACGATCAATGCCGTAGCAACATTGGGATTGCTTCCTGAAATCACTTTTCTAATCGACGTTCCGATTGACGAAATTATAGAGCGGCGGCACAAGAGCGGCATTGCAATCGACAGGATGGAAAGCGGAGGACGCGAATTTTATGAAAAGGTCCGCCAGGGGTATCTCGAACTTGTAAAAGAAGAACCGAAGCGGGTTCACCGTATTGATGGTTCGCTGCCGGTTGATGCGGTTCAGGACGAAATTTGGAAAACTCTTTCTGCGCGGCTCCCCCGAAAATAAACCAGAACGTGGATTATCCTGTAGAAATTCAATCAGCTCCCCTTCAACCCTGAAACAAGTTTTGCCAGATCGACGACACCGTCCATCACAATAGCGCCTCCATCGACCAACTTCCCTTCAGCATTGATCGTCTTGAACGACGAGTGTAAGCTGAGATCGCCGATATCGACGATCCTATTTTTTTGTTGGACCATTCCCTTCTCATCAATTGACTCTTCCGTGTTGATCCCGATGTCGACAATAACGGGAGCAACGCCATTTGCAAACGTCACTTGTATGCCGCGAATAATAACATCATAGAGGTTCTTTGTGTTTTCCAAGAGCCGTTCATACCGGGAAATATCGGCTTGTTCGTATGCACCGGTTGCGATTGAATAACAGATTCCCAGAAGAGCCACGCAGTTTATCTTTCGAATCGACATTTTTTCGGGATCATCCGGCGACCCGCCCGATTCAATTAACACCGTGCTGGTTCCCCATTTTTGAATATTATCGCCAAACGCCCGCGCTTCAAAGGAATCGTCATAGCGCGAAATATGCCCCTCAATGAAGGGGGAGAAAATATCGACGAGTGCCGCCGCTATTTGTTTTGCTCGATGGCGTACTTCATTTTCGCTCTTCGCATAGTCGTACGTCGGAGCAAGGAGAGCGATTGTGGCGACTTTTCCCGTTGAACCGACGGTATAGCGCGGCTCCTGGTCGTGAAGATTAAATCCAAACTCCGGCGCATACTTTTCGCGCGTCTGTTTCAGGATCCTCGCCTCGATTGTCTGAAGTCTCAATGCGTCCCGGTTAATATCGATACCGTGAACGCTCCGCCGCTGGAACCGCTCTGCGCCGTCGGGATTGAGCATTGGAATAATAAGGAGCGTAGTATCAGAAAGGATTTTTTTAACTTCGGACGCAGCTTGATTCTTGCCGATGTACGACAGCATGTCGAGCAGTCCCATTGTCGCCGTCGGCTCATCGCCGTGCATCTGGGTCCACATGAAAACTTTCGTTTTCCCGCGTCCTAACGATAGCAAATTGATCGAACGCCCTTCGGATGATCTCCCGATCTGTTCAATCCGAAGAATATTATTCAACGATGTTTGCAACGAAACCAGAATATTCATCATAGCGGCATGTTTCAATCGCCTGGACGTCAATTCTTTTACTTTAAAGGCTTCGTACGAGTTATAGAGGGAATGAGTAAATCTGCCGACCTCCGAATTCAATGCCAATGCGGTCATAATTGAAGTTATCCAATACAGAAAAATGGTTTTTGTAGGGCACGTAGAGCACCCCCCTTTAAACTGTCTATTAACTCCCGATCAATCAACGCGGATGGAAAAAATCGCTCCTTAAATAATGTACAAACATTTTGGAAAAAAACATACGGCGATGGCAAATCAAGAAGGTGTCCGATATCTATCGAAACTACGCCTCATTGGCGAGATTGATTTTCGCGGCAATGTTTCGTATTTTAGTATAAAATAGTTGAAGTTTCCAACTGAATGTCTCGCATCAACCTGGCGAGCCTTTCCGTTTCCCTAACAGCAAAGGAGTATTGGAGTGGAAGTATCGTTCAAGACCGTCACAGAATGCGACCAGGAAATTGCCATCAGCCTTTCACCGGAAGAGCTCGCTCCCCATTTTGAGGCAGCGTACAAGAAAGCAGCGCCTTCTATCGAGATCAAAGGATTCCGTAAAGGAAAAGTGCCGATCCCGCTCATCAAAAAATATTACGGCGAGAGTGTTGAAGCTGACGCACTTGACGATATTGCCAACGAATCGTTTAAAAAAACCATCGAAGAGAAGAATATCCAGCCGATCGGAACTCCGACCATGGTCGATATGAAATACAAGCGGGGTGAGCCGTTTTCATTTACAATAAAGTACGAGGTCAAACCGTCTATTACGTTAAAGGAGTACAAAGGCATTCCCGTCGAAAAGTACGTTCATCCGGTCAAAGAAGATGAAATCGCTACCGAAATACGCCGGCTGCAGCACATCAACGCAACGTTTGAAGATGCAAAGAAGGTAGACGGCGTTGAATACGTTGTGACGGTGGATATTCAAGACACGGATGAATCGGGAACCCCTCTTATCGGGCAAAAGCGCGAAGGGATGCGGATTTATCTCAACGAGCCGTCGACCGAGCAGGAAATAAAAGACGCTTTGAAAACGTCGGAGATCGCCGGTGTGTATAGAGTAAGCTTCGAGCACAAGCACGAGGACCATGCTCACAAAGTTCACATGCAATTGACGGTTAAGAAAATTGAAAGAGTGATTCATCCTGAATTCAACGATGAGCTCGTCAAAAAGATCACGAAAGAAAAATATTCAACCGTCGATGAGTTTCGAAAAGAACTTTCAGCGGATTTAGAGCGTTACTGGAACGAGCGGACTGAAAAGCATTTGGTTGACGACATCACCAACGAAATTGTGCGACGTCACGATTTTGCAGTCCCAGAAGCACTTGTGAAGACGTTCACCGATTCGTACGTCGACGAATTAAAGAACCAACAAAAGAACAAGCAACTCCCCCGCGGATTTGATGAACAAAAATACCGAGACGCGGCGCGCCCCTCCGCCGTCTGGCAGGCAAAATGGGCGCTGATCAGGGAACAAATTCTCTCGAAAGAAAATATCCAGATTGCTGATGCCGATGTTGAAGGGCTTGCCGAGGAAGAGTCAAAGAAGCTGAACATTGACAAAGAGCGGCTTATTAATTTCTACAAGTCTTCGGAAACTGCGGGGGGGAAAATTTTAAACGATAAACTGGTCGCTTTTTTGAAGCAACAGTCTATCATCAAAGAAATCATTACAGACGATACAAGCAAACTCTTGTCGTAAATTTTGCACCCTTAACGTAGAAAGGATCTACCGGAAATGACGCCTTCAATCAAACCCTACGATCTTTACAACCAGCTCGTTCCGATGGTGGTCGAACAGACGAGCCGCGGCGAGCGAGCGTTCGATATTTTTTCCCGATTGCTCAAAGAACGGATCATTTTCATCGGCACCGCGATCGACGATGTCGTTGCGAGCCTCATCGTCGCACAGATGGTTTTTCTTGAAGCCGAGGATCCCGAAAAAGATATTCACCTCTACATCAACAGCCCCGGAGGAAGTGTCACGGCCGGCCTTGCAATTTACGACACGATACAATATATTCGTCCCGATGTGTCCACAATGTGTGTCGGAATGGCCGCGAGTATGGGGGCAGTATTGCTTCTTGCCGGCACAAAAGGAAAACGGAAGGCTCTCCCCAATTCGCGCATCATGATTCACCAGCCGTGGGGCGGGGTGCAGGGGACGGCGTCGGATATCAGCATTCAAGCTGAAGAAATTCTCAATACAAAAACACGGCTCAACGAAATCATCGCTTTTCATTCCGGAAAAACCGTTGACCAGGTGATGCACGATACCGACAGAGATAAATACCTGTCCGCCGAAGAAGCAAAGGCGTACGGGCTTATCGATGCAGTGTTGACGAAACGCACGATTGAACCGAAGAAAGAAAAATAACCGACCCATCGCTATTCTCGGAATTCTTCAATGACTCAAAAACAAAAAGGGGACGAAAAAATCCGTTGCTCGTTCTGCGGTCGTGGACCAGAAGAGGTTTCCAGCATCATCGCCGGGCCCGACGTTTACATCTGCGACCACTGCGTTTCGAGCTCGGTCGATATTATCCGGAACAACATGGCCGCTTTTCCGAAAAAAAAGGGAAAAGCGAAATCAGGCCTGACGCCGGAACAGTTGAAAGAAGCGCTCGACCAGTACGTGATCGGTCAGGACCAGGCGAAGAAAACCCTCTCCGTCGCCGTCTATAACCACTACAAACGCATCGATTCGAAAGACCATCTTCAAGCGCTCGATGAGGTTGAAATTGAAAAGAGCAATATTCTCCTCATCGGCCCGACAGGTACCGGAAAAACTCTTCTTGCCCAGACTCTCGCAAGAATTTTGGATGTTCCGTTCGCAATAGCGGATGCAACGACACTCACTGAAGCGGGATACGTCGGCGATGACGTCGAAACCATTCTCGTCTATCTCTTACAGAACGCGGAATACAACGTAGAACGAGCCGAGCGCGGGATCGTCTACATCGACGAGATCGACAAGATTTCGCGGAAAAGCGACAGCGCATCGATTACCAGGGATGTCTCCGGCGAGGGGGTGCAACAAGCGCTGCTGAAGATTCTTGAAGGAACGTTAGCCGGCGTTCCGCCGAAAGGGGGACGCAAACACCCTGAACAAAGCCTCATAAACGTCAACACGAAGAATATTCTTTTTATTTGCGGGGGGGCCTTTGAGGGGTTGGACAAAATTATTGCGAAGCGTGTCAGTCAAAACCCCATGGGATTCGGCGCCGACTTACGCGGCAAAAAAGATTATAACACCGACGAGTATTTAAAACAAGTAGAACCGGATGATTTATTGAAATACGGACTTATTCCTGAATTCATCGGCAGGCTTCCGGTAATTTCCACACTGCATTCCCTTTCAGAAGACGCATTGATGAACATCCTCGTTGAGCCGAAGAATGCTTTGGTAAAGCAGTTCCAAAAGCTATTCAAGTATGAGGGTGTGGAGTTGGAGTTTGAAGAAGGGGCGCTCAGAGCGATCGTTCAGAAAGCAATGGCACGAGGAACAGGTGCGCGGGCTTTGCGGGCTGTCATTGAAGAGACGATGGTAGATATTATGTATTATCTTCCGTCACGACCGAACATCACAAAATGCATTATCACGAAAGATACTATCGCAAAGAAAAAAGAGCCGATGTATCTTTTCGAGGAACGTAAGTCCGCCTAGCAATTATGTTCGAACTACAACAGAAGAGCCAACCGTGAAACCGCGGTTGGCTCTTTTTCATTATTGAATTATCCACGAAGGTTACGAAGTGCACAAAGAGAGCGTGCTACGCCAGATTGTTGTCTCACGGTTTTATTGTGGAAGAAAGTAATGACTTTCACTTCGTGTCTTTTCGCGTTCTTAGTGGATTAATAATTTCCTATCACCCACGAGGCGGCAACAAGCGCTGCGGTCTCCGTGCGCAACCTCCGTTTCCCCAGCGAAACTTGAATAAACCCCGCCTGTTCGGCGCCGTGAATTTCATCCTCGGTAAATCCGCCTTCAGGACCAACGACGATTAATGCTGACGTCGGCTTGTGTCTATGCCGGAGAACCTCGGCGATAAAAAGCACTTCATCGGTCTGTTCATAGGGTATAATCTTAAGGTCAAACACGGATGCGTGATGCATAACCGAGTCCATATCCGTCAATGGATAAATTTGCGGGAGGTAACTCCGTCCCGACTGTTTCATCGCCGCTAACGCAATTTTCTTCCACCGATTCTCTTTAGATGAGTGGGCGATCGTGCGCGACGTGGAAACAGGAATGAACCGCCGAATCCCTATTTCCGTTCCCTTCTCTATCAACCATTCCATCCGCGACGGGTTCTTGAGCGCCGCGACGGCGAGCGTTACTTCAATCTCGGCCTCGTTAAGCCGTTCGTGAACTGAAAGTATTTCACACTCGATTGTGTGTTGATGGATCGATCGTATAACGGCCTCGTATGCACGATCCATTCCATCGATAACCCACAGCAGATCTCCTTCGGACTTTCGGAGCACGCGAACAATATGCTTCGATTCGTCCTCCTCGATTGTCAGAAACCGCTCACCGATTTTTGCCGGGTCGGCATAGAAGAACTCTTTGGACATGATCATTCTTCCTTCGACCAAAAATGAAACTCGGCTACCTGAAAAGCCCCTCCGAACGAAGGCTGGAAGAGCGAGATAAGAAATACGGAATCGTTTATTTCATTTTCCATTACAATGAAGCTCCGAGGTCTAGAATGAGTTCGCCGCGATGGAACCCCGGACCGCCGAAGGCGTACTCAATCCGCCCGACAAAACTGTACGAAAGGAGGAGGTTCAACCCGGCACCATATCCCGAAAGAACATTATCCAACAATACCGGCTGATTTCTGTACCATACGGTTCCCGCATCTCCAAAGAGCGTAAAATATAAAGCGTAGCGAACGTCCCTGAATTGCTCGATAGGGATTTCTTCAAGGCGAATGTAAGCCGGCGAAATTATAGGAATTCGAAATTCCGCTTTCGCCCCGAGAAGATCATCCCCCTCGACAATTGTTTGAAATCTGCCCCGAATTCTATCACCGTATCCAAAGAACACATGTCCGTAATTCGGATCATCTCCCCCCTGCACTGCGCTTCCGAAAAGACGAAAAACAAAAGACGAATTGAAATAAATTGGAATATACCTCCGGAAATCGATTGAATATCGCTGATAATCGACATAGTTATCGTCGAAGCCATATTTTGAAACATCGATTGATGCGAACGTACCGAGGCGTGAATACTCGCTCAAATCGCGAGTATCATAGACGTAATCGGCATGCAATGAAAAAAAATTATCTATCCCGCTCGGGGACAACGTTCGTCCGGCACGATTATCGGAAACGCTCAAACTCGTATACTCAACAGTTGCTGTTACGGTCGTATAAAGTGAAAATCTCTTGCCAAACGCAATTTGCCCATCGATGAGTTTTTCGTCGAAATTCGGCCCCGTCAATTCGGAAAGAAGACTCAGGTTTTTTTGGATTGAGTACGAAGCTTTCGTCGAAAAGTACAAATTATGCTCGGGGTCGAACGCCGGGTCGACGTACTGCACCGAAGCATAGGGATCGTAGCCGAGCGCGAATTGAGTGTTCACAAGTTCATTTCTTCCGCGAAAATTTGTATGAACGAGACCGGCCCCGTAATAAATTTGCCTCCACGTGTGATTTTTAAAGCCGACGATCGGAAACGGATAGAAATACCAGCGCTCGCTTACAACGACAATCAGTGTTGCCGTTGTAGAATCCGGGACGGCGTGAATCTCGACTTTGTTGAACAATTGCAGGCTGTAGATGCGGTTGATGTCATATGCCACCGCTTCGCGCGTGAGCAAGGATCCGACCTTGAGAGACATCTCGCGTTCGATGATAAAATCTTTTGTCAGTTCATTCCCCACAAAAACAATTGCAGAAACGTGCAATGTCGAATCGGGAAAATCCGGCAGGGCTACTTGATCCGAGTCTTGTGCCAAGATCAATCCCGGAGATACAGTACAAGCGAGAAGGAAGAAAACAAAGAGTCTCATTCATGTCTGGGGAATAAAAAAGTAGACTTGAAAGAAAGGTCCGTTCTCAAGTCTACTCTCAACATACGATAAAAAAATCAGCGCATCAAGGAGTGCTGGCTCAATTTGTCATTCCCGCGAAAGCGGGAATCCAGTATTTTGTTTTTTATTGCAGAATGGATGCCCACTTTCGTGGGCATGACATATTCTTTCTCAAATGGAACCAGCGCCCATCAAGGCGCGGTGTTCAACTGCAATGCACCGGTCCATAACAACCTTCAGGCCGGCCGATTCTGCTTGTGCCGCTGCGCGCCCGTTTATAACGCCGAGCTGCATCCAAATGCATCGCGCTCCTATGCCAATCGCTTCTTCAACGACAGGCTCAACCTCGTCTGAATTGCGAAAGATGTCGACGATATCGATTTTTTCGGGAAGGCTTTTAAGGCCGGGGTAACATTTTATGCCGAGAACTTCTTTGTAGTTGGGGTTTACCGGATACACCGCATATTTTTTCCCGGCAAGATAAAGGGCGATCGAACCGCTGTCGCGCCACGGCTTGGGGGATGCGCCGACGACGGCAATCGTTTTCGACGTAGTTAATATTGAACGAATCTCCGCCTCACTTGTTATCATCGGGGGAGCTCTTCTGCATATGATTCGATCGGCGGGCAACTGCAAATAATATTTTTATCGCCATAGGTATTGTTGATCCTGCCTACACTCGGCCAAAATTTGTGATGACGTACTTCGGGAAGAGGATAGACCGCTTTTACCCTGGAGTAAGGATGACTCCAATGATCGTTCATTGCTTCCATGGCAGTATGCGGGGCATTTTTGAGCACGTTGTCTTTTGGATCAGCCGTGCCGGCTGCAATCTCTTCAATTTCTTTTTTGATTGAAATGAGCGCGTCGGCAAACCTGTCAAGCTCGGCTTGCGATTCACTTTCGGTCGGCTCGACCATCATTGTATCGTGAACGGGGAACGAAACGGTTGGAGCGTGGAAGCCGTAATCCATCAAACGCTTTGAAATATCTTCCACGTCGACCGAGAATTTCTCTTTGAACTCTTTCATATTGAGGATAAATTCATGTGCAACCCTGCCGTTTCTCCCCTGGTAGAGAATCTGAAAATGCGGTTCGAGCTTCGCTTTTAAATAATTAGCGTTGAGAATCGCATACCGCGTCGCTTCTGTTACTCCTTCGCCGCCGAGCATTTTAATGTAGGCGTACGAAATGAGAAGAATGCTCGCACTTGACCACGGCGCCGAGGAAACTGCGCGAAGAGCTTTTTCTCCGCCGGTTTTCACCACCGGGTGACCCGGCAAATAGTGGGCAAGATGCTTGGCAACGCAAATTGGACCCATCCCGGGGCCGCCGCCGCCATGGGGGATACTGAAAGTTTTATGCAGGTTGATATGACAAACGTCGGCACCGATAATCGCCGGGCTTGTAACTCCGACCTGAGCATTCAAATTTGCGCCGTCCATGTATACCAAACCGCCATTCTCGTGAACGATGCTGCATATCTCCTTCACTTTTTCTTCAAACACTCCGTGAGTGGACGGGTAGGTTACCATTAATGCTGCCAGGGTCTCTTTGTATCGCTCTGCTTTCAAACGCAAATCATCCACATCGATATTTCCTGTATTATCACATGCGACAACGACGACTTTCAATCCCGCCATCACCGCGCTCGCTGGGTTTGTACCATGCGCGGATGAAGGAATGAGTGCAACATTCCTGCGGGACTCTCCTTTATCAGCATGGTATGCGCGTATCACGAGCAGGCCGGTAAATTCTCCCTGCGCCCCTGAATTCGGCTGGAGCGAAGCTGCTGCCAGTCCCGTAATCTGACACAAGGCAGATTCCAGTTCCCTAAAAATCTGTTGATACCCTTCAGCTTGATTGAGAGGAGTAAATGGATGAAGGTCGGCGAATTCCCTCCAGCTCACAGGCATAAGCTCGGTTGCGGCGTTCAGCTTCATCGTGCACGATCCGAGCGGGATCATTGATTGCGTCAGCGAAAGGTCTTTGTTTTCCAGGCTTTTGATGTATCGCATCATTTCAGATTCTGAATGATGCATCGAAAAAATGGGATGCTGGAGATACGGGCTGGAACGGCGAAACGGTTCGGGATATTCGACCTTCAAAAAAGAATATTTCTCTCCGAGCTCGTCGTGCTTATGGGGTGCATGCGATGCGTGCGCAAATATTTCCTTCACGGCGGCGATATCTGCCAACTGCGTTGTCTCATCCAGCGAAATGCCGATGTGGGTCTGATCGATGCGCCGGAAATTGTATCCCGCAGAGACTCCGGCGTCACAAATCGCATCGGCGAATTTTCCCGCATCGATCTTCAACGTGTCGAACCAGACCGCATTGGACTGCTTGTAGCCGAGTTCATTCAACTCCGCATCGAGCACTTTGGCGAGGCCGTGAACCCGCGACGCGATTCTCCTTATTCCAGCCGGACCGTGGTACGCCGCGTACATTCCCGCCATAATTGCCAGGAGGGCTTGCGCAGTACAAATGTTCGAGGTTGCTTTCTCCCGACGAATGTGTTGTTCTCGTGTCTGCAGCGTCATGCGGTATGCCTTATTATTCTGCGCATCGACGGAGACCCCGATGATTCTTCCCGGCATATGGCGGATGAATTCACTTCTCGTCGCGAAAAAAGCCGCGTGCGGTCCGCCGTACCCCATCGGTATACCGAATCGTTGAGTAGAACCGACGACTACGTCTGCACCGAATTTTCCCGGAGGAGTGATCAGAGCGAGGCTCAGCAAATCGGCTGCAACCACTGCCAGGGCACCTTGATCGTGAACGCCGGCAATAAAATTCCGGAAGTCGAGTACGGCGCCTTGTTCATCGGGATACTGCACAATCGCGCCGAAATACGATCCGTCGATCTTCGTTTTTTGGTGATCTCCCACGACGACTTCGATACCGACAACTTGAGCACGCGTTTTAATCACGTCAACAGTCTGAGTGAAACATTTTTCGGAGATAAAAAAACGATTCCTCGACAGACCATCGAGATTTTTATTGACAATGCCGTAGACCATCGTCATTGCCTCCGCGGCCGCCGTTCCTTCGTCAAGCAGCGACGCATTGGCAACCTGCATCCCCGTCATGTCAATCACCATCGTCTGATAATTGAGGAGCGCTTCAAGCCTGCCTTGCGAAATTTCAGGTTGGTACGGTGTGTATTGTGTGTACCAACCGGGATTTTCGAAAATATTTCTTTGAACGACGGTGGGCGTTATACAATTATAGTAGCCCTGGCCGATCATGGATTTAAGAACTTTATTTTTCGCAGCCATCTCACTGATACCCTGGAGGAATCTGTATTCACCAACAGGCGAAGGAAGATTTAACGGAGCGGTCATCCGTATGCTGGCTGGAATAGTCTCGTCGATCAGTGTGTCGAGTGAATCAACGCCGATAACTCGAAGCATTGCGTCGAGTTCTTCGTTGCCCGGTCCGAGATGGCGGGGTTGGAACTTATCTTCTTGAAGAATCGAATTGGACATTTCAGTAGTAAATTGAACAGGAGATTGAATGAGGCGTGTCTAAGGGGCCGAAAGTTCATCAGCCGCCGACTGTTTCTGCAGCAAAAGAGAGAGAGCGTTTTCTGCGGCAGCTTGTTCAGCTTCCTTTTTATTTTTTCCTATGCCTCTGCCCGACATCCCGTCGCCGATCGATACTTCAACGGTAAATGTCCGGTCGTGGTCGGGCCCTTCTTCCTTCATAATAGCGTAGTGCGGAAGAGATCTCCCGTTGGCCTGGGCATATTCAAGTAATGCACTTTTGTAATTCTCATTGGCTTCTTGGAGTAAACCTTCCTTTAGGACGCTGGTCAACTGGCGTTCCACGAACCGTCTTGCCTCTTCCAATCCGCCATCGAGATACACTGCGCCTATGACGGCTTCATACGCATCGGCGAGAATTGTATCGGCCCCTTTTTCCGCTGTCTGCGAGGCGCTGTTGCTGAGAAGAAGGAAGTCGCGCAGCCGTATTTTTTTCGCATAATGTACCAATGCCTTTCGATTCACCAGCCGCGCTCTCATTATTGTCAGCTCGCCTTCTTCCGCCTCGGGATACATCGAGTAGAGACGCTCGGCAACGACCATATTTAATATTGAATCGCCGAGAAACTCCAGGCGTTCGTTCGACTGAAGTTCCGGCGTTTCGGCAAACTGCAAGAACGATCGGTGCAAGAACGCCTGCAGAAAAAGATTCTTCGCATGAATGCGGTACTGCAGCATGCTTTCAAACCGTTTGAAGTCGACTCTGGAATATAATTCAGAAATGGAGTGCGCGGAAATTTCTGGCGCGGAGCGGAAAAAATTTTGTACCCATCGACGTAGACTGATCACACCTGTACTCGTCCTCTTAGTTCTCCTGAAATTTTTTGAAAAGCAAGGTAGCGTTGTGGCCGCCGAACCCGAACGTATTGCATAACGCGACGTTCACTTCCTTATCGATGTGGGTATTCGGGACATAGAAAAGGTCGCAATCGGGGTCGGGGTTCTCATAGTTAATCGTAGGATGGATCTTGCCCTCAACGATGGACATCACCGTTGCAATCGATCCGACCGCCCCCGATGCACCGAGCAAATGTCCGACCATCGATTTCGTTGAGTTGACGGCAAGCTTCCGCGCATGCTCGCCAAAAACCGTTTTCATTGCCGCAGTTTCGTTCCGGTCGTTGGCCGGTGTCGATGTCCCATGGGCATTGACGTAGTCAACGTCGTCCGGAGAAAGCCCGGCATCGCGGATGGCGGCTTTCATCGAACGTACTGCACCCTCTCCGCCGGGAGCCGGGTCGGTGATATGATGCGCATCGGCTGTGAACCCGATTCCCGCAATCTCCGCATAAATCTTTGCCCCGCGCCCGATCGCGTGACCCAATTCCTCAAGGACCAACACGCCGCCCCCCTCACCCATCACGAAACCATCTCGATCTTTGTCGAATGGCCGGCTTGCTCTTTGCGGCGCATCGTTGCGGGTTGAGAGCGCCCTCAAAGCGTTGAACCCGCCGATTCCCATCGGACAAATCCCAGCTTCAGACCCGCCGCTGAGCATCACATCCGCATCACCGCGTTGAATCAACATAAATGCATCGCCGATAGCGTGCGAAGCGGTTGCACATGCCGAGGTTGTCGCGTAGTTCGGCCCCTTCAGGCCGTACTTCATAGAAATTCTTCCGGCTGCGATATCCGCGATCATCATCGGGATAAAAAAGGGGCTGATGCGGTGAGGACCTTTCGTTTCGACAAGCGTCTCGTGTTGACGCTGGAACGTAAGCATACCGCCGATGCCTGAGCCAAAAACTATACCTGCACGATCGCCCGAAATTTTTGAAAAATCAATCGCAGCGTCGCTCACCGCTTCGTCGGCCGCCGCAAAGGCATACTGAGTAAACGGGTCAACGCGCTGTACCATTTTGCGATCCATATAGTTCAGCGGGTTAAATCCCTTCAACTCGGCCGCAAATTTCGTGTCGTACTGTGTCGTGTCAAAATATGTAATGGGAGCTGCCCCGCTCATTCCGGCAAGCGCATTCTTCCAAAAATCCTTGACAGTCAAACCGATCGGCGTCACGGCACCCATCCCCGTGACCACGACGCGACGCGCCTTTCCGTTGAACGACATACGTATATCCTTCGCTTTCAATTCATCCGCTGTATAAGAACGCAATGCCGACATCCGTCGGCATTACATTTCGTCGAGCAATGCTCGCCTCGGTATTACGAAACTTTTGCCGATAAATACTTCACCGCGTCTCCGACCGTCGAAATCTTCTCGGCATCCTCGTCCGGGATTTGAAGGTTGAATGCTTTTTCAAATTCCATGACCAGCTCGACGGTATCTAATGAATCAGCTCCAAGATCGTTCGTAAATGAAGCCTCCGGGGTAATCTGTGCCTCATCAACGCCAAGTTTGTTGACGATGATCTCTTTTACTTTTGCGGATACATCAGCCATACGGGTATCTCCTATTGTTAAGTGATTATGTTGCTTCAAAACATTGACAATTTACATCACCATGCCGCCGTCAACACAGAATACTTGACCGGTAATATAATCCGCTTCCGATGATGCAAGAAAGCGAACAACGCCGGCAATTTCTTCCGGTTTCGCTATTCGCTTTAACGGAATGATCGCTAAGATAGCTTCTTTTTGTTTCTCATTCAACTTCTCTGTCATGTCGGTTTCGACGAATCCGGGCGCGACGACATTCGCCTGAATATTGCGTGACGAAAGCTCTTTTGCGATGGATTTCGTGAAACCGATTACTCCCGCCTTTGAGGCCGCATAATTCGCCTGCCCCGCATTGCCGGTAAGGCCGACAACAGAAGAAATATTGATAATCTTGCCAGCCTGCTGACCCATCATTTGACGGCACACCGCTTTAGTGAAGTTGAAAACGCTTTTCAAATTCGTATCAATAACTGCATCCCAATCATTTTCCGACATCCGCATAAGCAAACCGTCCTTCGTGATGCCAGCGTTGTTGACAAGTATGTCAAGCCTTCCAAATTCCTGAACCACCTTTTGAACGATGTCATTCGCTTGAGCCAAATCGGACGCATCCGATTGATACCCGGCTACGTGTACCCCTTTTGTCCGGAGTTCAGCGACAATCGCATCGGCGGATTCTTTTGAGCTGCGATACGTGAACGCTACAGCCCCCCCCGCGTCTGCGAGTGCGAGAACAATTGCTTTACCGATTCCCCGCGTTCCCCCGGTGACCAGCGCAATCTTATTTTGTAATTGAATATTGGACATCGGATGTTATTTCGTTGATGGATACTTGGAAATATGTTCTTTCTGCATAACGCTTAATTCTGCATAGCCCGTCTGCCCGAGGACGAATTCTAATTCTTCCTTGCACGCTTCGACAAGCGTCGTTTCCCTGTCGTCGATAAAGGAACAGCATGTTGTTTTCTGATGCAAGAAGTCGTCGAAAGTAACAACGCCCTCATCCACGGTGATGGGGAATGCGACGCAATAGAACGGTTTCAGCGCCCAGCGGCCAAGCTTTTCTTCCATTCCGGCAATTTGCAGCGAGCACATGCCGAATTTATTGAGAAAGACACACTTATCGTTGACAACTTCTGTTCCCACGATCTTGCCAGAGGGATAATCTCCATCATCCTCGATTTCACCGTCGAACCATCGCGTGTCGTCGGAAACCTGTGTTTCGTCCATGTATTTTTTGATAACCTCTTTATGAGAGAGAATCAACTCCTTCTCTTTGAGGTCGACATACACTCCCGCCGTGCAGCAGGTCGATTCGCAAGCAAACGGCCCGCAACCTTTTGAAAATCCTTTTTCAAAAAGGATCGGGTCGATTTCATATTTTCCTATCCGCATCGTTTCTGCCATCAGTTCAACCGTCTAGGTTCGTCCCGCCGTTAAGAGATTTTCAGCAGAATCGAACCCTGCGATTGAAGCATTGGGCACAATTCTTTTTACCAAGCCCTGCAAAACCTTCCCGGGCCCAATTTCAATAAATTCGGACGCTCCATCAGCAGACATATTCATAATCGTTTCTTCCCATCGTACCGGGCTTGTCACCTGTTCGAATAGCATGGCTCGGATCTCATCCGCCTTCTGCACAGGCTTTCCGGTGACATTTACATATACCGGAATCTTCGCATCACGAAATTCCGCTTTATCCAACGCCTCTTTCAATCCTTCCTTCGCCGTTTGCATAAGCGGCGAATGAAACGCGCCGCTCACGACGAGCTCCTTCACTAATTTCGCACCCCGTTGCTTTCCCAATTCCATCGCTTTGCGAACGCCATTCACGGAACCGGAAATGACAACCTGCCCCGGTGAATTGAAGTTAGCCGCTTGCACAATCCCTTCTTTCCAGGCGGTGCAGCATACCTCGCCGACTATTTTTGGGTCGAGGCCTACCACCGCAGCCATTGTGCCTGGGTTTTCTTCACCCGCCTTTTGCATGAGCTCTCCGCGCAATCGAACGAGCTTCAATCCCTCTTCAAACGTGATCGCACCGGCTGCAACAAGCGCCGAATATTCTCCGAGTGAGTGTCCTGCCAGCATTGCGGCGTTCCGAGGGCTAAGAATATTCCAGACAACAACGCTGTGAAGAAATATTGCCGGTTGCGTATTTTTCGTTTGTTTCAGTTCTTCTTCCGGGCCTTCGAAGCATATCTTTGAAAGCGAAAAGCCCAGGGCAGCATCGGCTCTCAGGAATAATTCCTTAGCCGCAGGAAAATCAACGAATAAATCTTTTCCCATCCCCGCGTATTGAGATCCCTGTCCCGGAAAAATATACGCAACCTTACTCATTTGAATTGAAGCAACAAACTCCTTTAATTCCTAATTCTTAATTATTAATTCTTAATTGTTCTTCGGCCCTTCTATTCCCCATTTCACCAGAACGGCCCCCCACGTATATCCCGCCCCAAAACTTGAAAGGACAAGATTGTGCCCTTTCTTAATTTTTCCATCCTGCCACCATTCGGACAAGCAGAGAGGGATCGTCGCCGCAGTCGTATTTCCGTAGCGATCGATATTGATCATCACTTTTGATTTATCGAGTTCCATGCGCTCTGCACACGCGTCGATGATGCGGAGGTTTGCCTGATGCGGGACAAGCCAGTCAACGTCCTTGCCGGTAAGGTTATTGCGCTTCATGATTTCTGCTGAAACATCCGCCATTCCGACCACAGCGACTTTGAACACCGCCTTGCCGTCTTGATAAATATAATGCATTTTTTTATCGATCGTTTCATGCGTCGACGGATGCAAACTGCCCCCGCCCGACATATGCAACGCAAATCCGCCAGAACCGTCACAATAGAGCTTATGGTCGATTATGCCGACTGAATCGTCGGATGTCGGCTCGAGAAGAACGGCACCCCCCGCATCTCCAAAGAGGATGCAGGTGTTCCGGTCGGTGTAATCCACAATCGAGCTCATTTTATCAGCGCCCACCACGACAACTTTTTTGTACGCTCCGGTCTCGACGAGTTGCGAGCCGATCGTTAGCGCATACACAAACCCTGAGCAGGCGGCGTTCAAATCGAATCCCCATGCCCTTTTTGCGCCAATTTTTTCCTGTATGAGACAAGCGGTCGCCGGAAAAAACATATCCGGGGTTACAGTTGCAACAATGATCACGTCGATTTCCGATGCGTCCATGCCCCTCCGGGCCAACATATTTCTTACCGCGCCTGCACCCAAATCCGATGAGCCCCCCTCAGTAAGGATGCGGCGTTCTCGAATTCCCGTTCTCGTTCGAATCCATTCGTCGTTGGTTTTAACCATCTTCTCGAGGTCATGATTCGTGAGGATTTTCTCAGGAACGTAATGACCAACGGCCGTAATCATTGCTCGTGTTTTACCCATTTAATCCTTCGGAGCTGTATTCGTGTAGCGCTTGTTCAATGTAAAAGTTAATCTTCTTGTTCACCATTTCTTCAGCACGCAAAATCATGTTACTGATGGCTTTCGGTGTTGAGCTTCCGTGTCCTATAATTGTTACGCCGTTCACTCCGAGGAGCGGAACGCCGCCGAATTCCTGGTAATCAAAATCTTTAAAAATTTTCTTCAGCGGATTTCTGAGCAAACCCATAAGGATTTTTTGGACCGGTCCTTCCGCTGCATAATTCTTGAATTTCACTTTCAGGAACGAAGGGACACTTTCGGCGAATTTAAGGAGGACGTTGCCCAAAAAACCGTCGCACACAACCACGTCGGCTTTGCCCTGCAAAATATCTCTCCCTTCGATATTTCCCACAAAATTGACTTTATTTTTACCCGCAATGAACTTTGCGTATGTTTCTTTCGTGCGCTCGTCTCCTTTTGTTTCTTCTTCTCCAACGTTCAACAACCCGACACGCGGATTTTTTTTCCCAAAGATGTATTGCGAATAAATACTTCCCATCACTCCGAACTCAAAAAGAAAATGGGGCTTACAGTCAGTGACCGCTCCGGCATCGACGATCAGCGTCGGTCCGGATTCGGACGGAAAGATCGCCGCAACGGTCGGCCGGCTCACTCCTTGAATTCTTCCCAGCAACAGCGTCGATGCCGCCGTGACCGCCCCGGTATTGCCAGCACTGACAAATGCATCGGCCTTTTTCTCTTTATGAAGCAACATGCCGACGACCAGCGACGAATTCGGTTTCTGCTTCAATGCCACCACGGGCGAGTCGTGCATGTCAATAACGTCGTTTGCCGGAACGATGGAGAATGAAAGACCGGCAGCATTTGTTTTTGCGAGTTCGGCCCTGATGGCTTCCTCTCTTCCGACAAAGACAACTTCAAATCTGCCGCCGGTACGGCGTAATACGTCGACCGCACCCTGCACTTCATTGCGAGGTGCAAAATCCCCCCCCATCGCATCGATAGCAATCCGCAGTTTTCCCTCTGCGTGGTTCAAAGCATTTCCGACAACATTATGGCTGAGTGTTTCGACGATAACCGTTTGCGAGCAACCGGTGAAACGGTTTGCTACGCTTCTTTCGGGATGATAATCGAACGGCCGTTATAGTAGCCGCAGTTTGGGCAAGCCCGGTGCAGGAGTTTTGGCTCGCGGCAATTCGGGCACTCCGCCAACGACGGCGCTGTGGCTTTGTAGTGCGTTCGACGCTTTCGGCCGCGAGTTTTTGAGTGGCGGCGTTTAGGGTTTGGCATTGCGGTGATTCCTTATAATAAATTAGTTTTTTTCTTTGAAATCGTAACTTCAACAAGCCCGGCAAGTTTGTTCCACCGTGAGTCGACGTCGCCGCGGGCACAATCACATCTGCCATTGGCAGTGTGGTTTAAATTCTTTCCACATCTCGGACACAACCCCGCACACTCTTCCCTGCACAATAATTTCAACGGGATTGCAAGGAGAACAACATCGCGCACAGTATCAGAAATATCGATGATGTTGGTATCCACTGTTAACGTCCGGACGTCCTCATCGCGTTCTATTGACTGATCCTGCGCATCCCAAACATACACCATCTGGAACGCGGGAGAAATTTCTTTTTTGAATTCATCTAAACACCTGTCGCAGGCAAAGACAGCATTCGAAGTTATCCGTGCGCGCAGGAGAATTTGACTCGTCGATTTTTCGAGCGTCACTTTCGCGGCAATGTCGCCGACAAAATGCTCCTGCAATCCTATTTCGACAGCACTTTTTGACAATTCATATTCGTGTGTACCTTGGGAAAGATTCGAGATGTTGATTTTCACTGTTTCCTCCTGCTATTACGGCATCTGGTTTCACTCCGCCTTACCGTCGCCCGCAAAATCAGCCAAAATTGTCAAAAAACGAGCCTTTGCTGAAAAAAACATGCTAAATATAGCCATAATGGAAGAGAGAGTCAAGAAATCCGCTTGAAACATGGCTCATCCTGCTGAAGAGTTATTTTATCGCTTTGTACAGAGTATAATACACTATCTGGCTATTGACGATACCCAGTCCGGGAAATTGCCTTGTCATTATCGGCAAGAGAGAAGGGGAAGCAAGGCGTTCCGGCACTGAGGAACGGTCAATCACATAATCAGGATGAATTATGGCATCATATTTCTTCTGCAGCATACCGGCGTCATAGGTAAGGCCGTGAAAAGCCTTTCCATATTCGGGCGTGATGAGACCAATATCGCAAATGATTCGGTCTGAATAATAGCCGATAGCTCCAACGTCGGGAACAAAAACCATTGCATTTTCCTCGGTACTATCCCGCAGCCATTGTCCCATCGGTATAAGGCAATTGTTCATGCCGGTAGCAAAATTATCTGCATGAGGTCTCGTGACCCGCCAATAGAGAACTTGGTTTTCAGCAAAGGTAACAATCACCATGACAAAGACTACCACAAAGATTTTCTTTGATGAATAGTGGAGTGCACGACAGAGAATGTCTATTCCGTTAACGCCGGAGATAATGAGGAATGGAAGGATGATGAGAAGATACCGCGAGACCACTTGAACGCCATCAAGAACATAAAACGCCGGCAACATGATAATCCATATCAGCAGAAAATGTTTGCCCTCCCAGCCCGGCCGGCTGTCTCTGAGAAAAAAGCTTGCGATGCATGCGACAATAACCGGGAGCTGTGTTGCCGCCAATAATTTGATGATTATTGAAGCGGAAGGAATAATTTCGCTGACGGACGGAAGGCCGGTTGATTTCCCATAGTATGTGTTGGGAACAATTCTCCCGAAATGGAAATAGGAAAAAATTAACCAGGCCGAAACGACAACCGAGTAACAAAAGAGGGGAAGAAGTCGATCAACGACTGTGCGCTTCTCTGCTGACCGGTCGAGGAGGAATCTCAAATACATGATCGCAAAGAGAAGCCCCCCTTCAGGCCTCGTTAATGTTAAACAACCAAAAGCAAGCGCAGAGGCAATCCAATTGCTGCGGAGGGCAAGCCACACTGCGCCAATCGAGAGGAAAACGGCAAATGAACTCTCCATCCCCGAGCTCGACCAACGGATGAACCACGCATCAAGAGAAAACAACGCCGCGGCAAGAGATGCGTACGTTCTGTCGCGCAGAATTTCCGCGGCGAGCAACTGCATTAATGCTATCGAAAGAAAGGCGAAAATGAGATCGGAGAACTTTGCGACGTCATAAGGAGTAAAGCCAATGCTTGCTCCACCTGCTACGAAGAGCGCCCAGAGGGGACCGGTCGTTCCATAGCTCGGCGTACTGCCGTTGAATGAAAATCCTTTTCCCTGTGCAATTTTCTTTGCATACTGAAAGTAGATGTACGCATCGTCAGGCGTATACGCAAAATGCAATGCCACCAAACAGATAAACAAGGTTGCGCATCCGAGCGCGGCATATACGGAAAACTTGTAGAGGTGAGGATCCCACGTATTATCTTTCCCCGGATTCTCCGTCATAATCTCTTGCTTGATGTTTCGGAAAGGGTGCGGCAACGTGACCTTGATGAAAATATGAAAGCTTCGTTAGATTTACAAGTAGAAAAGGAGTTGGTGCCGGCAAGGCTTGTACTTACCATCTTCACTTGACAACGAATGCATAATTGTGTTTATTACAAGAGTCTTAGAGGAGCGGTACGCATGAGTAGCTGAAGCGAGAGTAGAACAACTCGACGACCTTCAACGAAAGGGTAAGTACACCGTGCCGCCGAAAGTTGTGCGTATTGTTTCTGCAAACAACTTGGGTTGCAGCGTGAATAACCTGCAAACTGTTCCCGTTGCCATAGCGACGGGAGAGCGCTAACGACGATCTGCGTTTACGTTCGGCGAACTGCTTCGGCAGACGGTACATGATGTCATTCGATCGATCAGAAAAGTAGAGAGTCTCGCGCTCGTCTACTTTTTTTATTTTTAGGCAAAGGGTTGACGAATGAAGATCGCATTGCTTGGATACGGACGGATGGGGCAAGACGTCGAACACGCCGCCACAGAACGAGGGCACACAATTGCCGCTCGTTTCACCATAGAAGATCCTCTTCCGAAAATCGACAAACTACCGGCAGAAATTAAAGACATCGATTGTGCCATTGACTTCAGCGCGCCAGCCGCAACCGAACACCATATCCGGGTACTCGGACCGCTTCACATTCCTTTGGTCGTCGGCACAACCGGCTGGAACAAAGAGCTTCCGGCATTGCTGGAGTTTATTCGGCAATGCGGAGGTACAATTTTTTATGCCTCCAATTTCTCGGTCGGGGCAAATATTCTGTTTCACTCTGCGGCAGTGGCGTCGAAACTCATCAACAGTTTCCCGGAATATGATATTGCCGTCCACGAAATTCACCATAGGATGAAAAAAGATGCGCCGAGCGGAACAGCTCTCAAGCTAGCCGATACGATTGTTCGGGAGGTTGAGCGCAAAACCGAGATCGTGACCTCACTCGGCAATCGCCAGATTCAACCGCACGAACTGCTGGTATCAAGCAGCCGTGTCGGCGAAGTTGCCGGCACACACTCAGTCACGTTCGAATCATCCGTCGATTCGATCCAAATCATCCATACTGCGCATAACCGGCGCGGATTCGCGCAGGGAGCAGTGTGGGCGGCAGAATGGGTTCAAACGAAGACGGGTGTTTTCACCATGGAAGATTTTTTGTTTAATACATAGCATTCACACAATCAAAGAAAGGTTCTTTATGTCTTCACAGTTTTCTTTCAGAGGGGTGGCTACAGCACTCGTGACGCCGATGCATACCGCCGACGGTACAGTCGATGAACGAGCGCTCCGTACACTCGTCGATTTCCAAATATCCAACGGAGTGAACGGATTAGTCCCGTGCGGGACGACCGGGGAGAGCGCGACGCTCAATCATGCCGAGCATCATCACGTGATGGATGTCGTGGTTGAGCAATCGGCTGGGCGTGTGCCCGTCATCGTCGGTGCCGGAAGCAACTCAACGCACGAAGCCATTTCACTTACACAACATGCACGGGCGATCGGTGCGAACGCAGTGCTTTCCATTGCACCGTATTACAACAAACCTACACAGGAAGGTTTCTACCAGCATTACAAGGCGATTGTCGAAGCGGTGGACATCCCGATTTTCGTGTACAACGTGCCGGGAAGAACTGGCAGCAATATTAATGCTGAAACAACATTGCGTATTTCAGAACTCCCCGGAATCGCAGGGATCAAAGAAGCATCGGGCAACATGACACAGGTAATGGAAATTCTGCGTCACCGCCGGGCAAATTTTACTGTTCTTTCCGGCGACGATGCATTGACGCTTCCCCTGCTCGCACTCGGTGCAGACGGAGCAGTCTCCGTTGTTGCAAATGAAACTCCCCGCCTCTTCTCGTCGATGGTTAAGCTTTGTCTTGAGGGAAATTTTTCCGAAGCACGTGCAATTCACGAGGAGTTGCTTCAACTGATGAACCTCAATTTCATCGAATCCAATCCGATCCCGGTCAAGGGTGCCCTTGCAATTATGGGAATGATCGAAGAGGCGTACCGGCTTCCCCTCACGTCGATGTCGACAGATCATAGATTTGCCGTACGGCGCGCGCTGGAAGAACTTCATCTGATGGAAACGCAGCGATGAAAATTTCCGCCGATACGCTTCCATCGATCATAGAAGAACTTTCATCCGCGAACAACCCCGATGACCGCGGACTTGAAGAGAAAGCGTTCGAGCTTTTCATTTCTCTTCTTGACAGCGGGCGTATCAGAGCGGCTGAGAAAATCGACGGAAACTGGGAAGTGCACGCGTGGGTAAAAAAAGGTATTCTGCTCGGGTTCAAAATAGGCTCCCTGCGGAAAGTTCCGTCTTCCAATCCGTTTACTTTCTTCGATAAGCACACCTATCCGGTAAAAGAATTTTCGCTGGATAATAACGTGCGCATTGTGCCCGGCGGGTCGTCAGTCCGGCGCGGGGCTTACATTGCTCCCGGAGTTATTATGATGCCTCCTTCTTACGTGAACGTCGGCGCGTATGTCGGTAAAGGAACAATGATCGATTCGCACGCGCTTGTCGGCTCGTGCGCGCAAATCGGCGAAAGGATCCATATCAGCGCAGCCGCCCAAATCGGCGGAGTCCTCGAACCAATCAATGCGCTGCCCGTTATTATTGAAGACGATGTCATGGTCGGAGGCAATTGCGGAATTTACGAAGGGGCTATCATCAAACGGAGAGCCGTGATAGGTGCCGGAGTTCTTCTCACTGGCTCTACGCCGGTCTACGACTGTGTGCACGAAACCATTATACGGAAATCAGACTCCGGATGTTTGGTCGTTCCTGAGAATGCCGTTGTTGTTGCCGGATCGCGGGGGATTGCGACCGAATTTAGCCGGGCTCACAACCTCAGTCTTTACACGCCGTTGATTGTAAAATACCGGGATTCGCGGACCGATGCGCGAACAGCGCTGGAAGACGCACTCCGGTAACATTCAGAAGGAGCGTAGAAAAGGTCGGTTCCGCGTATTCAGAGAAACGCTTCTCCGGAGATTCAGGATGGAGAAAATCTTACGTTTTCTCTTCAACAGCGGGTTGCTCGGCAGGCGGAGTGACGAGCAATTCATCCTGAACATAATCGACAGTCTCCATCAGCGCATCTGCAAATTTGTCAAAATCCTCTTTATACAAAAAGATCTTGTGCTTCTCGTATTCCTCTTCGCCGACTCTTTTGCTCTCTGTTATTGTGATGTAAAAGTCTTTTTCAGATTTCGTCGCTTTTACGTCGAAAAAATAAGTGCGCTTTCCGGCGCGCACGCGCTTCGTAAAAATCTCATCCTTGTAGGTTGAATTTTCCAAGTCAAGAACCTCCTTTACATGAAAATGTGAATTATTCGTACCGCACGGGCAGCTCTTTGATGAGTGCAGCGATCGGCACAAAGTGATTGATGTCCGAATGAACCCGACGGCCGCGATGATAAGCGGCTCCCGGTTTTTTTACCGCCTTAAAACAGCTAATTTAGCCGTAGAAACCTGATTTCCGTTGTCAGCATAGGCAACGATAATATACACACCGCTCCCTACACTATTGCCCCTGGAATCAGTACCGTCCCAAAATGCTCTTCCGCCGCCTTGCGCAGCAAATTCTTTAACGAGGGCTCCGGTCACATTGAGAATTTTTATCGTCGCGTTGTCCGCAAGACCTTTAATGACGACTGAAGTATGATTCGGAAGGATATAAGGGTTTGGTCCGACTTCAAGGGTCGACATTTTTTCCACAGTGCCGGTGGTCGGGATTTCTAGACTCGATAATCCTTTACCCGTTCCGAAGTACACTATCCCTTGTTTTTCATCAAAGGCGATGGAGAAAACATTATTGTCAACAAGCTTCCCGTTCGTATTCGCGGTATTGTATTCCGCAATCAGCGAAGTCCCGTCCGGAGACAAAACAACGACGCCCGTTTGCATTGCAATCCATTTATTGTTCAACGGGTCGACGGCAATTGTGTTGATAAACTGGTCGAGCACGGCGCCTAGGTACACAATGCTGATCTGTGAGGAAGGGGCGGTGGGTCCCCCGATAATTGAAATGCCGAGATTTGATCCCAACCATATGCTTCCTTCCTTATCCTCTGCAACAGATGTTACTTCCGCACTTGCTAGGCCGTCTGAGAGTGCTACTTCCCCCCAATCATCGCCAGCCAATCCTGAAATTGAACCCGTCTCATTATAATAAACACAATGATAGATAACCGTTGATTCAAATCCGGGGAGGCTGTTGATAAACCACTTCGTTCCATTCCGGTCGACTGTAACGCCGAGAACATGAGTAAATGAACTGCTCGCCGGCGCCCGTAGTGAATCCCATGACGAATCTGGCTTCATCTCCCATAATATGTATCCGTCAAGAGAGCCGTAGTTCGGAACCCACACATTTCCTGCATCGTCATAGGCGCACTGACCTATGACAACATAATTGGGCTGGACCGTCCCGACAAAACCAGGATTTTTATCATCGAAGACATGGACAACATTGCCGGCGGAATTAACGACGGCAACACCTCCGCCCCAAGAGCCAAACCATTTTGAATTATTCGGTCCGAGGGCCACGTTAAGATATTGGTTGGTTTTTAACTGTGGCATCGTAAGAGTGTCATAGTTCCTCCATCGCGTGCCATCGAAAGAACAAAAACCTTTTCCATTCTGCCCTCCTGGACCTGCGGACGCAGCCCAGACAGTGCCGTTTTCATCGACCACCACGGAATTGAAAACATTTGATACCGGACTATTGGCGATAAGTTGCGACCACTGAAATGTCCCGATATTCAGAATACCGATGCCTGACTCCTGAAATCCAACCAACAAACGTTTAGATGAATCGCTTGCAGCGCACGTAATTGTCGCCGGAGCGGAGCCACCGAGTGGGACCAGAGCATTTGATGAGGAGAGAGTAAAGACGCTGCTTTGACCGGTAATGTAGAGTACTGAATCAATGCTCACCATGCCTGTTACGGGCTGTTGCATCCCGGCAAGAGACTGCCAGGAACCGTTCTGATAAACATAAACGCCGGAGTTAGCCCCTGCGTAGACGCTTCCCTGAAATACGGCGACGGCACTCACTGCGGAAGGAGTGGCAAAGGAATCCCACGACCCCGGGTCAGCAAGGTTCGACGCACCGGGCTTCGAAATAGCCACACCGCTTGAAGTACCGGCAAAAATTCTTCCGTTGAGAATTGCGAGCGAAGTCACATTTGGATGCGAGAAAGTTCCAAAATTCCCGTACGTGTCGCCGAATTCAAATTTTGAAATCGAAAAAACGCTGACACCGAATGCCGTCGCTATGTACATTGAATCGCCATATGTAATGAAGGCATTGATCATTTTCTGAGTCTGCACGGAGAGAGTTATATCGCTGATATACTTCCAGGAATTTGCAGAGGGTGAATACACATCTATTGCACCTGACTTTTCGCCAACCCATACAGAGCCACGTGAATCTAATCCAATGGCGGAAACATCGTTGCCCGTAAGACCTTCAGAATTCGTAAATTTTTGAAAGGAGGAATCTGCAGGAGTAAATCGAAGGATACCGCCGCTCGTTCCAACCCATACTGCATTTCGGGCTCCCACGATCCCCACGGTATTACTCATATCGGTATAGTTTTTCCAATCTCCAATTCCGGCGGTCGCGATGGCCGAAACGCCGACGAATCCAATCCACACCGCCCACAGCCAGGTACGATAATTCATTTTCATACACAACTCCATTCCATTCGCAACGAAGAAAAACGATTACGCTCGGTTGTATGCGGTAGCAACATGCGCCTGCTCAGTTCCTCTTCGAATGGTTGTTGAGTTGTGTATATAGATCCGCCATCGTGATAGCGGCTAGCGCCGTATCCCATCCCTTGTTACCGACGGAACCTCCCGCCCGTTCCATCGCTTGGTCAAATGTATCAGTGGTCAGTACCCCAAACAACAGCGGAATATTTCTTTCGCGTGCGACAACACCCACCCCCCGTGCACATTCCCGGGCGATGTATTCAAAGTGCGGTGTTTCACCCTTAACGATTGCCCCGAGACACACAACGGCATCGTAAGCATTATTGAGGGTAATTTTTGCAGCCACTTCGGGAATTTCAAATGCACCCGGACAGTAAAAGATGTCGAGGTCCAGTTCAACGTTCGAACCATGCTGCCGAAAACAATCGAGTGCGCCATCGAGCAGCCGTTTGGTGATTGTCTGGTTGAATCGACTTACAACGATTGCAAATTTTTTCCCTTCTCCTGAAACGCCGCCTTCAAAAACCCGGGGCATAGTAGTCACCTGCGCTGTGGGACATGGTCACGACGACCGTCTTAAAAACAAACGGCGCTTCATAGTATCTACGGTGTTCTCGTCGACAAAAAAAGAACCGAGAGATGCGTCGTCGTTCTTCTTACCCCCGTGGAAATCCGAACCGCCGCTTTCGAGCAAGTAATATTCGCCCGTCACCCCGCGATAGTGGGCGATATGTTCCTGAGTATGCGAAGGATGAATAACTTCGATTCCATCAATACCCGCTTTGATAAGGTGTTGCAGCATGGCGTCGGTAGTATAGCGGCCGGGATGAGCAAGGAAAGAAAGTCCACCGGACGATGCAATGAGCTGTACGGCTTCGGAGGGAGAAAACTGAAATTTTTTTTCGTAAGCCGGACCCCCGTTGCCGATATATCGATCGAAGGATTCCTGGTACGTTTTTGTTATTCCTTCGTCTACCAATGCTGCTGCGATATGAGGCCGGCCGACAGAGCCCGTGCCTGCATGTTCCATTACCGCTTCGATCTTCAACGGCACCTGGAGGCTATTGAGCTTTGCGACAATCCGTTCCGCCCGCTTGATTCTTTCATGCCGAAAGAAGGTAAGGTAATCGAGAAGCCGTTGGCTTTTGTAATCGACAAAATAGCCGAGAATATGTACTTCCTTGTCTTCGAAATTCGCGCTTAGCTCGACTCCGGAGATGACCTCGACTCCGATTTCTTTTCCAACCTCGAGCGCATCGGGAATGGCGGCAACGCTGTCGTGATCTGTAATGCTGACCACAGAGAGCCCCTTTGCCTTGGCTTTTTTTACGAGCTCGTAAGGAGAGAGTGCACCATCGGAACAAATTGTGTGCATATGAAGGTCGGCTTTAGCGCCCATAATCTCGTAGTCTGCTCTGCTTCGCGAGGCTTCCGCAAGGAAGCCTTCCACAACTCAGGGGTGCCCGGACCTCATTGAGGATGAATAAAATTGTTGACGGTGTTATACATGAAGGTTCTTAAAACTTTCATAATCGTTAATGATGAGCCTGTTACCCTGCAATTGCAAATATCCTTTTTTAATAAATTTGTGGATCATGCGTGAAATCGTCTCGCGCGATGTTCCAGCCATGTTTGCTAAATCTTGTTGCAAGGGGAGCTCATCAATCTCCACCCGTCCTTTGCGGAACATTCCGATTTCATCCGCAAGTTGAAGGACAACATTGGCAACCCTGCCCGCGGCATCTTTGAGGGATAAACTTTTTATTTGAGCGTCGGCCTTGCGCAACCGACCCGTTAACTCCCGCAATAGCGCAATGGCGACCATCGGATAATCGTTGAGAAGCTTCAAGAAGTCTCTCCGATGGATCATGAACAATTCGGATTTCGACGTTGCTACAACACTCGCCGAACGAGTCAAGCCGTCCAGGATTGCCATTTCGCCGAAAAAGTCACTCCCCCCCAAAATGGAAAGAATAACCTCGCGGCCATCGTCGTCCATCCGGACAATTTTCACTTTACCGGAAACTATAACGAACAGAGCGGCGCCGGTTTCCTCCTCCAAAAGAATAATGCTCCCCTTTTTGTATTTTTTCCGGACACCGAGCCCGGCAATCTTCTCAAGCTCTTGATCGCTGAGTTCGTTGAAAATCGGAACATTTCGCAAGAAGTTAACTTCTTCAACCATTACTTTGTCCTGACCTGGCGTGCTAACTAATAGAAGAGTGTCAGAGGTTTCAGTGTGTCGTGAATATACGGGGTGTTGTGATGAAAGTCAAGCAACCAAAAATCGATCCCATACCCCTCGATTTTTGCAATTCTTCTCCCTGTTATTTTCCATACGGAATTCTAATGCTCCTGTACCTTCCTCTGAAAAAATAGCTTCCCCTTGTAGCTTTTTGTGACCAGTACACCTCCGTTCATCAGCGTATCAACGATCCACTGAGCCTGGAATCCCGAAACAATGTTGCATGAGATCCGATAGAAGCCATAGTAATCAATTCCAAGAGTAACCGTATCCGGTTCTGTGAGAAATTGATTTAAATTATCAGCACGAAGGTATTTTGTTGGTTGCCCGGAATACCAAGTTGAGAGCGGGGCGTTCGTCGAGTAATCGACCTGAGGAATTCCACGCCAATTCGAAAACCTGACTTCTTTCGAATACCATGCACTTGCTGTTAGTCCTGTGTCTGCGATGGCACAATAACCGATCGCAAGGACAAAAAGAATTTTTTCCATGGTACGTTAGTAATGTAGAGGATCGACGTTAATGCCGGAAGATACCACAATCGGCTGGAAATGAAAAGCAAATGAGTGGTCCAGTGACGTGAAGCGTCCGATCTGATGAAAAAAAATATAACTCCCAGAATAATTAAAGGTAACATCCATTTGTTTACCTTCACACCGATCACGGCAATCGGCGTTGTCATCAGCGCTGGAATCATCATCCACCAATAACGCCATGAAAGAACGAGGAACAAGCCCGCTACCGCATAAGGCCGAGCCAGCCTGCTCCAGAATACGAACAACGGGAAGACCGCGGCGAACAGGGCTGATTCAAGTTTATATTTATCGGCAGCGAAATAGAGCGCCGGCACCGTAAGCGTCCCGCACAATGCCGGCAGGAACCGAAGCCCAAACTCGCTGTGCAACCCCAACAATTGCCCAAACCATTTTGGAATAAATTCCTGATTCCCGCCATTCTGAACCAATAGTCCAAAGCCAACCTCATCAACCCAAAGCGGATTATCCCCTAATCCACGAAAGCGGAGGTAGCCGGCAATCAAAGTAATGAGCACTAGAAGCGAAACCTTATTCTTCGCAAATGAATTTGGAGACGTTTGAAAAATTGTTGCCAGCCAAAGCATGAAGTTGGGAGAATTTTTGGTTCGAAGCATCTTGCCCTTTTATGTATTAGCGCGAGAAATGCTTACGGAATGAATCTCGAGGAGGGACTTCACATCGATTCATAAAATGCGAAACAATCTCTTAAATACTAAGGTCTACTTTAGCGAACAGGGTGCGCTCAGCTTTTTGCCGTCACTTTGGCAAGTTCGTTTTTCAGGAAATCGATTTTCTTCACGGGAGTAGGGTCAACTCCGTTCAGCATGGCGAGGTAGAAGCTCAGCCAGTCGCCGAGATACAATAGCGAAAACATTCTTGCCAGCACGCTTTTGCCTTCGCTTTGTACTTCCGTGATACCGGCGGCAAAATCCCGGATGATTCCTTTCGTGATATTCATCCGAAGCTGGATGCGGGGATTATCTTCGGCATCGCGCAGGATCACGACGTGAATTTTTTTCATCGAATCCTTCAACACTTCCCAGCCAACAATCTCGTTGTGGTTTAATTCAGGGAACACGTGCCCATATGCAAGCGTCTTGGCATTCTCCGAGAATTGACCTCGCCAGCGCACGTTCACTGTATCAAACCTTTCCACGGATGAATAAATAACCGGCAGTTTTCCATGAAGCGTCTGAGCGATGCGGAGCGACAAATTTTCTTGCGACGCTAGATCGCCGTACAACCCGGCTTTCTTTTTTAGGAGCGCGATCGTTTCATTGATTTCCTTCTTCTTCGATTTGAAAAAACCAAGTTTCGACAACACAATAAGTGTGGGGAAAAAGGAGTATCCCAGTGCTGCGCGCGGTGGGAGCCCGCCGGGAATTTCGATAACAGGCTGCTTCCTCTTTCCGGCGAACTGCTTCACCGCCCCGCCGGAGGTGATGCAAAAAACCTTCGCTCGGCGTTTGACTGCGTCGTGATGGGATGAAATCGTCTCTTCCGTGTTCCCGGAATAGCTCGACACGATGACGAGCGATCGTTCACCGACGTACTCCGGCAAAAAATAATTCCGGCTGACGGCGATGGGAACAGCAATTTCGCCTGCAAGGTACGAACGAAGCAGATCTCCCCCAATTGCAGAACCGCCGAGCCCGCTGACAACAATATTGTCGATTTTTGAGATCGGAAATTTTATCCTGGCTGCCTCGCCGATAGCCACTGCCTCTTCCACCTGTTTTGGAAAGTGAAAAATCAGCGAACGCATACCGGAGGGATCATACTGTGCAATATCTTCTGGTGTCATACGGTTTCTTTCTTCGTATGCGGGAGCAATTCCCGCTGATTATTGAAATGTCATTCTGGCAACGGAATGTCGGGCGCCAAGCGCTTTACATGCCCGATAAGAAACTCTTTCACTTCCTCAACGGTAGAAAATCTCATTGCTCTCACGGCGATTTTTTGCGCTTCTCTCAGCGTCACCGATCGGATAATTTTCTTAATCTCGGGCAGCACGTACGGTATCACGCTAAATTCATCCAGGCCGAGGCCGAGAAGCAGCAATGTTGCAACAGGGTCGCCTGCCATTTCTCCGCACATACTAACCGGAATCTTGTTTTTGTGAGCCTCTTTTATGATGTGGCGAATTGTGAGAATCACGGCGGGTTCAAATTCCTGGTACAATTGCGAGACGATGTCATTTCCACGGTCAACGGCGAGCAGGTATTGAATCAAATCGTTTGTGCCGATGCTGAGGAAATCGACCTCTTTGGCGATGTCTCCAGCAACGACCGCCGCAGACGGCACTTCAATCATGACTCCAATTTTCATCGTATCGTCGAACGGATACTTTTCAGCACGCAGAGAATTTTTGGCCTCTATCACCAGCGCTTTCGCCCTACGAACTTCTTTCAGGCTCGAGATCATCGGGAACATCACCCAAATATTTTTCCTGGTACTCGCACGCAACATTGCCCGCATCTGGGCGAGAAATGTTTCGGGACGGTCAAGGGCAACGCGGATGCCGCGCCAGCCGAGGAAGGGATTTTCCTCTTCGTAAGAGTGCGCGATTACTTTGTCTCCCCCAATGTCGAACGTACGCATGATGACTTTGTTCGGAAAGACTTTTTCGGCGATCGATTTGTACTCGCGGTATTGTTCTTCCTCGGAAGGGAAAGCATCTTTGCCCATCAACAACCCTTCGGTACGGTACAGCCCGACGCCGTGAGAACCCTGCGATTTGGTGAATCGGATCTCTTCTGCAAACTCAATGTTAGAGACCAATTCGACCTGTTTCCCGTCCATCGTCTGTGCAGGCAATTCACGGAGGTCGTTCAGTCCGTGTTCGAACTTTGCCATCTCCCTGCTTCGCCGTTTGTACTGCGTTACCGTCTCTTCTGAAGGATTGACGATAACGACGCCGCTGTAGCCGTCAAGGATCATTGACGCCTCCGACTGCACGTGCGATGTAACGTCCTTCAACCCGACAACGGCCGGAATTTTCAAAGAACGGGAGAGTAGTGCGGCGTGAGATGTCACTCCTCCCATATCCGTGGCATAACCGAGTATCTCATTGCGGCTGAAGAGGATAGTGTCAGCCGGGGTCAACGATTGCGAAACGACGATGGAGCCTCCTTCGAAACGAGAGATGAGCTTTTGTTCCTGAATATTCCGGATGATGCGGTTCTTAATATCTTCGACATCGTGTGCGCGCTCCCGCATATATTCGTCCGACGAATTCAGCATCAACTGCTGGTACTTTGTAATTTCACCGTGAACGATGAACTCAGCATTCTTTCGTTCTTTTCGTATCCGTTTGTAAATCGAATCGAACAACACACTGTCGCTGAGAATCATGATCTGCGCTTCAAAAATTTTCGCTTTGCTGTTGCCGATCTTCTGTTCTGCAAACGAAAGTATTTTTTGCAATTCTTTTTCGGATCGGGCTACGGCGCTCTGAAGGCGTTCGACTTCTTTTTCCACATCCTCAGGTGCGATCGTCTTCTCATTAATATGAGGAACGTGTTTTGTATAGACAAACACTTTTCCCATGACGATGCCGGGGGCGGCTGCAATGCCGTGAAGCGTTATTTCATCAGTTGGAGTCATTAGTATGCTTCGTCAAAACCTCGTTCGAACAATCCGACAATGGCGTCACATGCATCCTTCTCGTCTTCACCCTCAAACCTCAGCAGGAGTCCCGATCCTTGTTCGGCTGCCAGGGTCATCACTCCGATGATGCTCTTGCCGTTGATCTCTACGCCGTCTTTTATGATAAAAAATTCTGACTTGAATTTTGCCGCCATCTTCACCAGCGTCGCAGCAGGACGCGTATGCAGTCCGGCCCTATTCTTGATAACGATATCCTTCTCGATCATAGATACAACGGCATCATGTGGCTGTCGGGCGCATCAACCAACTTAGGCGCTTTCAAAAATTCCTGTTCAAGAGCATATGCGAAAACCAGAAAAGCATGTCGCGCGCTCGGCTTTTTTGAAGGCGCGAAAGCTGCTCATTTGCTTCGACAATATTTTTCGTAATGGTCTGCTTTGCCAAATCGATAACGCCGCACCGCTCGTAGATGTCCCTCACCAGCGGAATATTCTTTCGTGAAGTTCCGCTCCCCGTGATGACACTGAGAAGTAATTTCTTATCCTCTCCGCGGGAACGTGCATATCCTTCGATGAGCAAAAACGTCTTCTTCCCTTCCACGATATCGCCGCCTATTGGTTTGCCGAATTCTTTCTCATCCGCTACGACATCCAGCAGGTCATCCTGAATTTGGAAAGCTCTGCCGATGGAGGTTCCGTACGATTTCAACGCACGAATCTCAGCAGCGCTCCCGCCGCCGATCACCGCTCCTATTTCTGACGCAACGGATACCATCTTGCCGGTCTTTTTGCCGATCATGAGCAAATACTCATCGAGGGAAACATGCCTCCGCGTTTCGAATTCTTTGTCGTAGGCCTGGCCTTCACATACTTCAACAACCCCTTCCGTGAAAACATCTGTTACGTGCGCGATGAAGGGCGAACGCGTTTTTAACAACTCCCGGTAGGCAAGGGCAACCAGTTCATCGCCAACCAGAATGGCGATGTTCGTATCCCATTTGGTATGCACCGTCGCGCGGCCCCGGCGTGACGAGGCATTGTCCATAATGTCGTCGTGCACGAGCGTGAAGTTGTGTAGGATTTCGATTGCAACGGCAGCGTGCTGCGCCTGCCGCGAGGCCCCTCCGACTGCTTCGCATGCGAGCAGGACAAGCAGAGGTCGAATCCTCTTCCCTCCACCCGAAAGGACATATTTCACCGGTCGATAAAGGGATTGGGGTTCATTGTTCGCTATACATGACCGAAGCTGTCGATCAATATTTTTTTTGTAATCCTGATACTGCGAAATAAACGATTTCATTGATGCATTGCCACGAATGAGTGATTTCAATTAAACATGAATGAGAGGAGTCTCTCGCAGGTTTTTCAACGTCGGAGCCCCGACCAAAAACATCGTTCCCTTGAATTCTTTTATCCATCGGTCAAGATGTCGCGATAATCCCTTCTTGCCCGATGCCATCAACGCTTGCAACATCGGACGCGCCGCGGCGACCATATCGGCACCAAGAGCAAATGCTTTCGCTGCATCGAGCCCGTTCGTCAAGCCGCCGGAAGCGACCACGCAGAGACCGGATGTTGAAGCCTTGAGCGACGCTACCTGCTTCAATGCTTCAGCAGTCGGGATTCCCCAATCCCAAAAGAGATCGTTTACATCGCCGTCTTTTCCTCGGAGTATCTCCACGCCGGCCCAGCTTGTGCCGCCGGCACCGGCGACGTCAATAATCCTGACCCCTATATCGAGCAAGCGCTGTGCAACATCTTTTGAAATCCCCGCGCCTATTTCTTTTACAATCACAGGGATGGACAATCCGCGGACTAATGTTTCAATTCCCCGGAGCACGCCGCGGAAGTTCGCACTTCCTTCCGGCTGAAGAAATTCCTGAAGAGGATTGAGATGGACAGCGAAAGCATCCGCACGAACAAGATCCACAAGTCGCTGCACCTGAGCTGCATCGGTAAGTTTAGCAACTTCAGCGGCACCGATGTTGCCGACAATCGGAATCGTAGGGGCCGCTTTACGCGCTATGCTGAACGAAGAGTGATACGTTGTATCTTCCAGCGCCTGACGTTGACTGCCGACTCCCATCGCAACGCCATACTCTTCGCATACTTCGGCGAGATTTTTGTTGATCCGCTTTGCATCGGCGTATCCCCCTGTCATACATGATATCATGAATGGAAAGGAGAGCCGTTTGGAAAGAAAAACCGTTTCAGTGGTGATGTCGGAGAAATTTATTTCCGGCAGTGCATTGTGGACGAATTCCCAGTTATTGAAGCCCGTTAGTTTATCACGGAATGTAACATCGCGGTTCACGGTGAGCAGCACGTGATCCTTCTTGCGTGATGAGGTTTTGGATTTGACGCGCGATTGCTTCATGAAAACGGGAATGGATAGGCGGTGTGCCTGAACAAACGCTCAACCGGCTTCGGATGTCGAACCATTAAGAAAATAATAGTGAAAATAGCGAAGAGAATCAAGGAAGGTTGATCAGGATGAATCGAAGAGGCGGTTTGCGCGGAAAGGCGCTCAAAATGCGGATGAGCGGTTTTCACCGATTACGGTTCAAAGAGGTTGACAGCTCAAAACGCGCGTATCAGGTCGAGTGATGTCTTCACTTTTTCATGGTATTCCGACGTTCATGGCATTATTGCTCAAATAAAGAATACCTTGTTACAACGTGATCTCCATAAACAAAGCGCCGGGAACGGGAAGGTCGCGGTAAGGCGGAATTTCAACGAAGCCGAGCGAGCGATAGAGTGCGATGGCTTCTTTCATTGAAGGTAGCGTATCCAATCGCATCCGTTCATAGCCGATCTTCCGGGCATGCTCACCGATACTCATCGTCAATTTTTTCCCGAGCCCCTTGCCGCGGAACTCGCCGCGAACATAGAGCCTCTTCATTTCTGAGAGGCGGTTGTCGACTTTTTTCAACGCAACACACCCGGCAATTCTGGTCCCCTCCTCCGCCAGAAGAAGGCAGCCATCGGGAGGTGCATATGGTCCGGGGAGTTCGCTCACTTCCGTATCGAGGTTTTCGAAACAAAGGCTCACGTTAAGCGATTGGGCATATTCGACAAATAATTCACGCGCAATGGCGATCTGTTCTCGTGATACTGCTCGAAGAATTTGAATCATCGGGATTTGTCTGTTATTTGAGGCTTCCGATCACTTCTAAACATCTGGCTCACACACATCCAAAGTGATGGTCTCGCCCGTCACTATGTCACAGAAAGTCCTGGAGAGGACCTTAAAAAAGTAGAATTTTAAGAACCAAAAAGCAAGCCTTGAAAATCGGTCGCATAATTGTTACACTACGGTAATGGATATCCTGAAAGAAATAGCCATTGCCCTTCAATCGGAAGAGCAGGTTATGCTCGCTACAATCATTTCAACAAACGGCTCTACTCCAGCATCCGCTCTTTCAAAAATGCTGGTAAAAAATGCCGGGAAAAGTTGGGTTGGAACAGTTGGCGGCGGATGCGTAGAGGGGGATGTTTTGCACGAAGCGATACAGCTCTACAATTCGGGCATAGCAAAGATTCTCAACTTCCAGCTTAACGAGACCAATATCGACCAGGGTCTGATTTGCGGCGGCAGTCTGGATGTTCTCATAGAACCGTTGTTCAAAAAAGATGTCGCGTTGGTAAACGAGCTGAAAGCAATTCGTGATGAAGGGAACGATTGTATTCTGGCAACGCTCATTTCAAATAATGGACTTGTCATCTCGAAGACTCATTTGGGGATGAAAGCAGATTGGAAAAGTGGAATAAGGGAATGGTGGAATCACGCCGGACCGACACTTACATCGACATTCAATTTAAACATCGAAAAGCTGGCAGAGTCAGTCGAGAAAGCACACCGGCGAAATGAGACTCAGCGGATGACGGGTCAACAAGACGAATTGATTCTGGAACCTCTGGGCGGAACGCCGCATCTTATCATATTCGGCGGCGGTCATGTATCGAAGTATGTTTCGCGCGCCGCATCGATGGCTGGTTTCCGCATCACAATTATCGACGACAGGACCGAGTACGTGAACGCTCAACGCTTTCCGGAGGCAGACCGCACCTTAGCGGTTGAGTTCAACGACGCTCTTCAACATATCGAAATAAAGCCATCGACTTATATTGTCATTGTCACCCGAGGGCATCGTTCGGACGAAGAAATTTTAGAGAGTGTTATCACATCTCCCGCAAAGTACATCGGCATGATCGGAAGCCGGCGAAAGGTCTTAACCACATATAAACACCTGATGGAGCGCGGAATCTCAGCCGAAAGACTCAAGCATGTTCACGCACCAATAGGAATCGAAATAGGCGCAACGACGGCAGAGGAAATCGGCGTGAGTATAGTGGCACAGCTGATCGCTGTCCGCAGGGGCGAGGCAGATGAACAGAAGAATAAGTCTGACGACATGGCGGGATTGATTGCTCAGATTTCGCAGATTTAGCTCAGATTGCTGATTTCTCAGATATCAGGAGAATATTACGGACGGTGTGGGTTGAGGCCCGAGCACAATTTTTTGGGGCGGCACGGCTCCCCACATAGCTATAAAAAATTATCCCCGAGTGTCCAATTTTTGCCATCTCAGTCATTATTGAGGTATAATTCATACGGCCAACAACAATGAGGAGAGAAGCAACATGAAAGAATTTGCATTATTATTCCGGCAGCCGAGTTACGACTACAGCAAGGCGTCGCCGCAGGACTGGCAAGTTATGGCAACGAAATGGAAAGACTGGGTCGGCAGCATAGCGGCGCAGGGAAAATTTGTCGACAACGGCCCCCGCCTCGCTCTTGAAGGCAAAGTTCTTAAGAAAGGCGGGGTTATTACAGACGGCCCCTTCGTTGAGATCAGAGAAATACTCGGAAGTTTTATCGTCGTCAAAGCGGAGAGTTTGGAAGATGCGACAACATTGGCTCATGGTTGCCCTGCATTAGATACCGGCGGCAGCGTAGAAATTCGCCCCATCGTTGGATAAGTCAGCATAAGGTACAACACCCACTCTGAAACAGGGGTGGGTTTTGCATTCTACTATGGAACACGAATCCTTAAAGCATTTATATCAACAGGAGTTTTCCAAAATGGTTGCTGTTATCAGCAAACTTTTTGGATTGCAGCATATCGAAATGGCGGAAGACATTGTCAGCGAAACATTTTTGCTGGCAACGGAAACATGGGGAATTAAAGGTATTCCGGAAAATCCAACCGCCTGGCTTTATGCAGTAGCGAAACAAAAGACGCTCTACCAATTTAGAAGGAATAAAATCTATGAACAAAAAGTAATCCCTGAAATAGTTGATGGTCTGGGGGAAAATTATGGAATCGCAGAAGTAGATTTTTCGCTGCAGAACATCAAGGACAGTCAGTTACAAATGCTTTTTGCGATATGTACTCCTGCAATTGCCAGCGAATCACAAATTGGATTGGCACTGCGCATTCTCTGCGGCTTCGGCATCGATGAAATTGCTGAAGCGTTCATATGCAGCAAAGAAACCATCAACAAAAGGCTTTTCAGAGCGAAAGAAAAATTACGGACCGAAAAAGTAACAATGGATTTACCACCCGAGAGTGAAATAACCAAACGGCTCGACAACGTCCTTCACATTATTTATCTCCTTTTCAGCGAAGGGTATTACTCCAAAACCCAAAATCAAATTTTACGAAAAGAGCTGTGTTTAGAAGCGTTGCGAATAGGCATATTGCTTACAGAATACGAACGCACAAACCTGCCAAAAACAAATGCATTAATGGCGCTCATGTGTTTTCATGCTTCCCGGTTTAATGCCCGGCAGACCAATGAAGATCCTTTTGTTCTCTACGAACAACAAAACGAAAACTTATGGGATAAAGGGTTAATAAATCAGGGTTGGCATTTTTTAGAGCTTTCGGCAGAAGGAGAGGAATTAAGCTCGTATCATTGGGAAGCAAGGATTGCTTCCTGGCATTGCATTAAAGAAGATACGAGAGAAAAGTGGGAGGACATTTTGCAATTATATAACCAGCTTCTGCTGATTAACTATTCTCCAAGCGTTGCCCTGAACCGGATTTATGCATTATACAAGGTGAACGGCCAACAAGCGGCATTGATTGAGGCTGAAAAACTAAAATTGGAAAACAACCATTTTTATTTTTTACTCCTCGGAGAACTCTACAAGGGCATTGATTACGATAGAGCAAAAGTTAACCTTAAACAAGCCTATGCTTTGGCTAAAACAGAGACTGAAAAACATGCGATACAAAGAGATTTACTATCATAGTAATACAAAAAATGAGAGAGAAGGCCGACTTCATTAATCCATTAAGCAAAATTAACCACATCAAAATAACATACCATGACAAAGAAAACTAAAATCATCTATTGGATCGCCACTCTCTGGCTTGCATTAGGAATGCTATCAACTGGACTGGTGCAGTTATTCAAAGGGAAAGCGGGGGCAGGGGGAGTAGATATGATTACACATTTGGGCTATCCAGTCTATTTACTAACAATACTGGGTGTTTGGAAAATTTTGGGAACAGTCGCAGTGCTTACTCCCAAATTCCCCTTAGTAAAGGAATGGGCTTATGCAGGCTTTTTCTTTGCCATGACAGGAGCGATATTTTCACATATCGCCTCGGGCACCATGAATGAAATATTTCCCTCGTTGTTATTACTAATTTTGACGTTGGTGTCCTGGTATTTCAGGCCCGCGGATAGAAAAATCATTTCAGCTAATTAATGATATTCATAACTTTATTTCAGGGTATAAATATATGAATACTATGAATCCTAAAGTTGATTGGTTCTTTAACAAAGCTACAAAGTGGCAAAATGAATATGAGAAATTGAGAATGATAGTCCTTGGCTGCGGACTGACCGAAGAATTGAAGTGGGGATGTCCTTGTTACACGTTTCAGAAAAGTAACATAGTGTTGATACATGGATTTAAAGAATATTGTGCTCTTCTCTTTTTTAAAGGCGCCTTGTTAAATGATGCCAAGGGTATTCTAATCCAACAGACGAAGAATGTGCAGGCGGCGCGCCAGATTCGGTTCACCAATGTTCAGGAAATCGTCAAGTTGAAACCCGTTGTGAAAGCCTATATCTATGAAGCCATTGAAGCGGAAAAAGCCGGATTGAAAGTGAAGTTAAAAAAGACTCAAGATTATACAATTCCTGAAGAATTTCAAAATAAATTAGATGAAATCCCCGCCTTGAAGACTGCTTTTAATGCATTGACGCCGGGACGGCAAAGAGGTTACATATATTATTTTTCTCAACCCAAACAATCCAAAACGCGTGAGTCAAGGGTTGAAAAATGTAAGCAGCGAATTCTCAGTGGAAGGGGATTGGATGATAAGTAAATTCAATCAGATTACAAATAGATTAACAGGGGAATTTTAGTAATGTTGACGTTAGGAAGACTATCAGAGGTCTTGAAAGAAACATTTCGTACGAAAAGGAAGGTCGATCTATACGTGCATTTAAGTCGGGGTGATAGGATTCGAACCTACGACTTCTTGCTCCCAAAGCAAGCGCTCTAGCCAGGCTGAGCTACACCCCGGATATAAACTTTGTAACTGTCTTCAGCGAAGTCTGCCGCTCTTTGGCGGGACTGAGCTATACCCCGGAACATTTTTGTTCAGAAGAAATATAAGAATTGTTGACCGGCAAAACAAGAATAAGCAATCGGAGGTAGTGTCCTAATTTGCTTCCTAAGTCATGGTGAGCGAAGTCGAACCATGACAAACGGCTGAAAAATCCTTCGACGCGCTTCGCTTGCTCAGGACGACTTTTTAGCATTTTCTTTCAAAAAGCAATTTAGGACACTACCCAATCGGAAATAGTGTCTTAATTTGAAAATAACTTTTATGAAAAGGCCTGTCATGCCCGCGTTCCAAAGGAATCCCTTTGGGAAAAGCGGGCATCCATATCGATTAAAAACAAAAACATGGATTCTCGCCTTGTCGAGTCTTCGACCCGCATCCGCGGGAATGACAAATTCAGACACTACGAAATCAGAAAGCCTGAAACTAAGCCGTTGCCAGCACGCCAAATTTCTATTGCCGCTTTCCTTCGATTGCAGAGATTTCTTGCAGTAAATCTTTTTTGGTGAACCCTGACTTCTTCATCAAGCTGACGACAAACCCTCGAAGCTGCTCCCTGGTTTCATCATCGATCTCCATGCTTGTCATTACGATCACGGGGATTGTTTGCGTCTTCGGGTTGTGTTTCAGCTGGTACGCAACGTTGAACCCAGAAATTTCGGGCATCACCAGGTCGAGAATGATAAGGTCGGGATGCTCTTCTTGGGCAAGACGCAATCCTTCCCTTCCATCTAAGGCCTTCAAGACTGTGCATCCCTCAGATTCGAGAATCACCTGCACAAGGTCGATCACGGAACGGTCGTCATCGATCACCAAAATTTTTGCCGACTGTTTTCGTTTCAGCCCAGAGGTAACCTTACGAAGCGATTCGAGAAGTGCATCTTTCTGGACCGGCTTGACAAAATAATCGACAGCGCCGAGGCCGAAGCCGACGTTTCGTTCATCGAGCATGGAGATGATAATCACCGGAATATCCTTGCACAACGGATGCTGCTTTAGTTCTCGCAAAACCTGCCAGCCGTCTTTTACCGGAAGGAGGATATCGAGCGTGATGACATCGGGTTTCCACAATTTTGCTTTCTCGAGGGCCTCGATACCGTTTGCCGCGGTTTCGATAACATAGCCGGCTTCTGAAAGATACGATTGGAGGATTTGCCTCGCATGGGGCTTGTCCTCAACGATAAGTACTCGCTGCGGCTCCGACGACGGCGGGAGAATACCGGCAATGTTACCGGCGATCTCATCGCTCTCGCCGCGCGAGTTGATCATCATCGGCATTCGCACGACAAAGGTGCTCCCTTTTCCCCACTCGCTCACGGCCGTCACCGAACCCCCGTGAAGTTCGACAAGTTTTTTGGTGATCGACAGGCCCAATCCCGTCCCCTCCTGTTTTCTCTTCCCTGCGGACGTTTGTTGGAAAGGAAGGAACAGCTTCGGCAATTCGTCGGGCCGGATGCCGACGCCGGTATCTTCCACGCTGAACTGGATTGTGTTATCGACCCGGAGTACATCGATCGTGATTTTATTTTCCGGATGGCTGAACTTTATCGCGTTGGAAACGAGGTTCAGCATAATCTGTTTAAGCCGGACATCGTCGGCGACGATATCGTCGAGTTCATCCGCGATATGAACCTCGAACGACAGTTTCTTTTCTTCCATTTGCGGCTGAAGCGATTTCGTCAGGGCGTCGATGAATTGGCGGATAGGAATATTAATGTAATGGAGCTCCAGCTTTCCCGCTTCGAGTTTCGACAGGTCCAGAATATCGTTGATGAGCTGGAGCAGATGCTTTCCGCTTTGATTGATGGATGAAACGTACGACGATACGGTCGCCGCATCGAGCTTGGGCATATCCAGTTGAATCAATTCCGAAAACCCGATGATGGAATTCAGAGGCGAGCGGAGCTCGTGGCTGAAGAAGGCGAGGAATTTTTTCAGCGTTTGATGTGCATCCAGCGTTTGAGCCCGCTGAATCTCGAGGTCGACGTTCTTCACGCGCAATTCGTCGATCAATCCCCTCCGGCTGATGCCGACGGCCAGCTCATTGGCAATGAGGGAGAGAAACGATTGCTCACGTTCAGCGAACGCCCTGTCAGAATTCATCAGCATCTCCATAACGCCGACGAGTTCTCCTTCGACTTTCAAAGGAATTGCGAGGACGGTTTTCGGCGTTGAAGTCACCAGTATCTCCGGCGCCAGAGCGTAGTACGAACTGCGCGACACGTCGGAGGTAATAATCGGCGCACCGGTGATAACCGCATCGATGCATGCGACAGAAGTTTGTTCCGTGACCGAGCGGGCAGTGAGATTTTTTTCCCACTCAAGCGATGGAAGTTCCGGCGCGACCAAGATGATTTTTTCGTCCTGCCGGCGGAAAATATACATCAGCACGTGGTGGAACGGAAGGTCGTACCGGGCGGCAATGGTGTGCACGACCTGAGCGCACAGGTCGTCGAGCTGGTTGCTCGTGTTAATGACATGAGAAATTTCGAGCAGCGTTTCACGCTGACGTTCCTGATGTTTCTGCTCGGTAATATCCTGAAAAAAAACGGAAAGTCCGTTTTCGTTCGGATAAATGCGGATATTGTACCACGCTTCAAAATTATTGTCGTGGTAACTTGTTTCAAATGACTGGAACGATTTCGTCTCCATCGCCGTTCGATAGCGGTCGCCCAGCTCGGCTTTTTCCGCATTTGGAAAGATCTCGAACACGTGCTTCCCGAGCACCCGGTCGCGGGGAAACCCCGTTCCTTCTTCAGCCGCCCGGTTCCAGTAGGTAAATTTGAAATCGCCATCGAGAGCAAAAAATCCACCGCTGATACTTTCTAATATCTCCTCAGGCTGCATTGAGTACCTTTCGAAAGCTTTGTTTGTACCAAAGGACAATCATTTTTAATTAAGAATTATGAATTAAGAATTTTTGAGTCCATGGCAGAGTGAAAGAGATCGTTCCTAATTCATAATTATTAATTCTTAATTCATAATTGTTTCTTAAGGTGCGGCGGCTTGAAACCCCTGTACGTGTCGAATTGCGAATCATAGAACACAAGGTTGAACGTGCTGTCGCGCAACGTCCCGCCGGAAGGGTAAAGGTAAAATTCTGAAACTGTGTCTGTTTGATGGGGGGCGGGTTTCCCGTCTTCCGTGTAAAATGTAAGCGTGTAAAATCCCTGTGTGAATGGAGCGGTCTGCAATTGTCGGTGAATGTTTGCCTCGTTAAAAATGCGGGGGTCATCCGTTGTGTTCATAATCCGATCTCGGGAAACGCGCTCCGTCTGATAAGCATCAACAACGATGATTGCTGAACGATGAGGTATTGTTCTCCCTCGTATTCGATTTCGATCGCCGCATCCCTAAGAAAAATCGCATAATCCCCTTCTTCAACCTGAAGCGGGATATATTTCACCGGTTCTTTAGGAGTCGTCGACCACGGTTCCTGGTCGACATAATTCGGGTTTACTACCGGATATCCCGGGCCGACCTTCACAATGTAGCCGCTCTGGACCTTTTCTTTTTCTTTTACACCGGGGGGCAAATACAACCCATGGGACGTCTTCTCCTGGTCCTTTTCCGGCGAGACCAGTACTTTGTCGCCGACAAGAATGATTTTCTTTTTTAACGATGTTTCCATCTTTGTCGATTCCTTCGTGCACAAATATACGAAGATTTTCGGAAATTGCACAACAGCAGGGATCTTATGTTCAACATGTTCATTGCAGGGTTCAGGGACACAGAGGAGGAAAATGCGCAGGGCAAGGTAATTTTACGCCAACGGAGGTGTCCGGAGATTGATGCTATCGCCGCGCATCTTCAACGGCGCGGGGGTAATTAGTCTCTCCAGAGATACTGCAGCTTTATAAAAAATTGACGCTCGGTTTGTTCAAAGCCGTACGGATTATCGAAATCCGTCAGGTTATGCGTTGACCCTGCATAGCAGATTGTAAAAGGATTTAATTTGTAGCTCAGCAGGGGGTCAATTTCAACTCCCCTTGTGAATTCATCATACTGCCCGATTAGACGGAAAAATACATCAGAACTGAATTGGTAGATCCCCGTTAAACGCGAGATGTACCCATCATAGAAGAGCTGATGTGTAGAAACGTCGGACAGACGCGAACGGGAATACGATAAATCGAGCTCAAGCTGCGACGTCGGTTTCAGTGTCGTGGATACCGAGATATTGTGTCCGTATCCAAGGAGCGCTAGATCACGATCAATAAATCTTCCGAGCGTCACATCCGTTGAGACAGAAATATAGGTTGCCGGAGAGGAATTGACCTGAAGTTCGCCGCGGTTGATCCTGTTGAACCGTACACCATGGTACAATTCTTCGTTATATGGCACATACAACAGATTGATGTTTGTCTGGCTCTTCAGCTGCAAATATATTCCGGCGACCGTCCAGTCTTGTTTCCGTGAATTAATGTAATCGAACTGCAGATTGTTTTCCATCCATAGTTGGCCCTGATCGATCAGGGAATGCACCGGATAAAAATTATAGTAATTCTGCAAATCGAGTATGCGCAAATCGTTTTCGGTAATGAAGCCGCTCTCCGACTGGAATGTCGGCGAAATATCTTGATACGTCAGATAGAAACTGTAATCTCTCGCGTCGCGCCGAAACTGCGAATACAATGCCGTGCCGTTGTATGTTTGTCCGTCGAATCCGGGAGTGTATTTTGTGCTGCCGAAAAAACTGTTGTCGGCGAAGATCGTTGTGTCGTTAATTTCTTTTGTATTCGAAGCCAGCAGCTGACCGCGGATAGAATAATTGGAGGTAAGATATAAATTCCAGTCAATGCCCCCCGTGTAATTGTGTGCGTCGGTGAAATTCTTTGTGGTTCCCAGCGCACCGAGAAATGATTGAGTGCCAAAATCATATTTCGCACGGAGAATATTCGAATAGGACTGGAGGGATGTTTCGGCGGATTCGCTCCCCTCTTCTTCGGCAATTGTGAACGGAGAATTCCTATCGCTTGCGGTAAGATAGGCAATAGTAAGCCCGTCCGATTTTTCAACGAGTTTCGCAGCGGCGATCGGATCGTTGATCATACGAGAATAGAAATCGGTCAACTGAGTATTAAAGATGTCTGCACCGTCCAAAAAGAAAGGGCGTTTCTCGGGATAGTAAATCGCATAGCTTGAATTGACGCTGATCTGCGTAGCGTCGGATTCTACCTGACTGAAATCCGGATTGATGACAGCCTCGGCGAATAAGCTTGGGTTGGGCGAAAATTTCACTCCTCCGCCGACGCGCCCGTCAACCTTCCCGTTGGAGAATTGGGAGGTCGGGTCACTTGCATCAGTGAGATTTCCCGATTGAAATCCCATAACGTAAGGAAGAAGTTCCAATGTGCCTGTCGCTTGAAGATCCCGCAATCCTCGCAATGTCCCCCCTTGGCAGATGGAACATGGATCGTTTCTATCGAAGGGCGTCCAGGAGAATTGCTGACGGCTTGCTCTCGGAAAGTTTCTGATGAGCGCAACAGTCCAATTCTGTAATTTGTTGGATGGGAAATGGATGCTTTTGAACGGTACGGCAATCTCAACAACGTAGCCCGTGTCGTTAACTGTCCCCTTTGAATACCAGACCGCATCCCAGCTTGCATCCTCATTGTTTCCCGTCCTCATCAAATCACCTTGTATTCCGTACGGATTAGCCACGAATTCATACGCACGCTGATTATCCTCATAGGTATCGATAGCGACGAAAACAAAATCATCGCCAAAAATATTGTCCCTGTCCGAAATATGTGCGCGGATAGCGGATGGCGCATTGTCGCGACACACAAAGCCGAAATAGATGAACCGTGAATTGTAAAGTATTTTTACAAACGTTCGCTGATTTGCAGGAGTATTCTCCCCCGGCTGTACTTCAAAAGGACATTCAACGGTCGGTGCAGATCTCCAAAGAGGGTCTGAGAGCTTTCCGGTAAGCGTAATGTCGTTTTGAATTTTTACTGCGGAGACCGAAAAGCTCTTTTGATTCTTGGAAATATCCGCCGCGATGACCGCAGGTGCCTGAAGAGCGGTGAAAAGAAAGGCCGGAAGTACTAAAACCTTGACAAAGCTCACGTTTTTTCCAGTAATTATTTTCATGGCATACGGTAAAAACGTCGTAAGGTTACGGAAAAACGCTTCTGCAATTTAGTGTATCTATACTATGACTCTCGATGAAAACAAAAGGATGGGATGAACTGATTGAAATTGATTACTGTGGATGCGCTCTTTTCATTGGAAGAATGCAGCTCTCCTTGCCGGTCAGCTTATAGCATGAACAATGATTTTTAGCTTGATTGTTCCAACGCTTACCGGTACATTCTCGCACCAGCTAACCCGGGGGACCGGTGAAAAAATGTGAGAGAGCTAAACCCTCGGAGTCGCGAATGCGATGACGAGGGTTTTTGTGTTTTAGCGGGTGGGAACTACGACAACTGTATCGCCACTCGGCAAACCTTCTCTCGAATATTAAGCTATCCTATTGTCTAAAGCAATCGGATAGCTTCTCTAAACCATTGCAGAAAATAAAGCAACCGAGGAGATTCTGTTATGATCATTCCGTATCGATTGGAAACGACGTACACGCGCTTGCCGGTTACAAACTCAATAATTATCGCCATTACTTCCATCTTCTTCTTCTTTGTTTGGTTCGAAATAATCCCGGAAGATGTTGTCGCTGCGATGGTGCTAAAAGATTGGGATATCGGACAAATGCTCGGATGCTTGTTCCTTCATGGAGGTCTAATTCACT
>JBAUMC010000022.1:0-9317 GCA_049578505.1 Bacteroidota bacterium | reverse complement strand
GTTTCCGCTTGTCTCGCAGAATGGCATTTTTAATAACGGCGTAGGGCGCTTTCGTGCTAATCTTTACCCCGTCGGCTCTCATTTTTTCGATAAGGTATTTTTGCTTTTGAGCGCCTTCCGAAAGGAGAATTAATTCCATAGCGTCCCCAATCGACTTGCCAATAAGAGAAAAATGCACATCCAACAAAGTCTTTTGCATTCGCTCCTTCGGTAGTCCGGTGAGTCCCGCCATTAAATGAATAAATCCGTCCAACTTCCTGTCCATCTCTGCCTGTCTCGCTCGGAGAGAGTTTATTTGCTGTGAGATCAACATAGATTCCCTGTTATGATTAGTTAGGTATTCAGCGAACTTTTCTGCTGCCTTTTTGCCGAAGTCGTCTGAATTGGGAGTCATGGTGATCTGTTCCTTTTATTAGTATTAATATAGTAAGTATTTACGTAGTTGTCAAGTACTTTTTTAGAAATCTTTTCGGTGTCCATTTTATGAATCCTTAAATTGAGTTTTTAGGGAATTGTAAGCATATTCCCGTTGCCGTTGAAGGATGCAAACCCCACATTAACCGTCCACAGAGGAGAACACATGAAAACCACTCTATGCTTATTGTTTGTTTCTTTTTCTGTCCTTGCGCAACCCAAAAACACTCAGAGGTATCAGATCGTAACCGTAAGACCAATAGAGAACGTCTCTGCCGTTATCATGGTTGATGGAGAAACCGGCAGAAGCTGGCACCTTATTCTTGACACTGTTGATGTAGTTTCAAATACTGGAACATATAAAGTTGGAACGCATTTATGGGAACCGCTCCCGCTTGAAAAAGTCTCACACTTTAACAGTGATACAAGAGAACTCATTCTGTCACCCGAAGAAAAGAAAAAGTAGACACATCTAAAACGGCGAGGGAAAACTTCTAAATGCCTCCGAAACCGCACCATAAATTAATAGATTCAGTAAAATGGCTTCTAAGGACATGCGTAGAAGGAGCCATACACCACTACGTAGCCGTTCTCTTAACGGGAGGAACGATCCTTGCATTGCTTTCAGTCTTTCGTAATCATATAAGTACAGTTTGGCAGCGCCTAATCCAGCTAACTCCATTACAATGGACATTAGTGGATGGAATATATGTACTTGCATCATTGCTCTGCCTCCTGTCCATCGTTCTCGCGCTCGGAAAGAGTTTGGGAAGCGTTCGTATCCACAAGAAGGGCAATGACGAGGGCTTTACAGATTACCTCGGAGTTTCTTGGAGGTATGATCAGTGCAATGGAATCCCTGAAAGCACACCATATTGTCCGAGAGGCCACCATGCAAGGCTGGTAATTAAAACTTATGATCCCAGCCGAAAGATGTACCAATGTCCGATATGCAAAAGAAATTGGTGGTTTGGAGATTGGGAAATCCGAAATGCCTACGAAGACATTTGCAGTATTTGTCAGTCGAAAGTAAGGTATGGAAAGTAACTCATTGAATCCGCGGTGCCATACTTTTCCATCTGCAAATCTGTCACTCCGAATTTGAAGCGGATTCGACAAAACGGGAAGTGGCGGGCAAACTTGAGCACTACCAAACGGACGGTGCTGGCTCAATTTGAGATAAAATATGTCATGCCCACGTGCCAAAGGCATCCCCTTGGGAAAAGTGGGCATCCATTACACAATAAAAAAAATAATACTGGATTCCCGCTTTCGCGGGAATGACAAATTGAGCCAATACCAAACGGACTATACTGGTGCATTTTACATGGCTTGGCGTCCTTTGCGGTTAAAAGAAAACCGCCAAAGAGCGTAGGACACAACTAATATTAATAGAGAAGGACAAGATCAATGAACGCCGAACGAAGGACGTTTGAATTTTTTGATCAGACCCATATACGGCCTGATTTCCTGGAAACATTTCCCTTCGACAGTAAGGATCAATATATACGGACAGAGACGGGGGAATTTTCTGCCGTCTGTCCCTTCAGCGGTCTCCCCGACATCGCCAAGGTCATCATCGAATATTATCCCACCGGAGGTAAGTGCATCGAGCTGCGATCGCTCAAAAATTATATGATTTCATTCAGGATGGTCGGTATCTACCAGGAAAATGCGACCAAGCGGATTTATGCCGACCTCAAAAAAACACTCCGCACTAAACGATTGAAAGTGACAACCATCTACAACACAAGAGGGGGATTCGACACAACGTGTATCGAGGGAGGGCTTTAACGAGGGGCCATTTGCGCACCGTCACAATAATTTTTTGCTGCAAAGGTTATTATAGCGGTAGAAACAAGATCGAGTAACACACGGCGCGGTGGTAGGATCGCGCTCTTTTCCCATCAATAGTTCTCCTTTCCGGATTGCCAAAAATTGCAACGGAGTAGAAAGCGCTCACTTCCGAGAGAACGAAGCATTCTCATTTGGATCGGAATGTCGCGATCAATTCGGTCGGAGCCATGGAATTTATTATTTATTAACTCATACCATCTTAAGAAAGGATCGAGCAGGATGTTCAAAAAGTTACTATGGATAGAAACGTTTCTCTGCAGCATAGTTATGACTGCATCCCATTCGCAAACTCTCCAGCCGTGGTTCGACTCTCCACTAGACGGTCAGGTCAACAGCATCGTCGTGAGCGGCAATAAAGCGTACCTTGGGGGAACTTTTACCAAGATAGGATATGCGTGCGGCACAGGCGCCTTTCTTGATACAGCCACTGCGAAACCCGACCGGACATTTCCCAAGCTCGACCCGGTACAGGGAAGAGTGTACGCATCGGTCCCCGACGGAAGAGGAGGATGGTATATCGGAGGAAATTTTTCGTACGTCGGAGGTCTCCAGCGAAAATACTTGGTTCACGTTCGTCCTGATCATTCTGTCGATTCATGGAACCCAGCCCCTAACGCTTTTGTGCAATGTCTTTCCCTCAGCGGCAACCGGCTGTATGTCGGCGGATATTTCACCACCATCGCGGGACAGACACGGGGCTATGGCGCAGCATTCGATACCGCAACCGGCGCTCTCCTCTCCTGGGATCCTAAAGCTGACGGTGAGATTACCGCAATGCAGCAAGTAAGCGGGATCGTCTATGTCGGCGGTTTCTTTTCTTCGCTCGGTGGCGTGTTTCACTTTCTCTTGGGTTCGGTCGACACTGCCGGCACCGTCACCGCCTGGACTCCGGGTGTCACTGTTCCGTATGGAAGTCCCTCCGTATCCCAGTTCATTTATTCGAACGGGTACCTTTACGCATGCGGTCCTTTTACCAAGATCGATACCAATACATTGTACGGTCTGGCAAAAATGGATCCGTCGGGAAATGTTATCACGAGTTGGAAGCCTGCTGCCACAATCAGTGGTGGGTTCGGTGATGTAACATCTATGGCCCTCTCGAACGGAAATTTATACGTCGGAGGGTCGTTTACCGCCATCGGAGGACAGTCAGTAACAAACCTTGCCAAGGTCGATGCCGGAACAGGAGCAGTGTCGACATGGAATCCTGCTCCGAACAACATCGTAAGAACGGTGACGGTTGCCGGTTCGAAGCTTTTTGTGGGAGGTGATTTTACATCCATTGGCGGAAAGAGTTTTAGTTGGATCGGGTCGGTCGATACTTCATCCGGAACGGCGACTTCATGGGATGCAGAAATCAATGAAGACCCCTACACGCTCTCGTCGTACGGCAACATACTTTTTGCCGGAGGACTCTTCACATCCACAGGATCGGTCACGCGCAACAACCTTGCAGCAATGGATCTCACAACCGGCTTGATCACTCCTTGGAATCCGAATGCCTCCGGTGGAGTGAGCGCTCTTGCCGCCGTGGCGGACAAAGTGATCGTCGGGGGAAATTTCACTTCACTTGGAGGGAGCAGTTCCCACTCTTACCTCGCAGCAGTCGACACATCGGGCGGTTCTCCTGTGCCCGGGTGGAACGGAACGGCCGGCGGCTCGGTCTTATCAATGATGGTGTTCGGCAACAGGCTCTACCTGGGAGGCAACTTTGGAAACATCGACGGCTCCCTTCGAGCTTATCTGGCAGCCGTTGACAAAAACACCGGCGCGGTTCTACCATGGCACCCTGTTCTCGATAACGGAGGAGTCTATTCATTTGCAAATTCCGGGTCGCTCGTTTTTACAAGCGGATTTTTTTCAAAGATCAATGGGCAGACTCGCAACTATACGGCCGCTTTTGACACGACGACCGATTCGCTTACCGCTTGGAACCCAAATCCAAGTTACATTTGCTGGTCGCTTGCGGCACAAGGTTCGACCGTCTATCTTGGCGGCGGGTTTATCACGGTCGGAGGTACAACTCGTAAAAGCATTGCGGCGGTGGACACCGCAACGGGAGCGCTTTTATCCGGGTTTAACGCAAATTTCGACCTCCAGCTCAACGTTAATGCCATTCTTCCGTCGGGGAATCAGATCATCATCGGCGGGCAATTCGAAACAATCAATACATTGACACGCGAGCAATTGGCGTACCTTGACGCCGGAACCGGAGCTGTTTCATCCTGGAGTTCAAACATCAATAATAACATCGGCTCAGCCACCGTCTATTCCTTAGCGGAAGCTCCACATACCCTGCTCGTGGGGGGAGGCCAAATTATCGGTGTTCTAGATGTTCCTGTCCAAAATTTTGCCGTATTGACCGACAGCTCAATCGTTTTGAAACCGCTCCTGAGTGCATCGCACAAGACAATAGACTTCGGCAAGGTCGCCGTTGGGGGCTTCAAAGATACGACCGTGGTCATTGCTAACAGCGGTGCATCTATTTTAACTATTAGTAGCGTTGCCGCTTCCGGAAATCCATTCTCCGTCAAAGTCACTTCCGCCAGTCTCATGCCCGGACAATCAATAGTCGATACTCTGCAATTTACACCGGCTGCACTCGGAGCCGCAAACGCAACGATCGTTATCATGAGCAACGCTGGCTCCTCCCCTGATACTCTGCAAGTAATGGGAACGGGAGTCGGACAAGCAATTCTGCATCTGTCGGCCCATTCTGTTTCATTCGGGAATGTCAAACTCGGCCAATTCAAGGACACCAGCATCACCATAACGAACAACGGAAGCGACACGTTGAAGATTACCGGCATCGCGAGCGGTTCCGCTGTGTTCACTGCGACTCCTTCAGCGAAGAATCTCCCTCCCGGGCAATTATTTGTTGATACGCTTCAATTTACTCCCACGGTTATCGGTGCAGCACATGCAGCAATCGTTATCACGAGCGGTGCCGCAACATCCCCCGATACTTTGCAGGTAACCGGAACAGGATTCGGCCAGGCAGTTCTGCACCTGTCAGCACATTCCATTTCATTTGGAAACATCAAAATCGGGCAAGTGAAGGACACGACCGTGACCATAACAAATAACGGAACCGACACGCTGAAGATAATCAATATCACAAGCAGTTCTTTTGTGTTCGGCGCGACCCCTTTGGTGAAAAATGTTCCCCCCGCTCAATCGTTTGCCGACACGCTCAGCTTCTCTCCAGCGTCGACCGAACCGGCCAAGGCATCGATTCTTATCGTGAGCAACTCCGCCACCTCGCCGGATACGGTACAAGTAGACGGCACCGGCCTGCCTCTCACCGGTATTGCACTCTCACAATCAGATGTGCCGGATCATTTCGGGTTAAGTCAGAATTTTCCGAATCCGTTTAACCCTTCGACTACCCTTCAATACGGGCTGCCGGTGGCGAGCCGTGTGAACATACGAATCTATAATGTCATTGGTCAAGTCGTAGCCGAATTGGTGAATGGCGAACAAGCGGCAGGTACATACGGCGTGAAGTGGACCGCAAACGTATCGTCGGGACTTTATTTCTATCGCATCGACGCGGTAAGTGTTCAAGATCCCAACTACCGATTCGCTCAGGTCATGAAGATGCTGCTATTGAAATAAATTTCTCCGTTTTTTAGTCACAGCCCGGCATAATACGCCGGGCTTTTTTATTGTTGGGCGGAGATTTGGAAAAGAGTTTCATCTACTCTGGTATTCTATCCATTCTCATTATCTTCAATCAAGATGGATGCCCATATTCGCGGCTATGACAGGATTGTTCGCCAAAAGCTGTTTTTAAATTAAGATGCCACCCTTCAATGAAGTTCCTTGCAGGTCTTAGCTTGTTTCGCAATATTAAGCTTGATCGGACTGTCGCGGAGAAGGCCAAAAAAGTTCGATAACAGGTAACGACCTTGAAAAGTGCACGATTGTTCAGCAGTTTGATTATTCTTGCTTCTGGAATCTGCCGGGGCCACGCAGATGCAGAATCAATTTCATGGTCGAAGATTGAAGGACCCTATTCCGGTTCGGTGCAAGCTCTTACGGTCGATCACCTGGGAAATGTTTTTGCCTCGACTTCCGCAGGGATGTACCGCTCGACCGATGCAGGCAAAAACTGGTTCACCCCCGGATTAAGTTTTGAATTTGGCGCGGCGTTTCTTGTGGCAGATTCGGCTAATAATATTTATACCGGAAACGGCACCGAAGGAATGTATGAATCCACAGACGAGGGTACATCCTGGGTTAAATCGAGCTTTACCGGCGGGGTGTACTCGGCGGTGGTGCTCTCGGGAAATAGAGTTTGCGTAGGAGGGTATCAAGAAGTCTCGATTTCCAGTGACAGCGGAAAAACATGGTCTGCTTCTCAAATAACAAATGACGAAGTGGACGTGCTATCGGTTGCTGAAGATCACTCGGGAAATATTTATGCCGGGCTTGAAGGTTTTCCAGGGACCGGATTGGATGGAGGAGTATATGTCTCCTCCGACAACGGCAGGACGTGGAAGCTTCATGGGATGATGGGCTACTCGATTGTTTCAATAGCAGTCGACGCAAAAGGAAAAGTTTTCACGATAGCTCTCGACATTAAGGGGAATCCATTCTTTCTGGCAGACTCTGGTATAAATAGCTTAGGTTCAGTTAACCTTGTCACATTGTCTTCGAACAATCTTGGCGAAGTGGTTGCGGTTACCGACATCGGCATTTTCATATATGATAGTTCTCTTTCGAGCTGGAAAAGTGTCACGCCGGCGATATCTATAGCATCTATCACTTCGGCGGTTTACAACCCTAACGGAACAAGCTATGCAGGAACGGCAAGGCATGGTGTATTTTTTCTAAAAAGCTCCTCATCGACATGGGTGCAGCGCGGTATTGTTCCAGCATCCATTACTTCAACAGGGTTCGACGGTTCGGGAAGACTTTTTGCCGGGACTGACGATGGAGTCTTTGAGCAAATACCGGCGGATAGCACATGGCTCAGAGTTAGCGACGACCTAAGCCGCTCGACTGTTTATCAGCTTTACTTTTCAAAGAGGAACAACAGGCTTTATACATCAACCAAAGGAGGGTTGTTTTATTTACCCGATAGTGGAAGCTACTGGATTCCTCTTATTAAAGGCGTGACATACGATTTCCTGGAGTCGCCTGACACTGACTATGTTGGCTCATCGGGCGGGATCCTCAGGGCAGTGGGTGGAGAAGATATCTGGAGCAGTGTGCAGACGATCGGCATCCCCATTACAAGCATCTACTGCCTTGCCCTCGACTCATTGAACAACCTCTTTGCCGGCACTTCCTACGACGGTATTTTCATCAGCACTGACGGCGGTTCATTCTGGACACAGGGTGGCGTCTCTTCCCCTCTTATATTCTGCTCTGTGAAAGCAATGAAGATCGATCATAAAGGAAGGATCTTTGCAGGGACTGATACCTCAGGCGCTTATTATTCGGACGACCAGGGAGCAAACTGGAACAGCATTCCATCCATCAACGGAAAGAATGTTACCTGCTTCCTTGTCAACGATTCATCATTGTACTTCGCAGGAACTTCGGATCGTGGAGCCTTCATATCGACAGATCGTGGGGTGAGCTGGCATTCTGCAAATAACGGTTTGACCGATTCCAGCATCATATCAATTAACGCCGATCAACAAGGGCATCTTTATGCAGGAACGGAGAACGGGTTGTTCAAGAGCACCGGTATCGTCACCCGCGTTGATGAGATGAACGAAGTTCCTTCTTCCTTCTCCTTATTCCAGAATTATCCGAACCCGTTTAACCCGACGACAATGATCAGGTATCAGTTATCAGTGAACGGTGAAGTGACGTTGAAAATATATGATGTGCTGGGGAGGCTTGTGAAGACATTGCAAGAGGGACGGCAGACTTCGGGAGAACACTCGGTGATCTTTGACGCAAGGAGCCTTTCGAGTGGAACATATTTCTACAGACTTACTGCTGGAAAGTTTGCCGCCACGAAGAAGTTGATGTTAATTAAATAAGACAACTGTTAATGAAAGGTCATTGAGAGGCGCCCTTCGCTCCTCGCAATGATTCTATCGTTCAAAATAGTTCACAACCGTGCAATGAAGTTCTCTGGTAGTGTCCAACTATGGACTAGAGGTCATGTCATCCTAAGCGAAGGATTTATACTATTATGTATGTATGGATTCTTTACTTCGTCCCGCTTATGCGGGACTCGTTCAGAATGACATTACTCATAGGTTTTGACATGTCCGCTCAAATTAGGATACTACCAACACTATTAGTTCCTTGCAATTTTTAACTCGTTTCGCAATATTGATTGTGATTTGACAGTTGCGAACAATGACAAAAAGTCGGATAACAGACACAGACCTTGAGAAGTACACGTTTATTCAGTAAGGTGATTGTTCTTATCTTTGGAATCTGCTGGGTTCAAGTAAGTGCGCAGACAATTTCGTGGGCGAGATATGCAGGGCCTTACTCTGGTTCGATTCAGTTTCTTACAATGGATCAGACAGGGGACATTTTCGTTGCGACCAATGTCTCAGGAATATCCCGCTCAACAGATGGCGGTGCAAGCTGGCAATTCGTGAATAATGGATTGGGGTTGGAATATGAATCCGTTCTTTTAGCAGATTCATTAAATAATATTTATACCGGCAGTCTCTTCTCCGGGTTGTACAACTCAACCGACAAAGGTGCATCGTGGTCAAAAACAAACCTTTCCGGTGACGTCCAGTCTGCAGCGATCATTTCAGGAAACAGAATTTGTGTGGGCGGGCAGCAGACGGTGTCGATATCAAGTGACCATGGGAAAAGCTGGTCGGCATCGCAAGTGACAACCGATTCCAGAGTAGAGGTTTTATCAATCGCTGAAGATTTTTCGGGAAACATTTACGCCGGACTTGAAGCGTACCTTCCGACGCACCCTCCCGCACCTCCTTTCGGCGGTGGCGTCTCTATCTCCTCCGACAGCGGCAGGACATGGGAGTTTTATGGAATGTCGCTGACCTCAATATCTTCAATAGTCGCAAGCAAAGCGGGCAAGGTATTCATCTTAT
>JBAUMC010000021.1:0-39776 GCA_049578505.1 Bacteroidota bacterium | reverse complement strand
CTTTTCATCGGGAAGGCAAGCAGATGTCTTCCATCTCCCGCCATTTTTTCGTATATTTACACCGTAATTTACTGATTACTGACTTCTGACATACTGATCACTGTTCCATGCTTTCTCTAGACCACATCTCGGTCCAATTCGGCGGACGTTATTTGTTCGACGACCTTTCTATTATGGTCGGTCCTCATGACCGCATCGGACTTGTCGGCTCCAACGGCGCCGGTAAAACGACGCTGCTGAAAATCATCGCCGGCATTGCTCAAGCTGAAAGCGGCACAGTGAGCAAAGCGCATTACGTTACGTCCGGATACTTGCCTCAGGATGGCGTGACCGCCGCCGGAAAAACGCTCTATAAAGAGGTCGAGACTGCGTTCGAAAATGTGCTGCTGGTGCAGCAGGAATTGGACGAGGCGCACATAGCTCTTGCGACGCTCGACTCCTCCAGCACCGAGTATATGGAGATGCTTGAAATTTACGGCGAGCTTCAGCATAAGCTGGAAGACCTCGACGCATTCAGGATGAAATCGAAGATCGAGCGGGTGTTGATGGGGCTCGGATTTTCGGTTCCCGATCTGGAACGGCAAACGGACGAGTTCAGCGGCGGCTGGCAAATGCGCATCGAGCTGGCAAAGCTGCTGCTCAAGGAACCCTCGGTACTTCTTCTTGACGAACCGACGAACCATCTTGACATCGAATCGCTCCAGTGGCTCGAAGAATACCTGCACCAGTACAACGGGGCGATTGTTCTCGTATCGCACGACCGGGCATTTCTGGATTCGATTACTGCACGCACATTTGCCCTCAGCCTCGGCAAAATGGAAGAGTATGCGGGAAATTATTCCTTTTACGAGAAAGAGAAAGTCATCCGCAAAGAGCTGGTGATGAATGCATACAAAAATCAACAGCAGCAGCTCAAACAAACGCAGCAATTCGTAGACCGTTTCCGCTACAAAGCGACGAAAGCGCGGCAGGTGCAGAGCCGCATCAAACAAATGGAAAAAATGGATCTTATCGAGATCGAGGATGAGGAAGAGGAAATCCATTTTCATTTTCCCCAGCCCCAGCCGAGCGGACGCGTCGTGATGGAACTGAAAGGTATTCAGAAGAGCTACGGTACGCACAACGTATTTAACGGATTAAACTATATCATCGAACGCGGAGACAGAATTGCAGTTGTCGGGGTGAACGGTGCGGGGAAGTCGACTTTTTCGCGAATTGTTGCGGGAGTGGAACCGTTCAACGGCGGCGAACGGCTTCCCGGGTACAATGCGATCACATCATATTTTGCCCAGCACCAAGCGGAGGAGCTCGATATGTCGAAAGAAGTCCTGCAAATCGTTGATGAGGTCGCGACCGGAGAAGTGAGAACGAAACTCAGGACAATTCTCGGTTCGTTTCTCTTCCGGGGGGACGATGTTTTCAAAAAAGTGAAAGTTCTTTCAGGAGGAGAGAAGAGCAGGCTTGCGTTGGCGAAGATGCTTCTTCTCCCCTCAAATTTTCTGATCATGGACGAGCCTACGAATCACCTGGACATGCGCTCGAAGAAGGTGTTGCAGGATGCGCTTGCCGAATTCGACGGAACATACCTCATTGTTTCTCATGACCGTGCGTTTCTCGATCCAATCGTCAATAAGGTCCTGGAGTTCAGCCACGGTGGAATTCGGACATTCCTTGGGAACGTGAGCGATTACCTGGTGAAGAAGAAGGAAGAGGCGGCGAAGAAGAATGCAGGTGACAGGAGACAGAATTCAGGAGACAGGAGACAGAAGGAAAATAAGGGGCCAAGACCTAATGGCCAGGAACAAAAAGCCGAGGCAAGAGGGAAAGACGTTGTTCACTATTCCGAAAAAGAAAAGAAACGAATCGAGGCGGAGCGGAGACAGGAGCGGTCAAAAAAATTTCAACCGTTGAAGAAGAAACTATCGGTTGTTGAGAAGGAAATCGAGCGTTTGGAACACCGAAAATCGGAGATCGAGGAATTGATGGCACAGCCCGAGTTTTATAAGATCGGCGAAGAAGCGAAAAAACTTTCGGCAGAACATAAAAACGTCCAGGCTAAACTGAACGACAACTATTACGAGTGGGATAAAATTTCTCAAGAGATTGCCAGGATGGAAGGCGGGAAGTGATGGCCGGACGCGGCGACATTCTTGAGTTAACCATCGAATCCTCCGGGTTTGAAGGGACCAGCGTCGCGCGCAATGAAGGCATGGTGGTATTTGTTGAAGGAGCAGTTGCCGGAGACGTCGTGCGCGCCCGGGTAATGAGAACGAAAAAAAAACATCTTGAAGCAAAGGTCGTCGAAGTACTTCAACCGTCGCCTAACCGCACGCCGCCGCGCTGCAAATATTTCGGGACGTGTGGAGGGTGCAAGTGGCAGCATGTTCAGTACGAGTCACAGCTTGCGTTCAAGCAGCAGCATGTCGTCGACGCACTTGAGCGAATCGGCCGGTTCAAAAGTGTTAACGTCCTCCCAATCATTCCGTCGCAGGAAATATATTTTTACCGGAACAAACTGGAGTTTTCGTTCGGGGATCAACGGTGGCTGGATTCCCCTCCCGTGAAGGGAGGCGGGGAACGGGGCGGGGCCGACTTCGCTCTAGGTTTTCACATCCCCCAGCGGTACGATAAAATTCTTGACATCGACGAATGCCACCTTCAATCAGAACTCAGCAACGGTATTTTGAATGCTGTGAAAAGTTTTGCAGTTGAGCATTCGCTTCCGGCCTATGCGTCGTTGCCGCAGTCGGGATATTTCCGCAACCTCGTTATCCGGGAAGGGAAAAATACTGGCGATGTGATGGTCAATCTTGTGACGTTTGACGACCGCCCAGACGTGATGCAAGAGCTCACACTAACGCTGACGCATGCGTTTCCCGAAATCGTTACTGTCGTCAACAATATCACTGCCAAGCTGGCAAACGTCGCCGTGGGAGAGACGGAAAAGGTTTATTACGGAAGCGGCGTTTTCACCGAGAAGCTCGGCGATTACCTGTTTCATCTTTCGGCAAATTCGTTTTTCCAGACGAACACGCGACAGGCGGAAACGTTGTACACCGTGACGAAAGATTTTGCAGACTTGAAGTCGAGCGACATTGTCTACGACTTGTACTGCGGCACGGGTGCAATTTCAATCTTCATCTCCAACGCTGTGAGACAGGTCGTCGGTATCGAACTCATCGAAAGTTCGATACTCAATGCGAGGATGAACGCCGAGTATAACGGGATTACGAATTGCGAGTTCATCGCCGGCGACCTGAAAGATTTATTGACAAAAGATGTCGGGTGGAGGGAAAAATATGCGAAACCCGATGTCTTGATCGTCGACCCGCCGAGAAGCGGGATGCATCCAAAGGCAGTCGAAGAAATAGGAGGGATGAAAACTCCCAGAATCGTGTACGTCAGCTGCAATCCGGCGACGCTCGCCCGCGACCTGCAGCTTCTTGCCCCCTTCGGGTATTCAATTGAAAAAGTCCAGCCCGTCGATATGTTTCCCCATACCTACCACATCGAGAGCGTTGTAAAACTGGAGCGGCGGCAATAGCGGAGCGACGGAGCGTTCAATCAAACGTGTAGGTCATTCCAACGCAGGTTGAAATTCCGTTCAAATAAAATTCAAAATCCTTCAACTGGTTTCCGTATTCATCGGAGTAGTCTCTTACGCTGAGAACGCGGTAGGATATCTCGAACAAAAGATTGACGTTCTTCGAGACCTTAAAATGGGGAGAGACGCGTCCCTCGAGGCCCCAGCCGCTCCCGCTCGACGTGTTTGTAAATGACCCGCCTTCCACTGAAGACTCTTCATCGGTAATGTAGCCCAACGCGTAGATGATGCCGACCTCAACCTCAACCGGAGTTTTAGGGATAGTTGTTCCCATTCCGATTACGAGCGGATATACCGTCCATCGTGTGTTGTCGGAAATATTAAAATTACCCGTCGCCGTGTTTGCCGCGGAGCGGCCTGCGGCTAAATAATCGAACGAGCGCGAGACCGTAATTGCCCCGACACGCATGAGCAAATAAGGGGCCATGATCGGCCTGATTCTGACGAACGCTTCAATTTGCTGCATGGAGGTAATTTTCTCCATTCCCGCTTCGAGGGAGTTGTTGAGAAAGGCAATTTGATCGTTGACCTGTGAAGGGTTGACAAGGCTGAACCCGCCGGAAATTCCGGCGGTTATTCTAAAATCGTTATCTTCATCGAAAAAGCGCGCCGAGTCGGTCTGGGCATTCAGCGCCGAGAACGAAAAGAGAATGAGCAATAGAAGCGTTGACAGAAATCGTGTTCCCATGAGCGTAGCTTTATCTGATTTTAACCGCCGCGATGCGGGAAATGAAAGTATTGGGCGATGATCCGTAGAGTTCCACGACGTAAATTCCAGGCGGTACTTCATCATAATTCGTATTGCGCCCGTCCCAGACCTCGGTAAACGATCCCGGCGGGGCCGATACGTTGTATGCAAGAACACGGACCAGATTGTGGTACTTGTCAAATATTTGCAGCGTAACAAATCCTCCGTTTTCCGGTACTCCGTAAGGAATCGATGTACTGTCTGTAAACGGATTCGGAAAATTCTGGTCGAGGAAAAACTGCGGGGGAACGTTGCCGAAAGATGTGAGCGGACCTACGGATGCGGTGCACGACAACAATGTGAATGCTAAGAGAGATAAAAAGAGGAGCCGGGTATTTATGAAGTCTCCCATGGTGCAGACTCGTTGGAAGGAATAATCTGAAAGAAAATAATCAGAAAGCCTCAGAATGTCAACTAAAGGCGCTGGCTCAGTTTGTCATTCCCGCGAAAGCGGGAATCCAAATTTTCCTTTTTTGCTCCACAATGGATGCCCACTTTTCCCCGGAGGTCCAAAGGCACGAACTGCTCCCTCGGAGGATGCCTTCGGCACGTGGGCATGACAATTTTTTATTCTAATTAAGCCACTACCGAACTAAAGCCATTTTTCAAAAAATCCAGCGACACGCTCCTCGTATTCTTTCTGGGCGACATTGTGGATGTCGGTATGGTTTGCCCCGTCGATCAGATACAATTCTTTCGGCTCATGCGCTTTCGCGTAGAGTTGTTCGCTGTATTGATATTTGATTCGGGCATCCTTCTTCCCGTGAATAAAAAGAATGGGGACATTCACCGAATCGAGCGAGCTGAGAGGTGAGACGTCCCGATGCTTGAAGTGGGCAATGTGCTCTGACCGTTTCATTGCAACATTTCGGAGAAAATGCCACGGCATCCAGAGGATACGCCTCTGGTAATCGACGGTGATCGTTCGCAAATTTGTAAAGCATCCTTCTGCGACGACAGCCCTGATACGAGGCTCCACGCTCGCCGCTTGGACCGCGATCGCGGCCCCCATCGAAGTTCCGAAAAGGCCGATATTTCCGAGAGACGTCTTTTTGCGTTCCAGTAAGACGTCGATTGCTTTTGACACGTCGAATTTTTCGTAGTACCCGTACGTGCAAAACCTTCCTCCGCTTTTCCCATGCGCCCTCGAATCGTACATCATCACATTGAAATGCCGCGAATGAAAAACCTGTGCCAGCCGGAGTCCGCTGATCTTATTGTCCCCCACGCCGTGCATGTAGAAAATAGTTCCGCGTACGGGGTCATCCGCCGGGATGAACCATGCATGAAGGCGTTGTTTATCCCCGTTGACGAACCAAAATTCATCGAAGGAAAGTTGAAGGTCGGCGGGGGAAAGAGGTTCGCCCCGCGCTTTGTAGAAATCTTCACCGCGGCGGCGAGGGTTCAGCACCATAATGGGGCCGACAGCAAAGATCACGAACGTTGCTGCAAAAGCCAATGCGATAATAGCGAAAAGAACCCCTGCGATGAATGTCATGCTGCTGCCGTTTTTCTGTATTGAAGAAGAACGGAATGAAATGTCGCCGCTTCGTCGGGCGAGTTGTAAAAATGAGGAGAAACGCGAATCATTCCCTCACGAAGAGAGACTACGACGTTCTCTTTAATAAGGGATTCAAACAATTGTTGTGCGCCGGAACATCTGAAGGTAACGATTCCGGCCCTCTTCGACGGATCACGCGGCGTTATGACGTCGAACCCGGCGTTATCGATAGCCGCGATAAGCGAATCGGTGAGACGATGGAGATGCGCTTGAATAGCATCGATGCCGACATCGAGCAGCGTCGTCGTCGATTCGCAGAGTGCGACGATGCCGGCGGAATTCTGAGTGCCGTTTTCGTAGCGCCGGGCTGATTTATCGAAATCGATTCTATACGACAAAAAATCGCCGAAGAAATTTCTGTTGCTCATCCACCCGGCGTATGCCTGATGAATTTGCTCTTGTAGTTCCTCCGACACGTAAATGAAACCTAGCCCCATCAATCCCATAAGCCATTTTGGACCGCCGCACGAAAGGAAATCGATGTTCATCCGAGCGACGTCTAGCGGTGATACTCCGAGCCCCTGAATCGCGTCCACACAGAAAATGATGTTATGTTTTTTGCACATCCCTCCGACAGCTTCTAAATCTGCACGGAAGCCGGAGAGGAATTGGACGAAGCTGAGAGAAACAAGCCGCGTTCGCGGAGTAACGAATTTTTCTAAACGGTCCGCAGTGATTTCTCCATGACGCGTTTCGATAAAATCGATCTCGACTCCAAGTCGCTTAAGGTTGATGAACGGAACGATGTTAGTAGGAAATTCGCTGTCGTTAAGAATAATCCGGTCCCCGGCGTGCCATTCCAATCCCGAAGCGAGGATGTTTAGTCCGTCTGAAGTGTTTCCAACAAACGCGATGCGTTCAGGCGGGGCTCCGATAATAGTCCCGAGGTTCGCCTTCAATCTCGCGGCGACCGGCAGCAAGGATAAATAGGTGTCGATTTCCTCGACCGCACATTGTTCGAGATATCGTGCGACGGCATCGTGCACGCGTCTTGAAAGAGGGCTTACCGCGGCATGGTTCATCCAAATTCTTCCGGTTGCCAGGAACGGAAACCCTGAACGATATAGAGAGAGGTTATAATCTTTCATGAAAAAATGCAGGCATTCCGCTCCGAAAATGATAACGTCAATATAGTGAGCGATAGAGCCTTTATCAAGTTTTGAATCTGAGAGCAATCTTTGTATATTTTTCTCATCTTTTTTGAAATCATAATGAACATTTCAGACCGGCCGTTGCGTGTTGCATTAGTCCACGATTGGCTTACAGGCATGCGTGGAGGGGAAAAATGCCTTGAGATATTGTGCGAACTTTTTCCCAAGGCGCCGATTTATACGTTGCTTCACTTGAAAGGAGCAATGTCGCCGTTGATCGAGTCAAAAACGATTCACACGTCGTTTCTTCAACACCTTCCGTTCATCGAAGAAAAATACCGGATGTACCTTCCGCTGTTTCCTTTTGCGATTGAATCGTTCGATTTCTCCCGGTACGATCTCCTTATCTCGACGAGCCACTGCGTAGCGAAAGGAGCGAAACCGCGGAACAATGCGCTCCATCTTTGCTATTGTTTTACGCCTATGCGTTACGTTTATGAAATGTATGATGAATATTTTGGAAAGGGGCAGGCGGGAGCTGCAACCCGGCTCGCAATGAAAATTGCCGCGCCGCTTCTCAGGTTATGGGATAGAAAGAGCGCCGGGCGGGTTCATCACTTTGTTGCGATCTCCGAACATGTCCGCCAGCGGATTGTTCGGCATTACGGGCGGGATGCGGAAATAATTTTTCCGCCGGTCGACACAGTGAGATTCCAGGCATCACGAACGACCGAAGGCTATTATTTGATCGTAAGCGCGCTTGTCCCCTACAAAAAAGTGGACCTCGCGGTCAGAGCATTCAACAAGAATGGGATGAGGCTTGTCATTGTCGGGAAAGGGCCCGATGAGGAGAAGCTAAGGCGGATCGCAAGCCCCAATGTGGAATTTGTCGGTTGGAAGAGGGATGATGAACTCGCTTCGTTGTACGCGGGCTGCACTGCACTCGTCTTTCCCGGAGAAGAGGATTTCGGCATCGTTCCCCTCGAGGCGATGGCCAGCGGCAAGGCCGTAATCGCATATGGTAAGGGGGGGGTGTTGGAAACGGTGCAGGAAGGCATATCGGGCCTTTTCTTTTATGAGCAAACGGTAGATGCGCTTGAAAGCGCAATTTTGAAAGCCGAAAAGATGAGGTTCGATCCGGAGAAAATCCGGAAAAGAGCCCTCCAGTTTTCCCAATCCATCTATAAAGATGCGCTGAAAAAGTTCATCGAGCGAAAATTGGAAGAGCATGAGAAGGCAGTAAAGAAATTGTCCACTTAGGATTTGAATTCCCGCCGTATGAACCATTTCGCCGCTTCCCCGCCGAATCGTAAAATTCTTTTTGGAATTATTCTCGCGGCAATCGTGATGCGTTTAGGCGTGATTCTGTTGTTTCACCCGCCTGTCATTTCGGACGCAAAAGAGTACGACGCAATTGCAAGATCCCTTGTGCGGGGTGACGGATTTAATGTCGAAGGAAATCCGACCGCGTACCGTCTGCCCGGGTACCCGCTTCTTCTTGCCGCCGCGTATGGGGTGTTTGGCGATTCGGACCTTCCGATAAAAATCCTTCAGGCGTTGGCCGATGTCCTATCTTGCTTCTTGTTGTTCAGCATCGGGAAAAAATTGTTCTCCGAAAAAATTGGGCTCACGGCAGCGGCAATTCTAGCAGTATTCCCGATACAAGTGCTGTATGTGCCGCTGTTGATGACAGAAACAATCTTCACGACAATCCTTTTACTCATCGTGTGGGTGGCCGTTGTCGAGGATGTGCCGGCACAATTTATTATTCTCGGCGTGTTGACGGGACTCGGGATGCTTTTGCGAAGCACAGCGGCGTGCTTACCCTTTGTAATTTTCCTGAACCGGTGGCGGTGCAGTATCTCATTTCGCACAAACGTCCGGTCCCTTATCGTTATCGCGGCAGCGGCATTGATCACCGTTTCCCCGTGGATTGCCAGAAATTATATCCAGTTTCACACACTTTCTTTTACGAGCAATGGGGGGGTAAACTTTTGGATAGGAAACCATCACGGAGCGAACGGTACATTTTCATTCCCGAAGGAAAACAATCCTCTCGAGGCAGCGAAAGATGAATTTGACCGATCACAACTAGGGTACAAACTCGGCTTTGAGTTCATAGCTACTCATCCGTTCGAGTTGGTTGTTCTCGAAGGGAAAAAAGTTGCACACTTTTTTGCTGCTGATTATTGGCTTCTCATGGTAATGGACTACAAGCCGGAGTGGGCCTCTCTGCAGAGAGCATCGGCAATCTATAGCCAGTTTTCACCAGCGGACGTGATCGTTCTTCATCTTCCCTATGTGGTTGTTATTCTTGTAGGTACTTTCGGTCTCGTGTGCCCGGCCGGCAAAGACGAGAAGAAATTCTTCTTCCTCCGCTCGCTTCTTCTCTTTTGGCTGACAATGCATTTAATTTTTTACGCAGGCGCCCGGTACCGTTTCCCGGTCGTGCCAATATTTATTCTTGCTGCTGCGTACGCCTGGTATGTTGTCCGTGAAAATAGCTTTCAACGTACAAAATTACGGTTGTTACTGTTCGCTTTTCTTTGTCTTCTCTATTTCGCCGGCTGGCTTGGAGAGTATTTTATGGTCCGGTCTAAAGCAGCTGGCATTCAATCTGTTACGGAACAGGTTCTCATTAAAAATCTCCGCAATTTTGATCCTCCAAACCCATCGAGGTCCCAGCGCGTCTCAAAAACGGCAATTGTATACTTGACAAACCGCTTTTCGTTTTGTATATTGTATCCATTGAATCAAACAAAGGATACGACCTATGAAACCCAACAAATTAACCCTCAAAGGACTTGCACACAGCAAAGCCAGAAACGACGAAGCAAGGGAATTGCTCGAAGGTCTCCGGTGGGCTAACGGCGTTGTTTGCCCTCGTTGCGAGAGTAAGGACATTGTAGCGGTAACAGCCAACAAAGATAAAGAGATTCGCAAGGGCTTATATCGTTGCAAGGAATGCCGACGGAACAAAAGAAGCAATCAATTCACCGTTACCGTTGGAACTATCTTTGAGGATAGCCACATTGACCTTGATATATGGTTACAAGCGATTACATTGCTCTGTAGCTCTAAGAAGGGCATGAGCGCTCATCAGCTTCATAGACAGTTAGGTATCACGTATAAAACGGCATGGTTCATGGCGCATCGTATTCGGTATGCAATGGGTCAATCTGTTTTCACACGAAGGATGAAGGGGACGGTTGAGGCAGATGAAACATACGTTGGCGGTCGAAGTCGTAGAGTCGGGCAACAAGGTGGATTTGAAAATAAAACTCCCGTTGTATCCTTAGTTCAACGGAACGGCAAAGTTCGTTCTTTCGTAGTGCCTACTGTTTCCGCAAGCACGTTACGGAAAACGCTAGTTGAAAATATCAATCCAAAATCCGATCTTGTGACTGACGAGCTTCCGACGTACAGGAATATCGGAAAGAACTTTAAATCTCATAATACGGTAGTCCATAGCAAGTATGAATTTGTTCGTGGTGATGTTTACACGAATACCGTTGAGGGATTTTTCAGCTTGCTCAAGCGTGGAATTAACGGCGTTTATCATCATGTCAGCAAAGAACACTTACACAGATACCTTGCTGAATTTGATTTTAGATACAATCACCGGAAGATTGAAGACCACGACAGGGCTATTTCTGCAATAGCTGGTTTTGTTGGAAAGAGATTAACTTACAAGGACTCATTAGGGCAAACGCATGGATAAAAAAACGGGAGAGAAAAAGACAACGAATGAGAAACCTCTATCCCTATACCCGCTTAAAGCGGAAGATGCGTTGAGGAAATTGCTACAGGTTCCACCACCGAAGAAGAAGAAAAAAAGGAAGTAGGCGATTTGATTTTTAATAAAAAAAGCGTACCTTACAATATCGAAGGTACGCTTTTTGTTTTAGCTAATGCGCTGACGACGAGTCACGCGCACGAACTGAAAAGCCTTCAAAGGGCTTAACCTTTCTGCGCCAGTAAAACATTTTTGCCTCCTTTCGATGCAGTGAGATGCTCGAACATCTCGCTTTTGTGTGTTGCCAATGGGCCCTTAGTGGGCCCGTTTTTATTGGTTCTGTAAGTCTTGCCAAGATTGAAACCAAGCAGAAAAGTATATAGCTTCTTTTGTAGTCATATCTTTTGGAATTAAGACATATCGTCCCCCTGCCAAGGGAACTCTTAACATTGCCTCTTCGTCAATCTTTCTTTGAGTCAATTCTATAGCTCGTTGTGTGGGAGGAAGGGATGACGTATCAACTGGCTCAATTACCGGTTGTGACTGGGCTGGAATAGCATTGGCGTATTTAATTGGAGAAGACATGAGTTGATAACCGCCACCTTCTCGCGCTAAAATAAGACCGACAAAGTTTGTGGCTTCTATGAAATAATCAGCCCACTGTGTTTTAATTAATGGAGGAACGCCTAACTTTACAATCGCATTTGCAAGATATTCTCTTTGTGGAAGAACCTTACCTTTGTAGTTTTCAAATATGGTTTTGATCGTGTCCAATTTCATTAACGCTTCCACCATTGCTTCCTTTTCATCGTCTGATGATGTCGGAGAACCAATTCTCCTACCCAGGTCAGTCAAGGAATAACTCTCCTTATCTGGAGTGCCAAGAAGGAAGAAATTCTTTAACGCGGAAAGTTTTGCAGTAAATGAACTACTGCTTCGAGTGTTTCCGACAACTTGAGACAGTGCATCGAGAGTGCCATCAAAACCACCCATATTGCAAAGTTCTTTTGTAAATAGAATGGCATCTTGAAAAGATATGATTGGCACCTTAACTCCCCACCCTATCCTATCTTTTGTCTGAATGTTTTGTTCTGTTTCTTCTTTTGCCATGATGGTATCTCCTAAATATAATTCAACGATAGGCATTTTTTTTTCCAATGTCAAATTATTTTTCCAATCAACCCGTAAATTAACATGGAAAACATCCATAAGTTATTATATAGTAAGGCTTAATGAGTTTCCGAGACAAATGATAATTATCTAAAATTGTGTTTTGTAGGAAGTCAATCAAAGGCATAGTAACCAATGGCGACTATAACGTATATTTATGCGTAAGAAAAAACGCACTTCTGTGCGCATACTTTTGCGCTAATCTATACTTTAGAGAAGGAGGATCGCCATGGAGGCAGTTGCCCAAAGAAGCGAGACGAAGAGACTGAGTCTAATATTTCCATCTCACGTTGAAGAATGGACAAGGGTACAAGCTCGTGAATTAAATCTTACTATCAGCGAATTTGTGTGGCGGGTCATTGAGAAGAGTTACCATGAAGCCGAACGCATTAAACTTGAGAAGCAGCTTGCAGAAGGGTATATGGCCAATTACGAATTGGACAAAAAAATGAACGAAGAATGGACTCACGCAAATGCCGAATGAAATGACAGGATTGGTTAAGCCGTTACTTCGCGGTGATGTTTATGAGGTAAATCTTGACCCAGTTGTAGGTAAAGAAATTGGAAAAAAAAGGCCGGCAGTTGTAATACAAAATAATACCGGAAACGAACATAGCGCACTAACAATAATCGCCCCAATCTCTTCCATAAAACAAGGCTTCAAATTATATCCTGTCATGGTTGTTATGAGAAAGGGAGAGGGCGGACTCAAAGAGGATAGTTTTGCTCATTGCGGACAAATACGAAGTCTGGATAAAGAGCTTCGACTTGTTAACAAACTGGGCCATCTTACTCCAAGTAGAATGGCTGAGCTTGATGTAGCCCTCAAAATATCTCTTAGTCTAAACTAACCCAAGCCAATACTACTTCTGATTGTGAAAAATGCCCGTTACACAATTTATGGTGAACGGGCATTTGTGTTTTCAGTCACGCCTCAAAACGGTTTGTTAAGTATACAATCACCTCAAAAACCCGTTGACATTGTAGCACACCTTCCGTATATTTACAGTTCAACTCTTGATTTTTTCAAGAAAAAGTACCGTACAGTGTGCGGAAGGTCGTAACAGAGTGGCTGCAAATCGCGATCATCATATTACGAAGGAACGAAAGTTTCAGATTGTCGTGGTTCCGCAGGGGGATGCAGGAGAAAAACGATCTTTTGCTCTTACAACGGGGCGGATTATTGGCCTCGTTGGCGGACTTATTGCTATCATTTTAATCGCTGAGGTATTGCTTCTCGGATACACGCCTCTCGGGATGTTGGTTCCTATATCGAATACTGAGATTCAAAAGCGATACGGAACACAGCTTTATGATTTACAGACGCGGCTCAGCAAGGTTTCAGAAGAATTTATCGTGCTTCGAGAATACAATCGCAAGTTGCGAGGCGTTCTTGGTGAGAACTTGAAGAATGACACATCGTCGTCTTCGGCTGCGTTGAATGCTGAAGCAGTTGCGACACCGCAGGATGAATCTCTTGAAACGAGGCAGCAGGCGGTGGCAGAAGCTCAGCCAAAAACCGAAAGTGCAACGTTCGGTATCACAGGACAGCAGTCTACGGCGATCAAGCCCTTTCAGGCCTCATTCCCGCTCTACCCGCCCGTTGTGGGATATGTTTCCCAGGGCTTCGATGAAGCGCGAAAGCACTTCGGAATTGATTATGCTGGACGGCGGGGTTCGATTGTCAGCGCTGCTGCCGACGGCTATGTCGTCTTTTCCGGCTGGACGTATGATGACGGCAATATGATTATACTTTCTCACGGCGGCGGCTATTTTACAATATACAAGCATAACCAGTCGCTGCTGAAGTCGGCGAACGAATTTGTCAAGCGGGGAGAACCGATAGCCCTTCTGGGGAATTCGGGAAACACGAGCCATGGCCCCCATCTCCATTTTGAATTATGGAAGGATGGCCAGCCGCAAAACCCGGATGAATATTTGATAGCAATCGAATCTATGTGAGTAAGGAATGCCGCCATGGCTGAAAAGAATGCTGTAAAAGAACTGAACCTTATCGGTTCGGGCACTACTGTCGAAGGGAAAATTCGGACACAAGGAAACATTCGGATCGACGGCAAAATGATGGGTGAGCTTCACGCCGCAGAAAATGTTGCGATTGGGTTGACGGGTGAGATAGAGGGAAACATCAATGGGAAGAATGTTACCGTCGGCGGAAAGATTCGCGGCAATATTATTGCAGTCGATAAACTCGTCTTCGAGGGGAAAGCGGTCGTTCGCGGCGACATTCGGTCCGCTCGTCTGGTCATTGACGAGGGGGCGGTGTTCGACGGAAAAATTTCAATGACGGATGCGCGCAGCGTCAATCACGATATACAAAAATATTAGGCCATGGGCCTATGGAACAGCGGGATAAAAAGCTGTTCGAAGATGAGCGCAGCGCACTCCAAAAATTGGCTCCGTTTCTGACACTCGGAATTCAGCTCGCTCTCTCGGTTGTTCTCTTTTTTTTTATCGGGAAGTGGATGGATGACCGGTTCAATACTTCGCCTTGGTTGATGCTTGGCGGACTCATTGCCGGCGGAGTTGGAGGGATGGTCAAATTCATAACATCGGTAATGAAGTTAGGTCAACAGCAAGACGCCTTGGATGCAGAACGAAAGCGGCAAAAGAAAGTTTGATATCTCGTTTCCGCGTCAAATTGCTGTTGTCTTCTTCGTGAGCGCTCTGCTTTCAGCCTATCCGCTCTTTGCTTTTGCCTCAGCAGAAGTTATTCGCGCGTGCATTGCGGGGGTCATAATAAGTTTGGCGAACGTGCTGGCCGGTTACGCGGCGATTGAATATTCTATCAATAAATCATACACAATTTTCCTGAAAGCGGTACTCGGCGGAATGGGGGTTCGTATGGTGGCCATGCTGGGGGCCTTGTTGATATTGATAATGATGTTTCATTTTCAGGCGGTTCCTCTCATTGTGTCGTTGATGGGATATTATATTCTCTTCTTAATTCTCGAAGTGTTTTTCATGCAAAAGAAAATGAACAAGAAGGCAGAAGGATAGCACCGTGGCGTCGTTTTTTCTTTTTGATACCCAAGCTGCGGCTCATGCCATCTCCGATACTGCCGGTGTCATCGCCGATACCGCCCGCGTTTCCGGTGCGCGCGAAGAAGGCGAGAATCTTTTTACGCATCTCCTCAAGCACGTGCAGGATGCTCACGAGCTCGAAACCCCCTTCGGCCGCTTCGAGCTTCCTCATCTTCATCTTCTCGGTATCGACATGTCGATAACGAAGCACGTTGTATTTTTGTGGATTGCCGCCGTTTTGCTGGTCATCGTTCTGGCTCTTGTTGCGCGGAAGAATAAGAAGCAATTGGTTCCCACAGGCTTCGGCAATCTCATTGAAATTTTCGTCGTCTTTGTCCGCGATGAAATAGCGATCCCCAATATGGGGGTAGGAGGAATCAGGTACCTGCCGTATTTGCTCACAACCTTTTTCTTTATCCTCTTGATGAATTTAATGGGGCTCGTGCCGTACGGGGCTTCATCTACCGGAAACGTCAGCGTTACAGCGGGGCTTGCGATCATCGCCTATATCATGATTCAAGCCTCTGCTATCCGCACGCAGGGGCTCGGTCACTATTTTGCTCACTTTACCGGCGGCGTCCATTGGGTTCTATGGCCTATCATGGTACCGATCGAGATTCTCGGGACGTTCACTAAGGCGTTTGCTTTGTGCGTTCGTTTGTTCGCGAACATGACGGCCGGACATATCGTCATCGTTTCGCTCCTCGGATTGATATTCGTGTTCGGAAAATTATCTCCTGCACTGGGATATACCGTCTCGGTCCCGTCCGTCCTGTTCACGCTGGGAATTGACCTCCTTGAGCTTTTCGTCGCATTCCTCCAGGCGTATATTTTTACAATGCTTACGTCGCTCTTCATGGGACTCGGCATGCAAGCGGAAAGTCATGAACCGCATGAAGAACATGCACATTAAAATTTTAAAGATCATCGTTCACTATTTACACCATCTATACTTATAGGAGAAATATAATGGAAGCAAATCCAATTGAAGTCGCGAAAGCCGTTGCAACGCAGTGGGGATATTTGGCCGCCGGTTTTGGAGCAGCCATTACTGTTGTCGGAGCGGGCCTGGGAATCGGCAAGCTTGCCGCAGCGGCAATGGAAGCAAGCGGCCGCCAGCCGGAAGTTGCCGGGCAGGTCAGAACATCGATGTTGATCGCGGCAGCGCTTATCGAAGGAGTGACTTTCTTCGCGCTCGCAATCTGCATTATTCTTGCAACCAAGTAAAACTCTACAGGGATCGACATGTTAGATATTAATCCGGGACTTATTCTCTGGACGATTATTACGTTTATCATCCTGCTGTTCGTTCTGGGCAAAGTGGCGTGGAAACCGCTGGTGGCCGCTTTGCAAACGCGGGAACAAAGTATCCGCGATGCACTCCTCAGAGCAGAGGAAGCAAAAAAGGAATCGGAACGGATGCTGGCGGAAAACAAGGATGCCATGAAACGGGCGAACGAAGAAACATCTCGCATTCTCAAAGAAGGACGCGAGTTAGCCGAGCAGATGAAAAATGAAATCGTCGCTAAAGCTCATGAGAGCGCGAAATCAATGATGGATCAGGCCAAAGAAGATATTCAACGAGAGAAGGAAACCGCACTTCTTCAATTGAAGAATGAGGTCGCCGACCTTGCCATGAACGTCGCTGAAAAGATCATTGACGAATCGCTTGACGATGCAAAGCAAAAAAAACTCGTTGACAAAGTTCTCCAATCGCTTCCAAAGAATTAATGAGTAACCTGAGAGTTGCAAAACGGTACGCGTCGGCATTAATGGAGCTGACCGGGGAAAATAAAAAACCCGAAGCAATTGCAAACGACCTGCTGACCGTCCAATCGGCGATCAAGGCATCGAAGGAGCTGCGATTGCTCCTCGCGAGCCCCGTCGTTCCAAAAGAGAAGAAAAGGGCCGTCGTGGCGGGAATTTTTAATAAAAAAATCGGAGATGTAGCACAACACTATCTTGCGTCTATTGTAGAAAAAAGGCGCGAGGATATTTTGCCCGAAATACTCGAGCAATATTTTCTCCTTCGGGATGAACAGCTTGGAATCGTTTCCGTGAATGTACGGACAGCCGTGGAGTTCTCGGCGGCACAAGAGAAAGCGTTGATAAAGCAATTAGAATCGTTCACGCAAAAGAAGGTTCGGGTCTCGTTCAGCCTCGACAAAATATTGAAGGGGGGCTTTGTTGCAAACGTCGGAGACACGACGTTGGACGGGAGCATCCGGCGTCAGCTGGAACTCTTACGCTCCCGGCTGAAAAACGGTTCTGTTTCGAAGAATTAATTTGTTGAATTAACCAAGGATATGACAATGGCGGAAGTACGACCCGATGAGATAACGGCGGTGCTGCGAAAGCAGCTCTCCGGCTTTGAAAAAGAAATCGATATTTATGATGTCGGTACCGTGTTGCAGGTCGGTGACGGCATTGCGCGCCTCTATGGATTGTCCAAAGTCATGGCGAGCGAGCTGATTGAATTTCCGAACGATGTTTTCGGTATGGTTCTCAATCTTGAGGAAGATAATGTTGGATGCGTTCTATTCGGCGATGACACAAAGATTAAGGAAGGCGACACGGTAAAGCGGACGAAGCGGGTAGCCTCCATGCCCGTCGGCGAGGCTATGCTTGGACGTGTGATCAACCCGCTCGGGCTGCCGATTGACGGACGCGGTACGATCAAGACTGATAAATTTTCTCCGCTCGAAAGAAAAGCGCTCGGCGTTATTCAACGCCAGATGGTGAAGCAGCCGCTCCAGACCGGACTAAAAGCCATCGACGGCATGATTCCGATTGGCCGCGGACAGCGCGAGTTGATTATCGGCGACCGTCAAACGGGGAAAACGGCAGTTGCGCTCGATACTATCATCAATCAAAAATATACACACTCGGAAAAAGCAAAGAAAGAAGGAATAAAGCCGGTCTATTGTATTTACGTCGCAATCGGCCAGAAAGGTTCGACCGTTGCGCAAGTAGTGACGAAGCTCGAAGAAATGGGAGCGATGGAATATACGACGATCATCAGTGCAACTGCCAGCGATCCCGCACCGCTCCAGTTTATTGCCCCGTACGCCGGTGCCACGCTTGGCGAGTTTTTCCGCGACAGCGCGCGCGATGTGCTGGTGGTGTACGATGATTTGTCCAAGCACGCGGTGTCATACCGCCAGGTATCGCTGCTGCTGCGCCGCCCCCCCGGTCGCGAAGCATACCCCGGCGACGTGTTCTATCTTCACTCCCGTCTTCTTGAGCGTGCTTCAAAGCTGAGCGACGAGCTCGGCGGAGGAAGCCTAACGGCTCTGCCGATTATCGAGACGCAGGCGGGAGACGTCGCGGCTTATATTCCGACGAACGTTATCTCGATTACAGACGGGCAGATTTTTCTCGAGCCCAACCTTTTTAACTCGGGCGTTCGCCCTGCGATCAACGTCGGTATTTCAGTATCGCGGGTCGGGGGCAATGCGCAGATCAAAGCGATGAAAAAAGTTGCCGGACGACTTCGCCTTGACTTGGCTCAGTACCGTGAACTCGAAGCGTTTGCGAAATTCGGCTCCGACCTGGATAAATCCACTCAGCAGCAATTGCAGCGAGGTTCGCGGCTTGTCGAAGTGCTGAAGCAGAGGCAGTACGTTCCGATGCCGGTTGAGAAACAGGTGATCATGCTCTACCTGGGCACGTCGGGTTTTCTCGACCAACTCCCTCTCGATAGGGTGCAGGCATTTGAAAAAGAATTTCTTGAAATGACGGAAACCCGTCACAAAGACCTGCTCAACATCATCGCGGAGAAAAAAGAATTGTCCGACGAAATCGCAAAACGCATTCAGACGATCGCGAAAGAATTCATGGAAACATTCTCGGTGTCTGCGTAGTCATGGCGACTTTGCGCGACATACGCAGGCGGATTGCGGGCGTCAAGAGCACGCAGAAGATTACCAAGGCAATGAAGATGGTTGCAGCGGCAAAGCTGCGACGCGCTCAGGAGGCAATCCTTCAAGCGCGGCCGTACGCCAGAAAAATGGCCGAAATGCTCCGTCATCTTTCGGGAAAAGTCGATGTCGCAAATTACCCCGCGCTTGCCCAGCGTCCCGTTGAAAAAGTTGCGATCGTTGTCATTACTGCCGACCGCGGGTTATGCGGCGCGTTTAACGCGAACATCGTTCGAGCGGTCGTCAGCCATATCAACAACAATTATAAGGAATTGTACGCGGCAGGAAATGTAAAGCTCATCTGCGTAGGGCGGAAAGGGTACGAGTATTTCAACAAGCGGGGTTACGGGATCCTCTCAAAGCAGATCGGAATTTTTAACTCGTTGAATTTCGGTAATGCCCGGTCGATTGTAAAAGAAATTGTTGATGGCTACGCTGCAAAAAAATTTGACAAAGTCGTTGTGATCTATAACGAGTTTAAGAACGCTGCCCAGCAGCGTATTGCGATGGACCTCTTTCTCCCGATTCCCCCCGAGAAAATTGACAAAGAGGAGGAGAAAAAACTCCGTTCGCTTGTCGACTACATTTATGAACCGTCGAGCGGGGAAATTATTTCAGCCCTCGTACCGAAACATTTGAATTTTCAGATGTGGCGTATGCTGCTGGAGTCCAACGCCGCCGAGCAGGGTGCGCGTATGACGGCCATGGAAAATGCATCGACTAACGCAAAGGAGATGATCAGCACGCTTCAATTGTCGTACAATAAGGCGCGGCAGGCTTCCATCACAAAAGAGCTTCTTGAAATCGTCAGCGGTGCGGAAGCGCTGAAAAAAGCAGGCTGAAAAATAATTAAGAATTAGGAATTATGAATTAAAAATTGAGAGCAAGTTGTTTCTTATTTATTCTTGACCCCTACACCTAATTCATAATTCCTAATTCATAACTCATAATTTTTTACTTGTCTTGTTCGATACTCTTACTCAAAAATTAGATTCTGTCCTCAAGCGGCTTCGCGGAGGAGGGAGAATTTCCGAAGCGAACATCGCCGAGATGCTGCGCGAGGTTCGCAAAGTTCTGCTCGACGCGGATGTCAACTTTAAAGTTGTCAAGCAGTTTATCGATAACATCCAGCAGAAGTCGCTCGGGAAAGAGGTTGTAACAAACGTCGCCCCCGGCCAGCTTATCGTGAAAATAATCCACGATGAACTCGTTGCGTTGCTGGGAACGGCGAAGGCCGACATCACGATCTCGCAAACGCCGCCGTCGGTTATTTTGATTGCAGGCTTGCAGGGATCGGGCAAGACGACCTTTGCGGGTAAGCTCGCGAACTTACTGAAGGCAAAAGGACGGAGCCCGCTTCTGGTTGCGGCGGATGTCTATCGTCCTGCGGCGATCGACCAGCTGGTAATGCTCGGCGGGCAGATAGACGTTCCCGTGTTCACCAGCCGCACCGACACGGCAGTCGATATCGCGAGGAACAGCATCGACCATGCTCGAAAGAACGCGCGCGATACGGTCATCATCGATACGGCCGGCCGTATGCATGTAGACGAGGAAATGATGCGCGAAGTTGAGAGCATCAAATCGTCGGTGCAGCCCCATGAAATTTTGTTCGTCGTAGATGCGATGACGGGGCAGGACGCCGTCAACACTGCGAAGGCATTTCACGACCGTCTCAATTTCGACGGTGTTGTCCTCACGAAACTTGACGGCGATGCGCGCGGAGGTGCAGCCCTTTCTATCCGGTCGGTCGTCGAGAAGCCTATCAAGTTTGTCGGCACCGGCGAGAAGCTTGACGCGCTCGAACAGTTTTATCCCGACCGCATGGCGTCGCGAATTCTCGGTATGGGTGATATTGTTACGCTGGTCGAAAAAGCGCAGCAATCGTTTGACGCGGAAAAAGCTCAGCAGCTTGAGCAAAAAATCAGGAAATCGCAGTTCACGCTCGAAGATTTTTACAGCCAGCTTCAGGAAATAAAGAAAATGGGTCCGCTCAGTCAAGTGCTCTCGATGATTCCCGGAGCAAGCAAACTGGGCAACATGGAGAATGTCGACGACAAAGAGTTGAAGTATGTTGAGGCGATCATCCTTTCGATGACAGTTGAAGAACGCCAGCGCCCGGCTATTATCAACGGGTCCCGGCGCAAGCGCATCGCGATGGGAAGCGGGACGTCGGTGCAGGAGGTGAACAAACTTCTCAAGCAGTTTTTCGAAATGCAGAAAATGATGAAAAACTTCACAAAAGGAAAGAATGTCGGGCGCATGATGGCGCAGCGATTTCACTGAGTTGCATATTAATCGGCATCTACTCATATTTATAGAAAAAAGGAGATACATTTTTGGCAGTCAAATTACGACTTCAGCGAATGGGCAAGAAGAAACAGCCCATCTACAAAATTGTCGCGGTAGATTCGCGCAGAAAACGCGACGGCCGGTTCATCGACGCAGTGGGAGCCTATAACCCATCGACCAACCCGATGACCATTACCCTCAAAGAAGACCGCATCTTTCACTGGCTGGAGCGCGGCGCCCAGCCTACCGATACGGTAAAAAATTTGTTGAGCCGGAAAGGGGTATGGTTGAAATGGGGTTTGAAAAAGAAAAAAGCAGACGATGCGACGATCGCTGCCGAGTTTGAAAAATGGCAGATGATGCAGGCGGGAAAACTGCAAAAAGAAAATGAACGCAATGCCCGTCGCAACGCGGCGAAAAAGAAAAAGAAGGCTGTCGCACAGGAGGCCCCTGCCCCTGCTCCGGCAGAACCGGCAGCACCTGCAGCTCCTGCGCAAGCGTAACGAAGTTTTTTTGCTCGCTGAAGCATTTTTGTCTCCGACGTAGGGAAGATAACTCAGGCAGTCCGACAGCACAATGATGTGTTTACAGTTCAGCGTAACGCTGGTCCGCCACTGGCGGAAGTTTTTTCGAACAGCTTTACAGGAGGTGCACATGCGGGACTTCATCGAATTTATCGCCAAGCAACTTGTCGATAACCCGGATGCCGTTTCTCTTGTTGATGAAGAGAAGGAGGGAAAGGTTATCCTCAAGCTGAAAGTAGGCGAGGCCGACGTCGGAAAAATCATCGGCCGAAAAGGCAGGACGGCTCAAGCAATGCGGGTGCTCTTAAGCGCGGTTGCTGCGAAAAATGGCAAACGCGCGATGCTTGAAGTATTGGACTAGAAGTGCACCACGGTAATTCAGGAACGTGCGGAGAGTTGTGAAATCACATCAAACAGTTCGCACTCACCTGTGCGCAGTCGGCGTGATCGCAAAAGTGTTCGGCGTGAAGGGAGAAGTGAAACTTCATTCCTATTCGCGCTCTCTTGCTGAGTTTGAGCCCCTTCTTTCGGTGCTCGTGGGGAAGAACGAGGAGAAGGTCGTGGAGCGAAAGATCGAAAAAGTTTCGACGCGGGGGAACGATATCTATGTAAAATTTTATGAAGTCAATGACCGAAACGCGTCGGAAGCATTGGTCGGTCATTTTTTATTTGTTGAGGAAACGGGACGGAAGCGTTTGGCGCCGGGCGAGTTCTTTGTGGACGACCTTATCGGCATGTCCGTCTGCGACTCGGGTAAAAAGGCGCTCGGTATCGTCAAGGATGTCGTCAGGTATCCGGGTCAGGATGTCTATATTGTGAAGACCGCTATCGGTGAAGTGATGGTGCCGGCGGTGCGTGATATCGTTCGTGATGTGGATGCCAAAAATCGAACGATCATCATCGATCCCCCGGAAGGACTTTTTGAGGGGCTTGAGTGAGCAAAGCGCTATGAGCATACGAATCGATATTCTCTCTGCAGTTCCGAAGCTGCTCGCCAGCCCGTTGAGTGAAAGCATCCTGAAAATTGCGCAGGAGAAAAAGCTGGCGAAGATCGTCGTCCATGATTTGCGGGCGTTCACGCATGACAAACATCATACGCTTGATGAATCCCCGTACGGCGGCGGTGCCGGCATGATCCTGAAACCGGAGCCGATCTTCGAATGTATCGAGGCGCTGAAAGCTGAGCGGGCGTACGATGAGATTATTTATGTGAGTGCGGACGGAGAACCGTTCACGCAAAAGACCGCCAACGATCTTTCCTTGAAATCGAATATCATGATCCTCTGCGGACACTATAAGGGGGTCGATGAGCGGGTCCGCCGGTCGGTTATCACGCGGGAAATTTCGATCGGCGACTATGTGCTGACAGGCGGCGAGCTGGCAGCGCTGGTGATCGCCGACGCTGTGGTGAGAGTAATACCGGGAGTGATCGGAGACGGAGAGTCGGCGCTGACCGATTCGTTTCAGGACGGCTTGCTGGACAGCCCCCATTACACCCGTCCGCCGGAGTACCGCGGAATGAAAGTGCCGGATGTTCTGCTGTCTGGGAATCACAAAGAAATTGCCGCATGGCGCGATGAAGAGCGAAGGAAGCGGACCGAAGAGCGCCGGGAAGATTTGATTCATTGACTTAATTTATGCAATGCATATATGGCATTGCCACTAAGTCACAAAGCCACGAAGGAGATTGAGTTTTTCAGGAGAGGTATTTAAAGTATTTGTGCCTTGGAGCCTTTGTGGCATGAGAGATATTTTTATCAAAAAATAAACGATAACGAACGGAGTAAAGCAATGAGCAAGATTAAATTGGTAGAAGCGACTCAGTTGAAAACGAATATCCCCGAGTTTTCGACGGGCGATACACTGAATGTCCATGTGCGTGTCGTGGAGGGGGACAAGGAACGTATTCAGCAATTTCAAGGCGTCGTGATCGGCAAGCGTGGAAGCGGGATGGGTGCGACCTTTAGGATTAGAAAAATATCCGATGGAGTCGGCGTTGAGAGGATTTTTCCCGTCCACTCTCCGCGCATCGCCAAAATTGAAAAGATTAAATCGAGCAAGGTGCGCCGCGCGAAGCTCTATTACTTGCGCGACCTTGCCGCAAAACAGATCAGACAAAAAACCAGTACCTGAGTTTCAAGTGCCCGGAAATCCTATTCGAATAGGGGCGGTCCCCGATTTCTATTGCCGGCCCATTGTTTTCGGATTACAGCAACCAGAAAGTCCCGCCGCGGCGGGACTTTTCTTTGAAGGCGCCGGAGTGAACACCGAGCGCATTCTCAACGATGACTGCGATGCCGCACTCATCGGTCCTGTTGAATATGCCCGCAACAGCTCCGACTTTTCGTTGTACCCATCGGTTGGAGTATCGTCGCGCGGAGAAAGCCGCACCAGCGTCCTTTGTGTAAACCGAAATATCCGCACGATTGCTTCCGTCGCCGTCGGCGCGGTCTCTTCCTCCGATATCATTCTCGCGAAAATCATCCTCTCCGAAAAATTTGAACAGGAGATTGTCATCGTACCAGTGATTGCCCCGGTGGAGCAAATGCTGGCGAAGGCCGATGCCGCTCTCCTAACAGGAAACGCTTTGCTTACTTCTCACTGGGAAGGACCCACGCTCGATCTCATCGACGAATGGACTGACATCACCGATCTACCGTTCATCCACCTCCTCTGCGCCGCCCGAAAAGAGAATTATAAAAAAGAAATCGGATCGTTGCTTCTCTCTTCTCAGAAAAAAGGCGTCGCTTCGCTTCCCGCTATCGCTGCGCAGCAATCGAAAGAACTGTCGCTTCCCGTTGATGCAATTGAGCATCGGCTTGAGCGCTACGCGTACGGCTTTGACGACGAAGCCCGTGAAGCACTCGGCGAATTCTTTCGCTATGCGTTCTATCTCGGCATACTGCCCGACGTGCCGGAGATAGAGTTGTTTGGAAGTGAATAGTTACAGTGAATCGTCTCGTTCCCAACATCCTCTTTGGGAACGAAAAGATTGAAACAAAGGGGATCTAAAAGACAAACCATTTACCCATCATCAGCCACAAGGGGGGCCTATGAAATCAAGATCAGAAATTATTCCACACCGTCTAATCGAAAACAGAATCTTCGTCATCCGCGGCCATAAGGTGATGATAAGCATTCATCTGGCCGAACTCTATGGCGTTCAAACCCGTGCACTTAACCAGGCTGCGAAACGAAATATTCTTAGATTTCCCTCCGACTTTATGTTCCAGTTATCGGAACATGAAGCAGATTTACTGGTATCACAAAGCGTGATACCACACAAGAAATTTTTTGGAGGTTCACTTCCTTATGCATTCACGGAACAAGGAGTGGCAATGCTGTCGACCGTCCTGCGAGGTAATCGCGCTATTCAAATGAACATCGCGATAATGAGGGCGTTTGTAAAACTTCGAAAAATTCTCTCTACTCACAAGGAACTTGCGTTAAAACTGAGGCAGCTCGAAATGAAGGTCGAGAAACATGATGGAGAAATACAAGCAATCTTCGAAGCGATACGCCAATTAATGATTCTGCCGGAGAAGCCAAAACGTCCGATTGGATTCTGAAGTTGAATTCATAGGCGAAGGCGATCTGCGGTTGAAACTCTCCGAAATTCAGCGTAACTTCATTCCATGTTGCGAAGCCTCTACGTCAAACATTATGCTCTTATCGAAGAAATCAGCGTTGAGTTTGAGCGCGGGCTGAATATCATTACAGGGGAAACAGGAGCGGGAAAATCGATCCTCATCGACGCGTTGAGCCTGCTTCTTGGAGAACGTGCCAGTACGGAAGTCATCCGCAAAGGGGCCGAGAAAGCAATCGTAGAAGGGACATTTGATACTGCAGGCTCGCCGAAAATTCAATCCCTCCTAAAAGAAAACGAAATTGAAGCGTCGGAAGAAATGATCGTCCGTCGGGAAATTTCGGCAAAAGGACAAAGCCGCTGTTTCATCAACGACTCCCCAGTTCCACTCGCACTTCTGAAGGAAACAGGGGATGCGCTTGTCGACCTTCACGGCCAGCACGATCACCAGGCATTGCTCCGACCGGAGACTCATATCGAGTTTCTCGACGACTTTGGTGGAGATGAACGCTTGCTCTCCGAGTATCGCCAATCCTATAATAAACTCTCCGACTTCTTTACAAAAAAGCGTAATTTGCGGGAACAAGAACACCGTCTGAAGGAAAAGAAGGATTTGTACGAATTTCAGATGAAGGAAATCGATTCGGTCAATCCGAAGTCCGGGGAAGAGGAGGCGCTTGAAGCAGAACTAAAAATATTGGAGAATGCCGAGAAGCTGCATGAATTGACTTCACAATTAAGCCAGCTTCTGTACGAAGGCGAATCATCCGTTCACGATAATCTTGTGACGGCATGGAAGCAAATCGAAACGCTTCGCGAGATCGATACGGCGTTTGCTGATATTGCCGGAGAAGCAAAATCCGCAGAAATTATTGTCGAAGAATTGTCAAAGTTCATTCAATCGTACAACGCAAAAATAGAGTTCAATCCGGAAAAACTCGAACAGATCCGGGAGCGGCTCGGCCAATTTTCGATGTTGAAAAAGAAGTACGGCGGCTCGCTTGAGTCCCTTCTTGAACACCGCAAGAAGATCGGCGATGAGTTTTCGCTCGCCGAAAATTTTGAAAAAGAACTAGCCGCAATCGAGTCCGCAATTGCGGACGAGCGGAAGACCTGCTCGGCTGCAGCGCAACAATTGACGGAAAAACGACGCGAATCGGCAAAGAAAATCGAGAAGGTAATCATCTCTTCGCTAGCCGACCTTGGAATCATGAATGCAAAATTTTCAGTCGGCATCGGAAATTTGCTTGCGGCGACGGGTAGCAACAACGGAAGTGCTGCCGGATCAGACGCGTTCGTGAAGATTGGAAAGGAGTATTACGAGGCAACGCCAAAAGGAATTGACGTTGTCGAATTTTTTATTTCCACGAACGTCGGTGAGGATGCGAAACCCCTTGCAAAAGTGGCATCGGGCGGAGAGATTTCCCGTGTCATGCTTGCGCTAAAGTCTGCACTGGCGGCATCGGACAAAATCCCGCTCCTTATTTTCGATGAGATCGACGTTGGCGTCAGCGGACGCATCGGTCAAGCGGTAGGCCTGAGTTTGAAAAAACTTGCAGCGCTTCATCAGATCATAGCGATCACTCATCTCCCGCAAATTGCCGGTTTGGCGGATTTGCATTTCGCGGTCGAGAAAATCGAAGATGGCAAGCGAACGACGACTCGGTTGCGCAAGCTGGATGTCGAAGAGCGGGTTCGCGAGGTTGCAAAGTTAATGAGCGGGGAGAAGGTGACGGAAGCGGGGTTGAAAAGCGCGCGGGAGTTAATGGGGAAGAAATAAGGTGTTAGGATTTGGCTGTTAGGGGGAGATAGTGAGAAATTTTCGGGAGCTGCTTATTTGGCAAAAGGGAATGGAAATTGTTCGGTCGATTTATTTACTTACTCCGCAATTGCCGTATGAAGAAAAGTATGGACTTAAATCCCAGCTTCAAAGAGCAGCGGTATCAATTCCATCCAACATCGCCGAAGGATGCAGCAGAGAAACCGAGCGGGATTTTAAATGGTTTCTGCAGATTGCAATCGGGTCTGCCTATGAGCTTGAAACACAGCTGACGATCTCGTATCAACTTAACCTGATCCCCAAAAAGAAAGTCGACCCCGTTTTGCTCCTACTGACGGAAGAACAAAAAATGATTAACAGTTTCATTTCGGCAATTAAAACACGGCAAACTAATACCTAATCCCTAACAGCTAACACCCATCAACCGAACAAAATGCCATTAACAATTTACAACACTCTTACTCGGACAAAAGAAGAATTCAAACCTCTTCACGAAGGCCTCGTTGGAATGTACGTCTGCGGTCCGACCGTCTACAGCGATTCACATGTCGGCCATGGCAAGAGTTATGTCTCATTCGACATTATCGGCCGTTATCTTCGGCATCTCGGTTATCGGTTGCTCTATGTGCAAAACATTACCGATGTGGGACATTTGCTCGACGATGGCGAGGACAGGATGCTGAAGCAATCGCGCATCGCCAAGATTCATCCGATGCAAATTGCCGAAACGGTCACACGCAGTTACTTCGATGACATGGACGCGCTCAATATTCTTCGTCCCGATATTTCTCCGAGGGCGTCGGGTCACATTATCGAACAGATTGAGATGGTGAAGAAGCTTCTTGCAAACGGCCACGCCTATGAGGCGAATGGCTCGGTCTATTTCGACGTGCGGAAATTTAAAAAGTACGGAAAGCTCTCCGGCAGGTCCATCGATGAAATGAAGGAGGGCACACGCGTTGAGATAAAATCGGAAAAGCGGAATCCGGAGGATTTTGCTCTTTGGAAAAAAGCAGAACCGGAGCACATCATGCGATGGCCAAGCCCGTGGGGCGAAGGCTTTCCCGGGTGGCACATCGAGTGTTCCGCGATGTCGATGAAATATCTAGGCGAGACGTTCGATATTCATGGCGGGGGCCTGGACAATCAGTTTCCACATCATGAATGCGAGATTGCGCAGAGCGAGAGCGCTACCGGCAAACCGTTTGTGAAGTATTGGATTCACAATAACCTGGTGACGGTCAACGGCCAAAAGATGTCGAAATCCCTTGGCAACTTTGTGACACTCAAGGAGATATTCAAAAGATTTGACCCTGCCGTGATACGTTTTTTCATCCTCCAAAGCCATTACCGCAGCACGCTCGATTTCAGCGAACAAGCGTTGGAAGCATCAAAAACAGGCCTTACAAAATTGCAGAACACAGTGCGAAGACTGCACGAAGCGATCGATTTTGCAAAGCGCGCATCCTCGTTCGGACCGTTTGAAAGAGATCTAACTCCCTACAAGAACGAATTTATCGAAGCGATGGATGATGACTTCAACACCCCGAAAGCGATTGCAGTTCTTTTTGATCTCGTGGCAAAAGTTAATGATTGGCTGCTGCCGGGGATGTTGCCGACCGAAACTACACTTGAGAACATCAATAAATTTTTTGAAGAGTTCGGCGCCGGCATTCTCGGGATTCGTCTCACTGGCCAGTCGTCGATGGATTCAACCAACGGTTCCGTTGAAGCAGGTTTGATGGACTTGGTCATCGAAGTGCGGAAGGAAATTAGAAAACAGAAACTATGGGCATTGTCTGACAAAATTCGAGATGCTGTAAAGGCGCTCGGCATCGTTCTTGAGGACACGAAGGACGGTACAACGTGGAAAAAGGGGTGAAATCTTCATACATTGCACCAGATTAAATTGTATTAAGGGTAAACTTCTTGAAGCAAGGCTCGTCTAACCTATTGGAGGGACATCAGTGAAGAGACTGATATTCACCTGTTCATTGTTCATTATGATGTATGGCTCATTAATGGCACAGAATTCGGCAGGCGATGCGGCAAACATTGAACCTCGGTATATGATAGATATGCCGACTGCCGGACTATTAAAACGTGGCGCGTTTGCAATGGATGTTGATTTCTTTCAGGAAGGCGGAATGACGATCGGACTAACAGCCGGTGCGCTTGATCGTTTGAATTTCGGCATCTCCTACGGCGGATCGGGAATTATTGGACACGATAACATTACCATGCAGAAACTCCCCGGTGTCAACGTTAAATTCCGCTTGTTCGACGAAACGATGGAGATGCCCGCGATTGCGCTCGGGTTTGATTCGCAGGGGAAGGAAACATACATTGACAGCCTGGATCGCTTCACAATTAAGTCAAGAGGATTTTTCGCTTCTGCCAGCAAGAATTATTCGTTTATGGGTAATTTGAGCATTCACGGTGGAGCGAATTACAGTCTCGAGAACAAGGACGGCAATAAGAGTGTGGATTTTTTTGCAGGGGCTGAAAAGTCGTTGGGCACCGACATTTCATTGTTAGCTGAATATGATTTTGGATTGAATGATGACCTCGGTATCGTCGGAAAAGGGAGAGGATATTTGAACACCGGCTTGCACTGGTCATGGGGAAATGGATTCACCCTTGGGTTTGATTTAAAAAATCTTGTGAGGAACCAAAACAACGTAACGGTTGGAAATAGAACAATCAAAGTGGAATATGTTCGGACGCTTTAATTTTGCAGTGAGGGAATGAAACAGTCCTCTGTGGTGTTTTGATGATTGTGGCTCCATAAGAGAGGAAGGAATTATTTATGAAAACGAACCAAAGCTTCTTCAATCTTCTGTTATTTTTTCTTGCAGGGGGATTCCTATTCGCCGGATGTTACACACGCATGGAAACCATGAGTGACGAGGGATCCGACGCAACTGACAACGGGGACTATGCATACGCTGATTCCTCGGGCGCTTCAAATGACACAACCGGCAATAACTATTTTTCGGATGACGACTACCGGTCGTCGCAGTACAGAACGGCGTTCGACTACTACTATCCCTCGTCTTACGGGATAGATCCCTGGTACAGCGATTATGATTATCCATGGGATGCGACTTTGGCTTACCCGTATCCTTATTGGGATGGAGCATATCCTTACTATGGCTGGGGCTGGGGATTTGGTCTCGGCTATGGCTTTGGTTATGGTTATGGACATTATTACAATGGCGGTTATCATGGAGGACGCGGTGGGTCTTTCTATGCGGGCAGAGTAAGAACAATAGGGAGTACGCGAGGTGGGGTGGGATTCTTACGCGCACGCGGTGGCGCCGTTTCCGCTGGGACGATTCCAGGTGCGCGCGGAGCAGTTTCATCGCGAACAACGAATCCGACAGCACCGCAAGTTACAGCTTCAAATGCAGCTCGAACGCGTTCACGGGAAGAAATTCCTTGGTGGCAGAGTGCGAAAGCAACCACTGCGAACTCTTCAGGCCGAACCGGCGTTGCGGCACGGACACAAGCTTCAGGAAGGAAAGTTTCGATGGCCAATCGCGCAAGATATATGAAAACTTCTTCGTACAGCGCAAACGCACGTCGTGTGTATCAATCTAGGGGCCGAACACAAGCCACACGACCTGCACGATTTGGTCCCCAATCAAGACAAGCATCACCTCATAGTTTTTCTCCACAGGGTGGAGGGGGCAGAAGTAACGGTGGTGGCAGTAGAGGAGGCGGCGGGGGTGGAAGTAGAAGTGGCGGAGGAAGCAGGACCCGTTAATCATGAAGACCGGCCATGCAGAAAAAGTTATTGGTCTCTTTATCCTCTTACCTTTTTTTTTCGGCGGATGTTACACGGTGTTGATGGATCCGGCGATGCTCATGTCATCAGAAGGCGAAAATGCGGATACAACTTTTTCGCATAGCGGTTCGGCTCCAGAGGTTTCTTACAATAACAACTATTTATCCAGCCCCGGTCAAGCCGGATTGAACGCCGGACAACCTGATATGCAAAACTCTGGATTAATGACCGGTCGCGATGCGACTATCGACCTTTATGGCTGGCAGGCTCCGGACGCAAGTTTGCCTTGGTGGTATGAAGAATTCGCGCCTGCCCCGCCTACCGCATTAGGTTTAACTTCGCCATCAATTATGATCGGAAACGGACCTCGTCGAAGGACAATCGGCACGACACGCGGAGCGGACCGATCAAGCTCCGATATTCAAGCATCAACATCGATTATAACAACTACTGTCAATACAATAAGTACACCAATACCTCCGACTGCTACTGGTACATCAAACAGTACGACGACTGATCGGAGCAGAACGTCGTTCAATAATTCAGCGACATCAACTTTACGAAAGACAGGGTCAAATCGTGGAGGCGGCAAGGAGTAAGAAGCGGAGACTAACTATGAAAACAAAATATTTCGTACGTTCAGCTACTTTTATTCTTGGTTTAGCGATCCTCAGTTTAACTACGGCTCATGCGCAGTTTGCGGATGATGCGCTCCGATTTTCTTCTACGGGGTTCGGCATCGGATCACGGGCGCAGGGTATGGGCGGCGCGTATATCGGTGTGGCCGATGACTACAGCGCGTCGTTCTGGAATCCCGCCGGATTAGCACAAATGCGGAGGCTTGAATTCACAGGCGGTATTATTAACTCGAATTATTCAAACAATGCAAGCTTCTTCGGAAATTCAACCACCGCAACGAACAGCAGCACGGGGCTTGATAATATTGGATTCGTCTTTCCGGTTCCAACCTCACGCGGAAGTTTGGTTTTTTCTGCCGGCTATAACAGGGTGAACGATTTTACCACAGGCCTTTCATTCAACGGTTTCAATCCGCGGAGTTCGATTATCTCGTCTCTCTCCGATCCCGACGCCAATTTCGATATACCGTTCCAAACATATTTGACGAATTCAAACGGCTATACTGCCGTTCAAAATAACGTGCAACAACAGGGAGATGTCCGGGAAAGTGGAAGTGTAGGCACGTGGGCATTCTCTGGTGCGGTTGATATAGGAGAGAATGTTTCGTTCGGGTTGACGATTAATCTCATTAACGGTACGTATAATTATGCGCGGAATTATACCGAAACGGATGTTAACAATCTTTACAATACGAGATTTAATGATGTGAACGGAAACATTATTCCCGACTCTTTGTACAGGGAGTTCGACACCTTTAATTATACCAATGCGCTCACCAGTGAACTGAGCGGGGCAAATGTCATGTTTGGATTTATGTACAGGTATCACGACATCGCTCGATTTGGCCTCACAGTAAAAACTCCGACCTCGGTAACTGTTCACGAAACATACACCAATTCCGGACTAAGTGCGTTTGATGATACGGCTGGATACTATTATTCGTACGACGCGTATAACGATTATGGCGTACAAACCCCCTGGGTTTTCGGGGCCGGTGCATCGTATTCCCCGTTCGACGGACTTTTATTATCTGGACAGATTGAGTACACCGATTGGACACAAATTCAATGGACCGATAATGTCGACCTGCAAAATGAAAATATATCGTTGCAGCAGCAGTTTCGATCGACGCTAAACTATGCTGTCGGCGGGGAATTTGAAATTCCAAAAACGGCTCTCACTGTAAGAGCAGGCTATTCATTTAAACCCTCCCCCTTTGTAGGCGACCCCTCTTCGTACGGCCAATCGACAATTACAGCGGGTGCGGGTGTTCTGTTACAAGATGACATCATGGTCGACGTCGCTGCCATGTTCGGATCGTTCAAAACATTTCACAATAACTATGGTGATGAGGCGCTTAACCTCTCCCGTACGGACGAAAGCATTTCCACAACTAACGTAGATTTCACAATCTCCTATAGGTTTTAGCCTTGTCTCAGAGTGTGGTCATTAGAAACTGACCGGGCGAATTTGCACTATTCATTTTGCTTCTCAATATAAGATCAAGAAAGGCGTGAAAGTATTTTTTCACGCCTTTTTTGTTTGCCCGCTGATTTCGCCGTCTACCGAAGCGATCGGATCTTTCCAGTTGGCGGACCATTTGCCTGCTTTATTTAGAGGTATTTAGGGTGAGAGGGCATTTTTTCCATTTTTTTGGAAAATTCGAACTCTATTTCTAGGAAAAATGGAGTGTGGAAGAATAAAACGTTCATTTATACAGCGATTATCGCACTTTCGACTGTCAGATTTGAGCGGAATCTCCATAACTAATGGCACAAATATTGCGACTCTAAAGAGCTACAATGTCCTTCCTGGACTACAAAAGGAAGGGTTTACAGCTTTGAACTATGATCGACTTATTAAACTTTGAAACCTCGGAGAATGCAATGAAAATATTTGTTAAGATTTCTAGAGCACTTCTTGTGGGATGCTTTCTCGCATTTATCTCTTCGGAAGCATTGGCTCAAGCAGTGAATCTAAAGGTAGAACCGATGTCGCCAGGGCGGTTGACGGCCATAGGCAAAAGCAGCAACGCGGCCACGACAGGTCTTAAGGTGTTCGGAAAAGGGGCAAAAGTTTACATGTCAGCGGACACGACCGGCTCCGGAGCTACAGTGATAACTTCGTTTACATGGTCTTTTGTTTCCAGGCCAACGGGCTCCAATGCAGTTCTTGACAGCACGACCAAACAGTATTCGAGCTTTACGGCAGACAGTAGCGGAGAATATATTGTGAGTATCTCGGTAAACGGCGGTGCGAAAGCCGACCAAGACACTTTCTATGCTAGTACGTACATTGGAAATCCGACCTCGGCGGTTTCATCAGCGATACCGTGTGCGACATGCCATTCGACAAACAATGCAGGATGGAAAACCACAGACCATGCCCTTATCTACACACAAGGGATTATGGGGCAACTGGAAGTCAACGTATACGATCAAGGAACATATTCATCGAGTTGCTGGAAATGTCACACGACAGGTTATGATCTTACAGCGAACAACGGAAATTTTGGATATCTCTCGCATTCGCTTGGATGGGATACTACGGCGTTCAAGGGGAAGGCGAAATCCGGAAGCAGTTATTTGATTAACAGCGGCGACTCCTCGATCTATAAAAATATGGTGGCAAATTATTCTCCGCTTGTTTCATTAGCAAGCATAGGCTGCGAAAGCTGCCATGGTCCCGGAAAAGATCATAACGGCGATATTTCGAAAATCGGCCTCTCGCTCGATGCGGGTGTTTGCCAGTCATGCCACGATGCGCCCCCCAGACATGTCTCTGGGACTTTCTGGGCTTTGTCAGATCATGCAACGATGCCTCTTGCTGGTAAAGATGCGACTTCCGCGAGCTGTTTCCCATGCCATAGCGGTAAAGCGTTTGTGAAATGGGTTACCGATGGCAAACCTACTACAGATCCAACATGGAATGCTGCCACCGATGCTTCATACCCGATCACGTGTTCGGTTTGCCATGATCCGCATAGTACGGCAAATCCGAATCAGTTAAGAACCGTTACTGTTGATACGCTTAGAAATGGTTACGTTGTCCCGAAAGGCATTTTTGGCAGGGGTCAACTCTGCATGAACTGCCACAGATCACGATACAATGTCAGTACGAAAGTTACAACAAAGGCTCCATACTATGGCTTTGCAGACCACTATGGTCCGCACGGTAACCCGCAATCCGATATGTTATTCGGTCAAAATGCATATCAGTACGGCGACACCACCATTACTGGATTAACAACTCACACCCAACTGGCTGACGGCTGCGTTACATGCCATATGCCGGGAAGCGACCACACGTTGACGATGCAGGACACGACCGGCACAGGTGTTATGCACGACCGCGTCGACGCTTGCCAAGCATGCCACGGAGCTGGAATAACAAAATTTGATGATATCAAAGCCAGCTACGATTATGACCGTAATGGAAAAATTGAGGGAGTTCAGACAGAAATCGCAGGGTTATTGGCTCTTCTGAAGGCTAGGCTGCCGATCGACTCTTTAACTGGCCAACCAACGTTGGCCATGAAAGATAGCCTCAAGGTTAAAAATAGGCCGGACCTTGTCCAAGGGATTTACACTTACGCTTTTGTATCGAACGATGGAAGTGGTGGTATGCATAACGCAAAATACGCTGTGGCCCTTCTTCAAAAGGCACTCGGCTTCTATCCAACGGGCGTTAATGTGGTGAGTCAGAAAACTCCGTCGACGTATATGTTAAGCCAGAACTATCCGAATCCGTTCAACCCGACGACGAATATCGAATTCTCAGTTCCACGTTCGGCGACGATCCAGTTGAATGTTTACAATATTTTGGGCGAGTTGGTTAAAACACTTGCCACCGGCGATATCGTTTCAGGGAATTACAAAGTAACCTGGAATGGAACAAACAATCACGGAGTATCGGTTGCCAGCGGTATCTACTTCTACAGGTTTATTGCCGAAACTAACGGAGCTGCGAATTATGTCATTACAAAGAAAATGTTGATGATGAAGTAGTATCATTTTCATCTTATTTAAGCAGCGAAAGGCTGTTGTGGTTATCCACAACAGCCTTTTTTTATTGATTGTCGCCCTTCAAATAGGTATATTTTCTAATCTCACAATGCTTCAAACACTTGTGGCGAAGCCAATTGATGACCTTTTCTGAGAATAGACTCAAGGAACTCCTTACAAAGTTCAAAAATAAACGCATTGCGGTCGTTGGCGATGTGATGGTCGATAGATATCTTTGGGGAACCGTTACCCGCATTTCTCCCGAGGCCCCAGTCCCAGTCGTTGAAGTCGAGAAGGAGACGGAGCGGCTGGGCGGTGCGGCGAATGTTGCAAACAACATCAAATCTCTTGGAGGATGGCCATTGCTTGTCGGCGTAACAGGCGACGATGCCAACGGCCTCCTGCTTACAAAACTTCTTACCGAGCAAGGGTGTCCAATTAGCGGGATTGTCAGGGATGCATCGCGACCCACGACGATCAAAACCCGTGTCCTTGCTCATAGTCAGCATGTCGTCCGGATAGACAACGAGCAAAAACGGGATATTTCGCCCGAGGTTCAGACTCGAATACTCTCCGTGCTCCAGAATACCATCGGTTCGCTTGACGGTATTATCCTCGAAGATTACAACAAGGGGGTTATCGTTGGATCCTTGATTGGACAGGTTATCGAGATGGCCCGTAAGCATGGAAAAATTGTTACCGTGGACCCTAAATTCCAAAATTTTTTCGAATATAAAAACGCTTCAGTGTTCAAGCCGAACAGAAAAGAAGTGGAAGAGGCGTTGGGACAAAAGCTGAATTCAGAAGAGAGCATTCGCCAAGCGATAACGTTATTGAAGAAAAAATTGAACGCAGAAAATGTACTTATTACGCTCGGCGAGCAAGGAATGAGTCTGCTGGACAATCACGATTCGCTCTCCCATTTACCGACTCAGGCGCGACATGTTGCCGACGTTTCCGGTGCCGGCGATACAGTGATCGCGACGCTGACGATGGCATTGGCGTCGGGGGCAACAATTCACGAGTCGGCAAGCCTTGCCAATTTTGCCGGCGGAGTGGTATGCGGCGAGGTTGGCATCGTTCCCATTTTGCCGGAAGCATTGCTCTCAAGAGTTCTTTCCTACCAAGCCTAACGCTCGAAACAAATAATCGAAACCATCATGGGAAAAGTATTCGTACTTTCAGAATTAATTGAGTTGCGTCGTCGCTGGAAATCAAACGGGAAGAAGGTTGTTTTTACAAACGGGGTATTCGATATTTTGCACCGTGGTCATATCGAGTACCTTATTGCCGCAAAATCGATGGGCGACGAGTTGATCGTCGGAGTAAACAGCGACGCTTCGGTAAAAAAAATTAAAGGGCCGCATAGGCCAGTCGTTGTCGAAAGCGACAGGGCATTTCTTGTATCTCAGTTGGTCCCCGTGGACGCCGTTTGCATCTTCGGAGAGAAGACCCCGTATGAATTGATCAACGCGTTGATACCGGATATCCTCGTTAAAGGCGCCGACTGGAAGGTGGACGATGTTGTAGGAAAAGATGTCGTAGAGGGCTCCGGCGGAAAAGTCCTCACCCTCCCGCTCATTCCGCAGCGGTCAACGACAGCGATCATCGAGAAAATTAAGGAGTTGTACGTTGGCGAGGATAAGGAATAGATGATCCGGAAGACCTCGAAAATATTGGTGTATGTTTGCGTTACGGCGTTGTTCGTTCTGTTTGTGGCAGCAGGATTCACCCAAACGGCGCTTTTTAAGCAGACTCTTCGGTCGACGATGTATAAGATGGTTGATGCAAATCTCAATGCATCGGTTTTTATCGGAGAGATAAAGGGGAACCTCGTCACAGGCATTTCCATCGACACTATTGCAATTTATGTCAACAACGCGTCGTTTCTTGAAGCGAGCAACGCGGTTGTTCGCTACGACCCGTTCCCCCTTTGGAACAAGCATATTTCCCTTGGGAGCGTCGAGATCGACAACCCTTCCGTTTCGTTGATCCGATTTGCCGACGGAACGTGGAATGTCGACCGCCTTTCTAAAAAGAAATCGGAACCCGATTCTCTTCCGTCCCCGTGGGTGGTTACGGTGAAAAGCCTGCGCATCAGCAACGGACATTTTCGACTCATTGATTCAACCTCACAATCGGACCGTGATCTTCCCGACTCGATAGCCCGGCGGACATTCAATTTTTCCAACCTCGACGTCGAAAAACTTAACGTTGAACTCTCCGCGGAAATTTCGGATCGGGAGCAAAGCGCAACAATTAAAAACATTTCATTTGTTTCTTCACGAGAAGGTTTCACGCTCACCCACTTTGCCGGTTCTCTTCATCACACCGCAACGGCATCCGACGTGAAAAACCTCCTCATTGTGACCCCCCGGTCTCGCATCGAAGTGTCTGCAAAAATTGCCACTGTTGATGCCTTCAAGATCAAAGACATCGGTGCTCTTCGGTTCGCACCGGTTGAATGTTCCTTGTCTCCGAGCATCGTCGCCGCCGAAGACCTGCAGCGATTTCTTCCCTCCCTCGGTTTTCTTCGCGGATCCGTTCAACTCGAATGCAGTACCGAAGGCGAATTCGGCAACATCAAGGTGAAAAAGCTCCATGCAGGTTTCAATCACTCAATTATAAACCTCGAAGGCAGCGTCACCAATCTGTATCGCCCCACTGACTTGACGTTGAATATTGAATCGAAAGGAACCTCAATTCAGCCTTCCGACGTCCCTCAACTGCTCCCGTTTTTTCATATTCCGGATTTTGGAAATGCCGGGCTTCTTGGCCTCGAGTTCCATTACACAGGTAAGCCGCTCGATTTTGCCGTCACAGCGAATGCTTCGATGTCGGCTGGAAACATTTCGGTTAACGGGGGATTGGATCTCACTGGCAAAATCATGAAATTCAAGGCTGCGTTCGGCGGGCAGGAAGTCAATTTGGCGAAATTTTTTTCGGACCCGTCGCTACGCTCGCACCTGGATTTCACCGGAACGATAGAAGGAGAGGGGACATCGATTGAAGAACTGAACTCTAAAGCTACGATTGTAGTCGATTCGTCGTCGTTCAATGAGATTCCGATTTCGCATCTCCATGCAGCTCTCGAAGGACAAAACAAAAAAATTTCGCTTTCCGCGGAACTTCAGGTCCTAAAAGGAAACGTTTCCCTCCTATCAACCTTGGATTACAACTCTTCGGCGGCTCCGTCGTATTCGTTCGACGGAACGTTTTCTCGGTTTAATTTTGCACCGATTTTCAAGGATGAACATTATGCCTCTGAGTGTTCCTTCTCGTTGGATGCAAGCGGAAAACATTTTCTTCATGAAGATATGACCGGAGACTTGGACGTTGAGTTTTCAGGGTCCCGGTTTGAAACATATACTTTTGACAGCGCTCGGGCGGAACTTCATGTCGACGCCGATTCACTCGGGAATAAGACGTTCCGACTTGTCTCTCCTGTCGCCGATCTATCGCTAAAGGGTAATTTCACCTATGCCGGTGTAATCGATATGGTGCAATCGCATCTTAGCGGGATTCGCCTTGCGTACTATAAACAGCGTGCCATTTTTGATTCTTCATTTGCAGAGATCGCAAACAACGAAGAGGACACAACTGCACGAGGAGTGTCTCTTCTCCAAAATTCTCTTCAGTATTCATTGCATCTGAAGAATTTGGAACCGGTGGCGGTTATTTTCGGAAAAAATATGTTTAATGCAATCGGTGACGCTGAAGGGTCGCTTCACGGCAATGCCGATACCCTTTCTGCTGAAGGCTCGATCGCTGTCAAATCAGCAAGATATTCCATAGATAACAATTTTTTTGTCATTGAGAATGGGTCGGTCGAATACAATTTTCAAAACATGTCACGCGATAGCTTGCTCGCCGCGATCAACAGCCCGACGATGCAGGCACGGGTCAGTGCCGCGAATATTTTTACGGGCGATTCGTATTTTCGGGATGTCGCGGTTGATTTCAACCTCCATAATCGGCATGCGGAGTACTCCGTGGAATGCAGCGTGGACAGCACTATCAAAATCGGCATCGAGGGTCGCGGCCAGATCAACCCCGACGAATACGAACTTACCTTTGACACGTTTTCTTTCAGCTACCAGGGGTACGAACTGGATAACGTCGAGAAATTCTCAGCACGATTAGGTCGGTCGGGGATTGCCATTGATTCGACGACGTTCAGCCATCAGAATGAGCAGCTCATGCTCGGCGGTTCTATCGATTACGCCGGCCAGCTTGCAGCGTTTATTCGGCTGCAGAACTTTGCTATGTCGAATATCTATCATTTTGGC